>JANMNR010000475.1:0-17357 GCA_031368325.1 Pirellula sp.
CCTTCTTTACATACCAGCCCTGGCGCAGATACTTTGCGCAGGCCCTAGTTCGACGCAGGACCGATCGAGTGGTTTGTTTGGAATTCCGCACTTGTAGGAGAATCGATGCCAACTTCATGGATGTCGCGTATGGCAGTTTCAGAGCTTTCTACCTACCGCTGGAGCTTCGAGGAAGATGTCCTACGGTACAAGGAGCATGGCTTCCATGCCATTGGTGTCTGGCGGCCAAAACTGTCGGATTGCGGAGAGGCCAAGGGGCGAGAACTGCTCGTCGACCAGCAAATGAAAGTATCGTCCGTCAACTGGGCGGGTGGGTTTACGGGAAGCGATGGCAGGACGTTTAGAGAGTCGATTCACGATGCGTTGGATGCAATCGATGTTGCGGCTCAATTGGAAGCCGACTGTCTAGTCGTGTTGGCTGGAAGTCGTTCTGGGCATACCCGCAACCATGCTAAACGCTTACTGGCGCAAGCATTGAAGATCTTGGCAGAAGCTGCTCAGGCGGTTGGGATTCAATTGGCTGTTGAACCAATGCATATTGGATGCGCACATGATTTTACTTTTTTGACCAGCGTGCCGGACACGCTTGATGTGATTTCGGCAATTGGAAACAGCAATTGTGGGATTGTTTTTGATTGCTACCACATGGCTCAAGATTTGAACGCAATGGACTGGCTACCATCCATTGTGCCCTTTATTCGATTGGTGCAGCTTGGTGATTCGAAACGAGCCCCGATGGGTGAGCAGAATCGCTGTTTGCTCGGTGAAGGCAAGGTCCCGCTGGCAGCATTGGTGCAAACGATCGAACAGTATGGCTACGAAGGCTACTATGAAGTCGAGTTGCTCGGTGAAGATGTCGAGCATTACGATTACAGCGAAATATTGAGCCAGTCCTTTCAGACCGTATCGGGTTATCGCTAGTTTTTCCGTCGGTTGCCCTCGAGCGGCGGGTCACAAAAATCACTGCCTCAATGTGCGTAGCAGCACGTTCGACAAAGAGTCAATGCATGCTCGTTTGCTCTGTGCGTGCACCGGTGAACATGTCAACAAATTGACTTTGAACTTTGATGGCACGAATGAGAGTCCAGACGTGCTTTGGCTCAAATTCGCATGGCTGAGTTAGTGCAAGTTGATCGAGTTCGTTTGCAACTGCTGCGTGCTGGTCATCGATGGACTGCATCCTGAGCTGAATCTCTTCTAGCAGGTCGACAAACTCATTGTTGTTAGCGAGGCAAGCTAGCTCTGGATCTCGATCGCAAATCAGCATTGCCAAACAAGCGACGCGCCGGTGGCTTGCTTTCGGCAATTGTTGACGCAGTTGCTCGATGAGTTCTGAGATGGCCATACCGGATCCAATGTGTCATGTTGTTCGAATGGGAGGGGTTGCGTTTCGGCCAACCACACCCTATTTCAGGAAGTTTGCGACGACCAAATGTACGTCCTAAACTGCGCCTAAGACGAAAAATTTCAAAGATGAATTGGCCCATTTAGGCGTTACAACCGTCAGATGCAAAAGTGCAGCGTAGGACGCGAATTGCAGACTGCAAACTTGAGATCTCAGGGCTCAGGGCTCAAATCTCAGGGCTCAGATCTCAAATCCTGGCCGATGCGTTTTTAAACAAAATTAGCGGCGGAAGAAATTCGAAAAATCATCTCGCCACGAGCCGACCGCCGGCTGCAGTCGATGGTTCAAATACCCTCCAGGGCGGTCGTTTTGGAGATCTTGCAGGAACCGCTGAAACACCAGCTTTGTTTCCTCTGATGCATTTAGGGCAAAGGCCGTGACGCTCCAGGCATCGCGGTAATCCTTGGCAGTTAAAGTAGAATTCGTATCCGTTCCTTCAAGCTGCTGCAAGTCGGGAACTTGACCGTATCGCAGTTGAGATCGAACGGCTGCGCGGTGAGTCGTATGCTCCATAAGACTCCCGCTGGCGGTTTCAAAGTACTCCGACAGCCCCTCGTCGAGCCATGCGGGGACCCTAACACCGCTCGCATCGAGCAGCGCGTGCGTTGATTCGTGCCGCACATCGGTAAGCCACGCTGGATTGAAATAGGTCAGAACGAGTCCCGGACCGCGATGGCGAATGTAGAGTGCACGTCGACTTGGCGCCAAAGGCAGAAGCCGTTTGACGTAGGCATCGAGTGAGTCGCGATTATCCAATACAACGATGTGAATCGGTGTATCTACGATATCGATAGCAAGGGATTCTCGGAGCTCATGTGCCAAAGAACTCAGTTTAGGTAAAGAGGGTTCAAGTTGTTGTGACGACACCGTAGAGTGGATTTGAAATTGCGAGGCTTGCATCTCCACTGGCCATCGCCGCACGCTCATCGATTCACTTGAAACTGCCGTGCTCGATGCGAGTTTCACCGTCGTTTCTTGCGCCAGCAAACAATTTCCAGTTAGCAGCTTGGCGGCGATTGCGAGACAAACAATCCAGAATAAAAAACCGCTTTGCATTTTCGAGAAGTTACCGTGACTTTGGACGAGTATCTTTTTCCGCAGTGACTCGCACCTGAGCGTCGGATGCAAAGAAGTCCTTTTCCGTGGTGATCTTGAACTCGGTCATGGATTTCAATACACCTGCGACGCGACTGCGGTCGTTGTTGTTAAGCGACTCCGTTAGAAACAGCCGAGCGATAATCTCCTCTGACTTACCGACCGGATCAGCCTGATTGGGAGGCGCGATCATGGTCAAACGGTGCAGTTCTTCTGGTAACTGGCGTTGATCCATCAAGAGCTGATTCAATTCCATTCGAATGAAAGGCGGGACTCTGTAGTAGCGTGCATTGACTCTGGCTGACCAATTTGCAAAGTCAGCATAGCAGATGGCAATCTTTGGGTTGGTTGGCGTGATTGGTTTGAACTTATATCTTAAGTTCTCGTTTCCCACGCTAACAAAGCCCGCGGAATCCGACACGGGGACACCGTGGCTGGAAAACTTCCGCCTTTGCTCGGGTGTCATCTCGGTGAGTATGCTGTTTACTTGATTTTCCAGCCCGCTCATTTCCAAGTGAACCAGGGTTTTTGTATCTGAGTTTAGAATTGAAACACGACCTTTGCTCGGATCAACGACGGTGACGCGGTTTCTGCTATCGTCCAGTTCTATGTACTGACCACCCATGAAGATCGTTTCAACGCTGTTGATTGGCGGCTTCGCTTCGTTGTCGTAGATGTCGATATTAATTCGAAAATCAATTGGCGTTGAGCCGTTTTGAGCTTCGGCAAACCCAGCGGTAAACAACAACTGGAAGAATGCAATCCACGAAAGATACTTGTTTCTCTTCTTCATTAGCCTCGCCCCTTATTGCCCCACACCCAGCGAAGAAACAGCAGCGTCCTTTGCGACATCGATCGATGGATCGAATGGGTAAAACGTTCGTGCAACGCGCATAGACAGTTCGGATAGATAAATGCGTTTGAATTGTGCTTCATCGAAGTCTGTGACAGGTGCTCCGTTTTGAGGGTAGATGAATTCAGGGAATGACTTCCTAAAAACGGGGCGATCTCCGTCCAACACCTTGTAGGCGGATACGGTTGCATTGCTACGCCCACGGAAGAGAGTTTGTCCATCCTTCAACTTCAGATTTGCAACTTCAACGAACACAACATAGTCGGCTCTCACACGGCTTCCGATAACAGAAAGCGATCGCTCGCCTATAGGCTGATCGTTGATGATTCGATCGACCTCGTCAGGGTTTATCATCTCGATCTTTTTTACGTTTCGGGCAAGCAACTCGCTTATGTGCCTCGACACGAGGATTGCTGATGCGTCGCTATTCAAGCCAGCCTCGGTACTGACGATCACCGCAACCTTTTTCTCTTTGAGTTCATCAAATTCGGCAGGCAAGTCAACGCCTTTGACGATGTACATCGCGTTAGCCAATAGTCCGCAGCCGGACGAGGTTGCGACGGCCATGCAGGCCAGCATTAAAAGGAAAATACGCGAAAAGAGCTTGCCCGTCTCAGGTGAAACGGTTTGCCAATTTGATTCAACTTGAAAGTTTGCGGCCATGCAGGAATCCTTCCCATTTGCATACGTTTGCCATTAGAACTTGCGTCCGTTCGCTTGGCTTGTATCAGATGCAAAGTCACGCCGCCAGACGAATCAGCCATTCGATTATGGAAATAACTATTGCGATCAACAGGACGACCATGGCAACTTGGGTAAACCACCGGGTCTCCAAAGGTCGCCCGCGAATGCCTATCCACATGAGAAAAGGGCATGTCGCAGCCGCCAAAAAGCATAATAGCACTCCCCCAACGTTGGCTTGGATCGCGTTCGTAAAATCCCCCTTCAACGCATAGGCCCATGACGTCGTCATACCACAACCCGGGCATCGAATTCCGAACAAGGTGTACATCGTGCAGCCAGGCAGACCGAGTTGAGTGTGCGTCCCAAGTCCGGCCGGATTCGGCTCGAGGAAAGATGCAACGATTAGCAGTGTCATTAAGAATAGACCAAAGACGAAAACACCGAGCCGCTCGTTTCGGCTGTAGCGATCGCTACGTTGGCGAGGCTGGATAGTTTGGGTAGCGGAGTTTTCCATCGGACCGACACACTAGCTTCAAAAATTCGATTCTGCAATCGAATATTGACATTTCGGTCGATTTTCGCAACCGCTAAAGTCCCGGCTTCGCTCTCGCTTTGAAAGGAGACTGGGATATGCCATACGGAATGTACCTTTCGGCCTCTGGAGCCCACGTCCAGAACCACCGGCTCGAGGTTCTCAGCAATAATTTAGCCAACATCAACACGCCTGGTTTCAAGCCTACCTTAGCCGTTGTCGCAGCGCGGCACAACAAAGCAATTGAGGATGGCGAGGTTTCACCTCATTCTGGCTCTTTGGCCGATATCGGTGGCGGTGCAAAAATCCAACCAACCCAAACCATGTTTGAAAATGGACCAATCGAGATCACGGGAAACAAAACCGATTTTGCAATTCACGATGAAAATAGCTTCTTCGTAGTTCAACGTGGAGAAGAGCAGTTCCTCACTCGCGCCGGCGGATTTATTTTCAACTCGTCCGGCCAACTCACCAACACCAACGGCGATCAAGTATTGGGCGTGGACGGCGGCCCTATTCAAATTGATCCATCGCGACGCTACGAAGTGAACAACAACGGCGTCATCCAGCAAGACGGCAGGAACATCCCACTGATGCTGTCGCGTCCCGAGTCGTTGGGTGATCTTGCTCGAGCTGGCGACAACCTCTTTCGTCCGTTAGCTCAAACCCAACTGGTTCCACCCAACGAACGTGCGGTCGTTAGCGGCAGTCTCGAGAAATCAGCTGTCAACCCAACCACTGCCATGATGGAACTGATCGAGGCCACGCGTGCCTACGAATCCAATCTTCGCCTCATTCAACATCACGACCAAGCGTACGGAAACTTGATCGGCCGCTTGCTCAAAGAATAACGACTTTCATCAATCCCCCCATAAACCGGCTTCAATAGTCTAAAAACAAGGGACGAAAAACCATGAGCGTGCAAACACTCTACACAGCAGCCACTGGCATGGAAGCCATGCAGACCAAGCTGGATGTGATCGCCAATAATTTGGCCAATATGAATACGACTGCGTTCAAACGAGATCGGGCCAATTTCGAAGATCTACTCTATCGCGATCAAGTCTACCCTGGAATCAATGACGCACTACAGAATCCGACTCCTGTCGGCGTTGAGATCGGACTGGGGACACGTGTCCAGAGTACGCAAAAGGACTACGGCCAGGGAACGATCGAACAGACCGGACGTGATCTCGACATCGCCATCGAAGGCCAAGGCTTCATTGAGGTTACAGACCCGGTCTCCAACCAACCACTTTACACTCGGGCGGGCAATCTCGACATTAATGCCAACGGTCAATTGGTCATCGGTTCAGCCCAAACCGGACGATTGCTAAATCCGCCAGTGGCTATCCCACAGGGCTCGACAGCGGTCGTGATTGGCACCAACGGGGAGGTGCGAGTGCGTGCTCCAGGCGCAACCCAATTGACCACGGCAGGCATCATCTCGATGGCCTCCTTCATCAATCCGGACGGTTTGCTCAAGGTGGGCGAGAATCTATATCAAGCGACCGACGCAAGCGGCGGAGTTCAACAGGGCGCTGCGGGTTTAAACGGACTCGGCATCATTCGGCAAGGCTCTTTGGAAAAATCAAATGTCGAACCCGTTCGCGAAATGATCGATTTGATTACCACACAGCGCGGATTCGAATTGAATTCACAAGCGATCCAAGCGGGTGACCAAATCCTCCAGCAAATCGCCAACCTTCGAAGATAGTCGCTAAGCCATGAGACAAGCACATAGATTATTCCATTTGTTGTCCTGTTCATTTGTTGCGGCAATGTTGTGCGTTTGTACCTATCCAAATGCCCTTGCCCAATCTCCTCGCGAAGTTATTCCGAACGGCAAAAAGACGATCAAGGTCGAGCTGCTATTGAAAGCGACTTCGGAGTGCCCTTCCAATCTGCTGATGCTAGCCGATTTGGTCAGCATCAAAGGGTCCGATGGTTTGATTCAGCAACTCCAGGATCTCCCGCTTGCACCAGCCCCCCGCTTGAATAACGATCAATCCTGGACGCGGGAAGATATTGCGAAGTCCCTTGCCTTGCGTGGCGTCTCCAGCGAAATGATTCACTGGCAAGGTGCGATGGAGTGCCGAGTCAAACGAGTCGAAGGGGAACGTAAAGAGTCGGCACAGCCAACCAAACCAATTCCCGACGTGCGGCCGGCAGGATTCCAGCAAACGGTCCATGCAGCCGGGCAAAACGTTCAACCGCTCCCGGCTCAATCCAATCTCGCGATTGATAAATCCCAGTTTACATCCGCGTTTATCTCGCAGGGAAATGTGACACAGGCGGAACGGACGGCTGTCTTGGCGATCCAAAACTACCTGCAAACAAAGACGGCTTCTACGGGTAACTGGAACATCAGCGTGCAAGTACCAACCGAACACGTCAACACGATGATGCAGCGCAACCGAATCCTAGGGATCGCGGGTGGGCAACCACCCTGGGATGGAAAGCAGGAATTTACGTTCTTGCTCAAAGGCCCGAACGCGGAACAGTCGGTTATCATCCCAGCTACCGTAAAACTTCCAGAAATGGTCGTTGCCGCGACTCGGCCTTTGGCGAAAGGCTACGTGCTCCGCGAGGAAGATCTGGTGTGGATACCTATGCCTCGCGGACTCAACTATGGTCCCGATGATTGCTTCGCGCAAACCGATTTATTGATTGGTCAACAGCTTCGACGTTCGATGAGCACACAACAAGTGATCCGCTTAAGCGAAGTCGGACCTCCAACCATCATCCATGTAGGAGACCTTGTTGGAATTGATGTTGTCTCTGGTGAAGTCATCGTAAAGACAAATGGACGCGCTGTAGAAAGCGGTGCGATCGATGATGTCATCCAAGTCGAAGTCCAACCGCAACGCAAACGAGTTCTCGCGCGAGTCACGGGCGACAGGACAGTGGAGGTGATTTCGAACGGAACAGGAAATCTGCCCCAAGTGAATCGTAACAATCCAGTCGTCACGAAACCAATCGCCTCTCGATAAGGAAATGCCCTACATGCCTAAAGGTCAAGATCACAGTTTGCCGAATCTTCTTTCTGCGAGCTGCACATTATTGGTGTTCGGTCTAGGGTTCGTTGGCACCAGCCCAACCTATGCGCAGAACAGCAGCCTCTTTCACCAGCCAGTGGTTCGAGTCGCTCAGGCAGGAAACTTGGGCGCGGCGTCGGAGAATGTGCTATCCCCACCGACAGCGAGTAGGAACGGTCAGCCAGGTCAGCCAGGTCAGCCAGGTGATTACGGACCGCAAGCCGGCCAGTTCCAACCCGGTTATCTCCCTCCGGTTGATAACGCAAGCCAACTCGGTTTGCAAACATCCTGGACGTATGTCCCTCCGGTTCCCGCTCGTACACTAAAGCTGCACGACATCGTCTCCATCAGGATCGACGAAACTTCAACATCCTTGTCCTCGGGCAATGCAACTTCACGAAAGACAACCAGCTACGACGCAGCCATCAAAAGCTGGATTCGGCTTGTGGGCTTAGACACGATCAAGCCGGCTCCACAGGCGGACGGAGATCCGCGAATTCAAACCGAACAGAACGAAGTTTATCGCGGTGATTCCACGGTCCGAACCAGCGAAGCTTTCACTCGCAACATTGCAGCTGAAATCGTAGACATCAAGCCGAACGGGCTTATCGTATTAGACGCAACGAAGACCATTGAAGAAAATGACAACAGCTGGCGTTACTCATTGACTGGAACCTGCAGGAGTCAAGATATTGGACCAGACAATGTTGTCTTAAGTCGCAATCTAATCCAATCGCACATCAAGAAGGTAGACTTGGGGCATGTACGAGATGGCTACTCACGCGGCTGGGCCACAAAATTCTTATCTAGGATTAAACCTTTCTAGGCACCAATCGCAACCTTGTCCATCAGCACCTTATCCATCAGCGAGGGGCTGATAACGCCTGCCTCGCTAATCGGTTCGTTGCTTTCGCATCGGGTCAGTAACGTAGCCACTATCGATCTCGACGTGGGCCGCGACCGCGAGGGCCACGATTCTGCGACTGATTCCTTTGATGGTTTTCCATGTTAGTGGCAACTAGCGTCCCGATCGCATCTTGCCACGATGGAATCCTGCTATTCTTGCTGATGAAATCATTTGCATCATCGTCATCGCGTTCATCGACTGAATCTCGCGGATCAAGCGATGCGTCGGGACCATCGCTCCCTTTGGATTCAGAACGTCTTCCACGTCCTCGACGTCTTCGCGGACGCGATTCAGGTTCGCTCGAATCTCTAGAAATCGGAGCGTCAGAATCGATCTCGTCGCGATCATCAACTTGTACGAAATCGTCATTAACATCGGACGGAACATCCCCAAATCCGAAAACATCGTCTTCATGAATCCCCGCACCAAATCCGGATGGTTTTTTTGTAACCGAAGAACTTGGGCGTCTCTCTGGTTCAGCATCTCGATTTGCTCTTGGAGCCGCCGACCGCTCGGTTCTGTCAGCTCTATCGCGAGGTGGCCTTCTCTCTCCGCCCTCTGCTCGTGGAGGCCGATCTCCTCGGCTGGGCCCTTCCGAACGAGCTGCACTCTCAGTTCGTGCTGCTCCCGATCGTTCTGCTCGAGGCGGGCGATCAGCACGCTCAGATCTTGGTGGACGATCCTGTCTGTCTCCACTCTCTGTTCGAGCCGGTCGATCGGTTCGTTCACCGCGCGGTGGTCTATCGCCGCGGTCTGCTCTAGGCGGTCTATCGTCGGTCGCTTCCGATCTTGCAGGGCGGACCGTTCCCTCTGGGCGAACGGGTCGCTCTGCACGGACAGGTCTCTCGATACGAATTTCCCGATCTGCAGGTTCTTGGCTATCGTCACGAGCCGGCAGTGGCGCTCGTTCGGGCCGTGATTCGCCCTCGACACGTGGCGGCCTGCTCGGCCTATCGTCGCGTCCGCTTCTTTCTGGCCGTGGCCCTCGTTCAGGTCTAGGTCCCCGATCGGGTCTAGGTGAACGTTCAAGGTCTGCGGCGCGAGTGACTGGCGGCAGATCGTCTGCAAAGCCTGCCTCTGCAATCGGTTCGCCAAATGCAACATCTGCTCGAACGTCAGCCTGACGACCGCGACGCGGCTGCTGTCGATGAGAACGTCGCTCTGGATCAATTGCCCCGGTCGGTTCATCGCGATGCTGTGGTGCGCGTCGAGGCGGTGGATCGGCTGAGAAAAACGACGTATCCTCAACGACCGGAAGATCGTCGACGACAGGGGCTCTATCTCGTCCTCTTGAACGCCCTCGATCGCGTGAATCTTCGCTGGTACGCGATTGCTGCGGTTCGCTAACGGGCTCACTTCGATTCACAAGCCGAGGCTCCGATTTAGGTGGCGGAGCAGATTGCGCCCCCTCGTCCGGCTGACCCCACATGCTTGGTTTGTTTTTCCGCCCACCAGCCGCAACCGGCCTAGCGTCTTGATTCTCGTCACGAGTACTTGTCTTGGCGGGTGCCGGTGAAACTTCCGTAGGTTGTTCTGGTGATGCCACACCAAAAAATGTAGCGACAGCATCCCAGGAACTTCGCAATCGCGAAGGCTCAGGCTTGGGCTTTACTGGTTCGACAGCGGCCACTTGCTCGGGTTGTTGCTGAATTGGATCTTCCGGTGGCAGCGTGGGCTTGGTCGATTTGGGAGGACCGTCTGTTTTTTTTGCGGTCGGGTTGAGAGAAGGTGTCTTAAGCAGATTCGCAATACTGTTCCAATGGTCCGACATATCGAAGTCTTTTCGCGGAGCCGTAGCTCATACAAGATAAAGGTAGGAGAGCTTCATTTGCTCGTCCATGAATTGGCCTGGAATATAGCAGACAAAGCTCATTTTGTGGAGGGTCCGGTTCGAAAATGCCACCGCAACGAGCGTTTTGAGTGCTAAACGAGGTCCGGAGTGAACCTCGCGAAAAATCGCAAATTCGAGCCAGTATCGACTACATCCATCACTCATCTCGCGCGAAAGCTTCAGAATCACAACGATTCTGCCGAATAGGTAAGAAGGCCTACAAGTCCACGTCAGGTCGAAGGAAATGAGCCTCAAATCGCTCAGTTAGCGAGGTAGTCTTGTTGTGTGGCAGAGGAGGCCATCGAGTTGCGTAGGAACGGAGGTAGAGCATATTGGGATCACTTTTTGGCTCAACTTTCGGGTTTGATCGCGTCATGTTTGCTTGCATTTTGTCCCTCCTACTTGCACGCCCAAATCGCCATTCCGCCGGTCGAGCAAAACGAATCCTCTGTCGATGACGTGGAACAGCTCAAGAAGCGGGTTGAAGAGCTAGAGAGAGCAATTCAATCTAAACCTAGGCCGGATTCGAACTTGCCCGGCGAGCCTAAGTCAGGCGAAACGGGCACGCCCGCCGAGAGAAAACCGAACGACACCCAGGGGCGTGTGACTCAAGATAGCTGGTCGGTTAAACTCGGTGGACACGTCCAGATGGACTACATCAATTGGGCGCAAGCGGATCCGTCGATTCCAAATACACAAGACTATTTTGAATTCCGACGACTGCGATTGGTTGCGGATGGAACTGGTTACGGAAAATATGACTTCCGATTGCAAATGACACTCGAGCCCGAATCGCAGGGCGAAAGTTTGCCAGGACAAGTTACGTCGCCCGAGGTCAAGGATGCATACTTTTCTCTCAATGAGATTCCACTGTTGGGACGGATGCGAGTGGGGAACTTCTTTGTTCCGTTTAGCTTGGAGCAGGTGACCAACGACACAAACAACATCTTTTTGGAACGCTCGATGCCAACCCAAGGGGTATTTTCGCCAGATCGCGAAGTCGGACTTGCGTTCTACAATTGCAACGACGCAAAGAGCATTACTTGGTCTAGCGGAATCTTTTTGGATAGCGTCAGTGAAGCAACCAAAGAAAGGCTCGACGACAATCAAGGTTGTCGTGTGAGCGGGCGACTGACTTGGTTACCGTACTACGATGAACCAAGCAATGGCCGCTACCTAGTCCATACCGGCCTCGGAGTTTTATACACCCACGATCAAGACAAACGCGTTCGGGTGCGAGCACGACCTCAAATCCGAGAGGGGACGCGGATCATCGATAGCGGGGTATTGCTTGCCGACGATTATACGACAGGCAACATTGAGTCCGCGGTTGTTTGGGGACGTTTCACAGTCCAAAGCGAGGCGTTTCTCTCAAGTGTTGACCGACTCGAGGGGCCATCGAACCATTTGAGCGGTGCTTACGTGCATACAAGCTGGTTCCTGACTGGCGAGAACCGAAAGTTTGATCGGTTTGGGCAGCATGGAGCCCAGTTTGCACGCAATGTCCCAAACACCAACTTCTTTCTGTCGCGTGACGGGAATGGATGGGGTGCTTTGGAAGCCAAAGCCCGGTGGTCGCACTTGGACCTGAACAATCTGAATGCCGGACAGTACAACGACTTTACGTTTGGCTTCAATTGGTATTGGAGCGATCGCGTTCGCATGATGTTCGATTGGATTCACCCTATCACGAGCCAGCAAGCCGTGTTCGGCGCAACCAATTCCGATATCCTCGCAAGTCGATTCGACTTCAACTGGTAGGTAGAAAACTTAGTCGAGCGATTCTGCCGGCCTCGTTCCCATCGGAGCGAAAAATCATGGCTCACCCCGTATTACAGTGTAGGGCAATTGACTAGCGACATTGTCCACAACGGTTAGTTGCAGAGGCCTCGGACAAACGAGTGTAGCTGCTGAACCCAACTCGCACCGTTTTGATGCACGATTGACGCATCTTTGACTGGCCGGTGTGGCGAATTCCTGATAAGGCGATAGTAAATTCTTATTCGATCAAACAAGTGGCTCTTAGCTCGCCAACCGAGTCGATGTAGAATATTAAGCCACCCGTCCAAGGAGACACGATGAGCGAAGTCTTTCACCGCAATCGATCGGAACTTGAACATGGAACGGAATTCATTCGAAACTCGCCGAGGGACGCAGGCTTGCTTGAAATGATCGCGCGAAGACCCGCGGTTCTTGAACGTGAGGTGATCGCGGTTGGGATGCTGGACTTGGTCGTGGGGCTCATAGGGGATAACTGGCGAATTAAAGGTTGTTCGCGATCGAAGGATGGAGCCGCCCATCCAGATATGCAGCTCAATATCATGGATGCACGAGCGATTGCCTTGTTCGCGCAATCTCGCGATCGGTCCACGATGTCCAGGAGCACTTGTCGAATTTTGAAGACAGCCAATCGAAAGAAGTCAGCAAGTATGGGTGGCTGCGTCTTGTCGTGTACCCGATCTAGCTTGAGCCAAGTCTCGTGAACGATGCTGTTAACTTCATGTCGATTTTTGATCGTCGGAAAGGACTCCGCGAGCATCTCCGCTGCCAGCAAACACAATCGGTCGTACGCATGCTCTAGCAGCATGCCTCGAGCTGCGACGTCGCCTGAGTTGGCATGCTCGATGAGCCGTCTGAGGACTGCTGATTCACTTGAGTCTTTCATGACGGGGCTGCTGTGATGGCAAAGTTGCGGTTCGACGGTCGGTAGAGTACATTCGGTCTGAGCAACAACATGAATAAAGATTCATTATAGAACTCATCCCAGGATAGACGGGCAGGGACGTAGCGACATTCTCTACTCTTGGATGAGTTCTTACAAATTGTAAGGGACTCCGCAATGCACTTTTCCACTTGGACGTCAACATCGATTGCATTCCTTGCTACCTTCGTCATGGCTTGGCCGTCGAACGCGCTATTGGCCACGACTGACGATCTACGCGCGTTGGACGGCGAGTGGATCTTCGTTGAGGACCGCACCGAGGGGCGTACCCTCGAGCAACTCGGCCCGCCCATGTCCTCAAAGTTCTCGATGCGTGTCGAGAAAGATGCAGTAGTGCTGAACGGCCATGGCTCCGGGCACCGCGACGTGCGTGTCGCGATCGACGGCACGATCACCGAAATCTCAGAGCCAAAAACAATCTCACGTTATCGTGGCGCATGGCAGGACAATACGTTCGAGTACGACGTCAGGTTTGAGCGCCTGCCAGGCAGCCCGCCCAACGGAATCGGGATAATCCACCGAAAATTCAGCGTCACGGCCGACGGACTGCTCGTGACGGTTTCAGTCGATCCGCCGGCGAACAAGGAATCGATCGCGCTCTACCGACGCGCGGCGGACATCGAGATGCCCGCGATGGCGAAAGCAGCGATCAGCGATGCGGCATGGCTGTCCGGCGCGTGGGTCGGATCGAGGAGCTCGGGATCGTCGATCGAGGAACGCTGGAGCCCGCCGCTCGGTGGCGCGATGCTTGCCGTATCGCGCACGGTCAACACAAGCGGCAAGATGGTCGCGTTCGAGTACCTACGCATCGTCGAACGCGATGGCGGACTGGTCTACATCGCGCAGCCCGGCGGCAATACTTCGACCGAGTTCGTGCTCACTGAGTTGACCACAACGCGTGCCGTGTTTGACAACCCGCGTCACGACTACCCGAAACGCATCGTGTACGAATTATCAGCCGAGGGTGGCCTGATAGCCACGATTGGCCAAGCCAAAGGTGGCTCTCCGCGACGCTTCGATTTCAAGCGAGAGGGGAACTAAAGATGCCTGCATCAAGCTTCTTGCTTCTTGCATCGCAGACTTGAAGATCATAAACGTCGAGGTCTGCGAGGTAAGTGCCTAGAAGCTTTTGATCCAGGCTTCCTTAAAAGCTGCGTGCTTCATGCTTTTGCCTTGCTCGACAAAGTAGCTGTAGATCACGTGCACAGTGCCGTCCGCACCCTGCGTTACGGCTGGATAATGGTATGAGCCACTTGATTGGTCCTCTAGGTGGCGAGTCGTTGGCCAAGTTCGCCCCTCGTCATTTGAAAGCGATACCGCCAGTCGTTGGCGTCCCTGTGTCGTGTCGTTGTAAACCATCAACCACTTTCCGCTGGCTAGCCGAAGGCCATCGACGCCCGAACCGGGATTGGGTAGATCGCAAATACCAACATCGCCCCAGGTTTCGCCGTCATCGGTCGACTCGGCCACGCGAATTTTCTTTCGCACTCCATTCTCTCGCATATAGGCAACAAGCGTTCCATCGTTGCGCCGAAGCACGGTCGGTTGGATATTCCCAAAACCGAACAGTGGCTGGCTTGCCCTCCATGTTTTTCCGCCATCATCCGTAATCGCCATAATCGAAATCGAAAAGGTATCGGTGTACAGCGGCAATAAAATTCGACCACTTGGTAATTGTGTCGGCTTGCACCGAGGCTGCCAACCAAGCCGTTGATACAGTTTTTCGCCCAACCGTTCACTCAGCACGCGAATTCCCTCAGCGGTCTTAGGTGGCAACTGGTCTTGGTATGGCTCCAATTCCTTGTCCAGTTTCGTTTTTGCTTCGGCGGCGAAATCGTCGGGCTTGAGCAGAATGATCGACTCCCGGTGCCATAGTGGAGACTCTGGTGCAGCAAATTGTTTAGAGATTTTGAAATTCGTGATGCAAGACTCCCAACTATTGGCGATGACCGTTGGAAAGAAAAGCCAAAGCTGTTTGTCGCGATCTAAAAAGAGTGCCGTATTGCAGTCCGGAAAGCCTGGCGTGTCGGCCAGCACGAACGGCTCGGTCCACTCAGTTGCCCCTCGCTTTTTCCAAGCGGCATAGACGGCAACGTCGTCCGCTTGGCGTTCGCCCGCACCTCGATACCACGTTGCAAAAAGGTCGCCGTTCGGACACTCGACGATGCCAGGGGCGTGATTATGCTGCGAGTTTAGTGGAAACACGAGCTCCCTAGAGATTTCCGGCTCATCGGCTGCGACCAATCCTGCAGCAGCAAACAACCCGAATAACCAAGTCAAAGAAGTGGGCCATTGTTTCGAAAGCATTTATGTTTCCTTTGCGGAAGGAGCATTTGGAGGGAAACCGTATTGTATCGTTCACAACACGTGTAGCAAAATGGCTGCTTGCTGTTTAACATAACCTCATTCGAACCTTTCCACTGTGTTGTTGGAATTCCAGGAGCCTTAATCCATGTCCCGATATTGCGTTCTCATACTTGGCTGTTTCCTTTTATTCGGGAACACCGTCGCCAAGACTGCTGCTGCGGATAAAATGCCGCCGAATATCTTGTTTATCTTTTCGGACGATTTAGCATTCCAAGCCATCAGTGCGTACGGCGAAAAACGTCAATTGCTGCAGACTCCCAACATGGATCGGATCGCGAAGGAAGGGATTCGATTTGATCGCTGCTTGGTCACCAATTCGATTTGTGGTCCGAGTCGCGCGACCATTCTGACGGGTAAATACTCCCACATGAATGGCTTTTACAACAACTCGAACTCCACCTTCGATAGCTCGCAACAGACCTACGCCAAGATCCTTCAAAAGTCCGGCTACTCAACCGCCGTGATTGGGAAATGGCATTTGGTGACGGACCCGGTAGGATTTGATCATTGGCAAATTTTGCCAGGACAAGGTGTCTATTACAATCCGCCGATGACTCGCAATGGCGAAAAGATAAAAGAGACCGGTTACACGACGGACGTTATCACCGATCGATCGATCGAGTGGTTGGCGAATCGAGACAAGTCGAAGCCGTTTATGTTGATGGCTCAGCACAAGGCTCCACATCGCGAGTGGTCTCCCGCGATTCGCCATCTTGGATGGGACAAGGATCGCGTTTACCCTGAACCAGAGACTTTGTTCGATGACTTTGCGGGACGTAGCAAGGCGGTTTCCGATCACGATATGGGAATCGAAAACACATTCACCGATTTGGACGCAAAGTTGAAAACTCCTGGAGGTATGACGCCCGAGCAGTTGAAAGAATGGAATGCATACTATGAGCCTCGCAATGAGGCCTATCGAAAATCTCCGCCCACCGGAAAGGATCTGGTGCGATGGAGATACAATCGCTACATGCACGATTACTTGGGGTGCGTCAAGGCCGTGGATGAAAGCGTTGGGAAGTTGCTCGATTACTTGGACAAGGAGGGGTTAACTGAGAACACAATTGTGGTTTGCACATCGGACCAAGGATTCTATTTGGGCGAGCATGGCTGGTTCGACAAGCGATGGATTTTCGAAGAATCACTTCGTTCACCCATGCTGGTTCGCTGGCCAGGTAAAACGAAGCCGGGTAGCGTCAGCAAAGATATCGTATCGCTTTTGGATGTCGCCCAGACGTTTCTCGATGTGGCAGGCCAACCCATTCCGGGAGACATGCAAGGTCGCAGCCTGGTTCCGCTCCTTAAAGGGGAGAGACCAAGCAACTGGCGGGATAGCTTCTACTATCACTATTATGAGTATCCAGCTCCTCACCGTGTTCGGCCACATTACGGAGTCGTAACCGAAAGGTTCAAACTGGTTCACTACTACAATACGGACGTGGACGAATGGGAACTACTCGACCGTGAGAAAGATCCACTCGAAGTGAAAAACTTTTACAACGATCCCGCCTATGCAGATACGGTAAAGAAACTTCATACAGAGCTAGAACGATTGCGTAAGGAAGTAAAAGAACCCGAAACTACACCGAGAGAGGCGTACGGTCGTGGGCCGCTGAAGTAAAAAATGCGCAGCTGATCTGTCTTGATTTGTCCGGACTCTGCTATAATGTTGGAGTGTTTCGCAACAATTCATTTGGCCTCAAGGTAAAAAGGAGACGACCATGGGAAAAGGGAATAATAGTCAAAAGAATGACAAAAAGGGAATGAAGCCCAAGCAGGACAAGAAGAAGGGCACTCCAAAGCCAGAAGCCAAGAAGTAGTTTTTGTTCCTGCGCATTGCTACTTGATGCAATAATGCTTTAACCCCGAGACCTTAGCCGACGCCCATAATCGTCGACTAAGGCTTCGGGGTTAAACTTT
>JANMNR010000511.1:0-4956 GCA_031368325.1 Pirellula sp.
GATTGGGCCGTTTAATTTCTTTCTTGTTGACCTCAAGTGCAAATGAGCGCCATTGGACGATGTACCCGAATTCGCGCAGTTAACGTTGCCACCAGTTAAAACACTTCCCAGTACAAACTGCCGTACGGAACCGTTTCCACCCGTTAAAGGTCTGTAAGAAACCTCGCCGATCGCAAAAACATTCGATGTACCGTCAGTAATCTCTCCAAACTTCCGGTTTGCGTTGACGGCTAAAAGGCCGGTGTTCCTTTCACCCGTTCGGACCGGATTGGAACTAGTGTCGCACAACTGCCCGTCGTGTGGACCGATGACTCCGCAGTAACTTGTCACCGCAATGGCCGCAGTCCCGCCTGCGCTGCCATTGTTAATAGGATCGGTCTGTGGCGAAATGTCGGAGGGACAACGGAACGCGGACAACACCGTCGCTGTAGCTCGATTGTTCATGCCGGCGGGATCGGAAACCGTTCCAACGGTGCCGTAGGGTGCGAATCGGGTGTCCAAAGTTGCAAAAAGAGCACTTTGTTCAATGTATGGAAGAACACCAGATGCCCACGCCCATCCACCGTCTCGACCGATAACAACTGTGTTGAAATTATCGGTAAACCCACACGGGAAGCGCTTGTTCGCCGATTCGTAATTGTGGAGCGCCAATGCTAACTGCTTGAGGTTGTTGCTGCATTGCATGCGTCTGGCTGCTTCGCGAGCCGCCTGGACGGCAGGAAGAAGAAGTCCGACCAAGATACCGATGATGGCAATCACCACCAATAATTCAACGAGAGTAAAACCCAGTTTCCGTTTCATAATGCCGCTCCAGCAAAAAAAGACAATAAACACCACGATAATCTTAGCCGCATTGAAAACGTCCAGCAACGCCGTTCCATACCGAAAAGAGCGGATCGGCGCGATAACGGCGATTAAAGGAGATTAAAGGCGCTCAATTTCAGGGGAGAGTGAGATGCTTCGGGCGCTGCGTGAAGAGCCATTTTCGACTGCAAGTCCGGTATAATGGATGGGTAAACCCCCCTTCATGGACGCCATTCCTGGCAAACTACCAATTACCTTTTAAGGAGACTATGCCATGCCAAGTAAAACACTAAAAAAGTTCATTCTTGGATTGATGTTTGTTTTCGTTGGCGGCTCTCTCTTGGCCGACGAAGTTGACTCGCTGCGTGAAAAGGCCAAGGCGATTCAGGCTAAGGCCAAGGTGTTGGCCGAAGAAGGAAATAAGAAGCAAGCGGAACGGCTTGAGATGGAAGCCGTCCAGATTCTAAAGATGGCTGAGCGGCAAGACTCCAAGACAGTGGGGAAAAGTGAAAAGGAATTTGTTACGGGGGTTGGGATAGAAGCCGCAGGTCTTAAGGAACGATTGAGAGACCTGATGAATAAAGAGCGAAAAATGCGGGAGTCGAAAGTCCGTGTAACGGAATTAGCAGAGATACATGAGCAAATTGCCAATACCGAGCGTGCTTTAAAGAAACTCACATCCGCATATTCCGATGGAGGTGAACATCGACCAGAATTTCGCGATCAGATTGAAAAGCTTGAAGCTACTGCTCGTCGTATCAAGCATTATCGGGTCGCGGCCGAAAACCTCAAAATGGTTGAAGAGCATGAATTAGCCCGCAAGCTGATGGTCAAGGCGGAGGATATGGAACGCGACGTACAAAACGCCAAGCAGCGACTCGCCGCTCAAATGGACATGGAAGGTTCGGACAAAAAGGTAATCGGCCCAGAAGCGTTCGTACAATTGAAAAATGAGATTGAGCGATTGCGGGCAGAAGTTCGTGAGTTGAAACTTCAACTGGAGAAACGATAAGTGGTTGGGCCAGAAAATCGGACGCGTGAAGTTCTGTGAGACGGAAAGGCCGAGCGTGGAGCATTGGAGTTTGGAGTACAATGCTCATCGGGAAAATTTCCATTGGCCCCCGAAGCGATGCTCGATGCTCCATGTATGAATGCATGATTTGAAATGAAACTCTGCTACTCGTTTGTGCTTAGATTGATGATTTCGATGATCATCATTGACATTTGCTGGTGTACTGCGTGTCCAGCGTCATTTGGTCTAGATCGGCAAGAATCGAAATCGGTTGGTTCCAGACGCAAGCAAATGCCGAAAATTGAACGCCATGGTTTGCAGGAAAGAGTCGCTAAACTGGCGGCGAATCTGGACGCAGTGAAACAAGCGGCTCGCGATGAAGCCGAAGCGGAGTTGATTGCCCTTGGTCCATCGGTCATCGAGTTTTTGCCACCTGTCGGAGTTGATGCTCCAGCCGAATGGAAGATGCGAGTCGAACGACTTCGAGATGCGCTAGAGCAATTGGAAATGCAAGAGTTCACTCAGCCCACATCCGTAACGTTGACCGGTAGCATGTCGGGACGCGAGGCGCTCACCAAGATTGCTGAGGAGACTGGCAACAAGATCAACTTGGGGGAAATGCCGAATTTGGATCGCGAGATCTTAACCGACTTTGAAGGGACCCCTTTTTGGGAGGCGTTTGATGAAGTGTTGGATCAACTGGAGTTGACAGTTTTGGGAGGCGATGGAGAGGCCATGCAGTTGGTACCTCGAGCCGCCAATGCTCCGCTTCGCATTGCAGCAGCTGGCTACGCCGGTGTTTTTCGCATCGAACCATTAACGGTGCAGAAAACGTTTCAGCTTCAAGATCCAGGAAAAAGCACTTTGCAGGTCCAGGTGTTGCTCTCTTGGGAACCGAGGCTTGCACCGGTGTTCGTTAAGTTTCCAATGGAGGCCATGGAACTCGTTTGCGACGATGGTCAAGTCTTGCAAACCAAGATGAATGCGGAGGAAACGGAGTTTGTACCTGCCGGTGGTTCCCAACTGCAGGTTGCTTTGGATTTTGTGTTGCCGGATCGCAAAGCAAAGAAAGTAATTCGGTGGAACGGAAAGGTTCTCGTTACCATACCCGGTAAACCCGCTACGATTGAATTTGATGACTTAATGAAAGAGGGGAAGAAAAAAGCCTCTGTGGGCAAACTGCAAGTGGTGCTTGAGAAGGCTCGCAAGAACCGAGACATCTACGAGGTGCTTGTGGGTATTTCAATCAATTCTCCAAATCAGTCGGCAGAAGCGTTTCGCGGTTGGACGAACACACACGAGGCATTTCTGATGGACAAGGACAACAAACGGATCGAAAACGTTGGGTGGTCAACGACTCGCATGAACGACAAGGAAATCGGTCTCTCATATTTGTTCGATGTTGAAAAGGGACTGGATGGCTGCAAGTTTATGATTCGAGCGCCGGGGAATGTTGTGGATCAAACGGTTGAATTCGCTCTTGAGGATGTGCCACTTCCGTGATGCAACTCGATTGGGATCCTGAAGTTGAATCCCCAGCAACCATTGCAATTATTGGAGCGGGGCCGGTTGGGATCGAAGCGGCCATTTACGCTCGGTTTCTCGGTTACTTTGTTTCCATTTTTGAACAGCGGCGTGTCGCGCACCGCATGCTCGATTGGCATGATCGAGCGTTGGCAGTATCTGTCGCGGAGTGTACGACATCGATCGGGCACGCGGCGATCGCAGCCCAAAATCCCGAGTATGTGCGTCGCACGCCGGGCGACTATTACACTGGGCGAAGCTATGCGGACGAGTATTTGATACCGCTCGCCAAGACGGATTTGCTTTTTGACGATATCCATTTCCTGAGTCCAGTGGTGGATGTTTCCCGTTGCCGAACGTTTGTCACCGACGATATTGAAAAACAAGAGCGTTGCAACGATGAGTTTCGGATTCTCGTAGACGGACGCCATAGAGGGCCCTGGGTCGCTCGCGCTGATGTCGTCATCGATTGTAGAGGTCATTTCCAAAAGCCGTGCGGGGCCGGTCCGGGTGGTGGACTCGCGATTGGGGAATTGGGCCTTCGAGATACCTTTCTCCTGCACACACCGCAGGACCGCAAGTTTGAAGCGAAAACTGTTGTTGGCAAGCATGTATGCCTAGTTGGGCAATCGATTCGCGCTTGTCAGTTTGCAATGGAGTACCTGGAGCAATTTAGCCAGGATACAACAGGTCGTCTAACATGGGTGATTCGTCCAGACAGGACCCAAGATAGCGTTTTTGTAACCAGAGCACTTCACGCAATCCAAGAGAATCAAGCTCGCAATGTGGTTGTATTCGAATCGCTAGGGGTAGAACAGATACACAGAAACGAAGCGGGGACGTACCTAATGAAGTTCTTGCGAGACGACGACTCGATGGTGGAAATGCAATGCGACGCAATCGCATCCATGACGATCGGGCGAGGATGCAGCTTGTCCAAAGAGTTGAACGTACGCGAAGCTCCGATGGCGGATTGTCCAAGCTACTTTACGAGCGAGCCTGGCCTTTATGTTTTGCGAGGAGGCAATATCGAAGACGGAGCCGGAGTTGGTTTGTCCGAAGGCTTCAGGAGCATCCGCGACTTATTCGCCAGCTTGGCGGGCAGACAAGACCTGGATCTCTACGATATCATTGCCAAACAACAAGACGGGAACAGAAGCCTATAACGGCTTGCGGTCTCGTACGGACCGTAGTTCCTTCGCATCCGACTTTTGAAAGCAAACATGAAATTTGATGCCGTGATCTTTGATCTCGATGGTACGTTACTAGACTCGTTGGAAGATATTGCGGCGGCGGCAAATCGCGTGTTAGCCGACTTGGGGCGTGCGACTTATCCAGTTGCAGACTACAAGCAGTTAGTTGGGGATGGGTTGGGCATGTTGTTCGAACGAGCACTTCCCGATTGCATTGCGTTGCCGGATCTTAAAATGGACTGCATGCGTCGATTTGAGGAGGCGTACTCAGAATGTTGGAATAACCGTTCAAAGCCGTACGACGGGATTCAGGAACTTTTGGATAAGCTCAATGTCCATTCGGTGACTTTGTCGGTATTGTCAAATAAAGCGGATGCGTTCACCAAACGATGCGTCGAGCACTTTTTCAAAAGCTCGCAATTC
>JANMNR010000749.1:0-2260 GCA_031368325.1 Pirellula sp.
TTACCTTTGCCGCATCCTGTGCGTGCAGGCTCAAACTAGTGCCACCAATAATCGAGGCAACACACGGAGCAATAAACCATTCCAATCGCATTTTCATATTCCATTCCCTTTTTACATTAATTGTTATCAAAAACTGCAAAACGTCCTACGTATGTCTCTAGAACAATCTCGTTCTAGAGACCGTATGGCTTCAAGCCTACATGCTTTACCGGAACGATCAGTTGCCGCCCATCGTTCAACTTGCCGGTATAGTATTCTGGCCGAACATCCAGCTCGAATCCCTCTTTTCGGAGCCGTTGGTTTATCTTCGCCACTTCATACATTTCACGCTTAACGAAGACATCATGGTCTATCGCGTTGAGATCGTAGATAGGAATCTCCTCGCGCTCCTTGTTCGGACCAGAAACCAACATTCGCATGTCTGAATCTAATCTTCCATCCTTAGGCGAATCCCTTTCGCTTCGCTGATTGCGATCCTGAATCCCCGCAACCTCAGGCGTCGCATCACTCGACTTCATAGCGTTCCAGCCAGGCAGAAATGAACCGCCGTAAATGCCAACTCCGAGCAAAAAACTCGCGGCCAAAGCCGACAACCAAGGTGCCGTCCCTTTTACGGACTCCCGATTACTAACGCCAGACTTCGACGAACTATCCGCCAGGACCACTCGCCGCTCTTGGTCTAAGAGTCCATTCTCCTTCGTTGCAATAGTTGGTGCGATGCTCGCACTCTTGTCTGCCGAGCGGTATTTAGATAGCGACGCAATTTGCCTGGCCCACTCGTGTTCTTCCAAAAGCGCCAATGCCAACATCCGCCACTTCTCTGGCTTGGACTCTATTTCCTGCAGAATTGCCGCGCGTACTTCGTGCGAGCATTCGCCATCTACGATCGATTGTATTTGCGATTGAGTAACCATTTTTTGTTTAACTCTATTCCACCACATTTAAAAATGCCCGAAGCGCCCGCCTTGCTTTGACCAAACGATACTCGACTGTTTTGATGGTGATTCCAAGATGCTCAGCGAGCTCCTGATATCCCCATCCCTCTGTGTATTTCAGCATAAGAATTTGCCTGTCTTGCGGATCAAGCTGATTCATTACCTCGGCAACCTTTTGTTTTGTTTCGACCTGCATCAGCCATTCACCGGGCGTAAGTTCGCTCGCCTTCTCCATCGCCCGTCCGGACGCAATCGCACCATCGATTAGTTTACGCCTACGCCCCATGGCTCGGTGGTGGTTAATCACCTTCCTCAAAGCAATCCGGTACAACCAAGGTGCAATTTTAGTCGGATCGGTAGGTTTCGACGGCTGCCGTATAGCAGCCAAAGCCACTTCCTGCAAAACATCCTCCGCCGCTTGATGGTCCGCAAGACGCGCATGGATTACCGTTGACAACCAACGTCGGTTGATGTCAAGGGCTTCCGCCCAATCGATTACGGGCTCTTTTGGGCCATCCATGGACAATCTAAATGCTGCTGCGGTCATATGAAATAAGAGTCGCATCCCAAGGGCCATCCCCTGAAAGGATCAGAATTTTTATGCGACTTTTTTGCCTACGGTTTCGGGGAGACCGTTGACATTTGAAGATTCAAAGTCGGAACTCCCTTTCGCAAAGCCCAAACCGCCGCTTCAGTTCGGTCGCTGGCATTCAGTTTCCTCAAGACGTTTTGAACATGTTCCTTGACAGTTTCCAGACTGATTCCGAGAACAGCGCTTATTTCACGGTTGCTTAGCCCCAGCGACAGATGAGTAAGTATTTGGTGCTCGCGTTTCGTCAAATGATCCGTGTTTGGATTGTTCGGCTGATTCACGTTGTTTAAGAATGCGTTCGACTGTTCAATAAGAGAACCGCTTGGCCCTGAGTCGCTTGCCGCATCGGAAATAGACCGCAACAAATGTGATGTGCTCATCTTTTTCAAAACGAAATCAAAAACGCGATAAGCAGATGCCCGCGCTAAGTAAGTCGGATTGTCTTGATACGTATAAATCAAGATCTTTGTTTGCGGACAGATTTGTCGGATCTCTTCCACAACATCCAGTAGTTCCACGTCACTAAATCGCAATTCGGCGATCAGCAAATCGAACGATTGGGCTGACATTCTTTCCTTGATTTCGCGGTAGCAGGTTGCAACACAAACGTCGCGGTAACCCTCCACCTCAAGCAGAATAGAAATTCCAGCCATCGTTACTGGACTGTTTTCGGCGCACAGGATTCGCATAGCTGAATACCAACTCGTGGCTGCTGCCAAATGACTTCATTCCA
>JANMNR010000780.1:0-2803 GCA_031368325.1 Pirellula sp.
TTCGATCGCTTCGCGAATGCAGAGCTCGGCGGAGTTCAACATCCGTTTGTACTTCAAAAGATCCCCCAGGTCGTCGAGACAGAGCGCCAGCTCAGCGAGGAAGTTTTCTTTCGCCAGATAAACCAATCTTTTGGGATCTCCTTGCCCCAAGCGCTGCCTCAATTCACGACTACGTGCGACTTCATTTTCGATTTGTTCCGAGATGCCAACCGGGTCAGTTTTTGAGAGCTCTAGGGCCGTTTCACCCGAGCGAATGCGTATTGCATTCACATCAATCCGTATCGCCTCAAGATACGTTGCGACGCATTCGTCAAGCCGTTGCTGAGCGCTATACACGACGCACAGATTGATCTTTGCGTTCGCCAACCTGATGAGATAGGCTGTTTTCGATGGCGACTCCTGTAGCAACCCCTCGAGGATAGAAATGGCCTGCAGGTAGGTTGTTTCGGAGTCATCCCATCTTTCGAGTCTCCGAAGTACGTGCGCAAGCTGGATCAGGCAATCCGATCTTTCCCATTGGATGTTCTTGTTCGGTTCAAGTTCGCTGAGCCATGCCACAGCTCGGCGCAGATCGGTTTCCGCTTGAGTCCACAAGCCTAACTCCGTATGGATAAACGAGACTCTCAGCGATGCCTGTGCGGCCTCAAGTTTGATGGCTGGGTCGCGAGTGTTTTTGGACAAAAACTCCTCGTAATACGTAACCGCGTCCTCAAACGCTCGGCGGCGAAGATGGTCCATGCCGGGTTCATTTTCAAGCTTCAAACCGAATTGGGTCCAGCGTCCAACTAGCTCGCGAGCCTTCTTTAGGCTGGATTCGTAAGCGGCTTCCGCCTCGGTCGCTCGTGTGAGTTGACGAGCTTCGTACGCATCCCTTTGGCGCGTGTCCTGAGCCATCCTCTCTTGCTGCCACAATAAGATGGCAATCGAACCTGCTGTTACCAAGCAGATCGCAGCCACCAAGGTTGCAACCTGGGGGTGTCTACAAACCATTCGAACGACTCGTTCCGCAATGGATACGCGTCTAGCTGTGATCGGTCGGTGATCGAGAAATCGAGACAAATCATCGGACAATGCAGCTGCCGATGGGTAGCGGCTTGCCGGTTTCTTCTGAAGGCATTTGAGGCAAATGGTTTCGAGGTCTCGCGATACATGTTTGTCGATTTTGGACGGGTTAACCGGATCGCGGTTTGAGATTTGCTCGAGAGTCGCGGCGGGAGTCGCTCCGTGAAACGGTAGTTTTTTGGTAAGTAACTCGTACAAAATCACTCCCAGTGAATAGACATCCGTTGTCGGCCCTACCGATTTCCCCGCTCCAGCCGCTTGTTCTGGCGACATGTAACATGGAGTTCCAATCAGCGCGCCCGTTTTTGTCTGAAAATGGGTAGTGTCGTCACTGCGTTTTGCTAACCCAAAGTCGACGATTTTGGGTGTTAGGTTGTCCGAGAGAAGAACATTGGCGGGCTTCAGGTCACGGTGAATGATGCCTCGACCATGTGCATAGTGCATCGCATCCGCTAGCGCCTTGATCAGTGAGGCAATCTCGTGATTGGACCACGACCGCCTCGGAAGCTGCGTGTCCAACGCCCCGCCCTGCACATACTCCATCGATAGAAACGGGCGATTGCCTTGTCGCCCAACTTCGTGGACTCGCACAATATTGGGGTGATCAAGTGACGCGACGGATTCGGCCTCGCGTTGAAATCGGATATGGTCGTCTGGCCTAGACGTAAGTGTTTGTATGACCTTGACAGCGACGATCCGGCCGAGCCCCTTCTGCCGGGCGCGATAGACAACGCCCATTCCACCGCGGCCAATCTCTTCCAACAGCTCGTAGTTACCGAAATCCTCCAAAACCGATTCGCGACAAACTTCCGTACCCCCAGAGGCAGAAACTGGCTCGGCCGTGGACGAAATCTGGCTTTGTTGCGGCCGTAATGTATCGTCAGCTTGAACCGCCCCGGACTCGGAAAGGAAATCGTGCAATTTCAATAAACGTTCTAAACGGACTCGATGATCGGGGTACCGGCCTAACCATTCTTCCGAGTCAGGGCGTCGGCCAGCATCGTCGAGCGAAGTGTACTCTGAGTACATGACTTCAATTGCCGCTTCTTCGTCGGAGGCGATTTCGGGGTATCGGGTTAGCACTAATTGGGCTGCGTTGTCGTGTCCGGACCGAACCGCGTCTTCCACTTCGACGCATGCCTTTCGCAAGTTTTGCTCACTACTTTGGCTTTTGGAGACGTTGCCCATGATTGCTTTGCAGAGATGCGTTAAGTTGTTTGTGCTGTCGGGTAGACTCCGGTCCACCTTGTTTCGCGATACAATACTGCCCTATTGTAAACAGAAATCCTATCACCAGATTCTCGTAGTCGATCCAATGGTCTCATCCAACGATTTCGATTTGTTACTGCTAGCGGCCCGATCGGGTGACTCCGAAGCACTGGAAAAACTTGTAGCCCAATACGAACCGGAGCTTCGAATCGTCGCGAGACTGCGATTGGGGGCGGCTCTGCGTCCCCATTTGGATTCGATCGATTTGGTCCAATCGGTTCACCGGAGCCTTTTAATCGGTTTGCGTGCGGATCGCTTCGACATATCTTCACCGGAAAGGTTGATCGCATTGGCGCTGACCATTGTTCGTCGAAAAGTAGCAAAACACTGGCGGCATTTGAAACGACAACAGCGTCTTTCCGGAGTTGAGGAGGGGGGCGATGATTTGGTGGATACCCTGCTCGCACTCCAATCTTCCGAACCGAAGCTGTCGGAGAGCGCTGAGCTTCGAGACCATTTAAAGCGATTGATG
>JANMNR010000002.1:0-6883 GCA_031368325.1 Pirellula sp.
GATCAAGATTGCATCGACCGGCATCAACATAAGTGCAGCGGAGCGAGCTCGATTTCGAACGGAGGTCGAGGCTGTTGCGAAACTGCAACACCCCAATGTCGTTCAAGTATTTGAATCGGGGAATGCTGGTGAAATCCCTTATTTTACGATGGAGTATGTTGCAGGAGGAGATCTGGCGGGACTTATGGCTCGATCTCCGATTTCGGTAACGGAATCAGCACAGTTGCTGGAACTACTGGCCAGAGCAGTCCATTGCGCACACGAAGCCGGCATTATTCATCGCGATTTGAAGCCATCGAACGTACTGCTACATGAGAACAAGGACTCAGCGCCGAATTCCACCAAGCCTGCGACCTGGCGTCTGTCCAGCAGCTCGCATCGTAAGCCGTCAACGGTCGACGGACTGTTTCCGAAGCTGACAGACTTTGGGTTGGCTAAACAATTGGAGATGGACCAAAGCCAGACGGCTTGCGGAACAATCATGGGGACTCCTAGCTACATGTCTCCTGAACAAAGCTTAGGTAATCCCATAGACATTGGACCGGCTACCGACGTCTATTCCTTGGGCGCCATTCTGTACGAAGCATTGGTTGGTCGACCACCTTTTCGAGGAGCCGACTACGTCGAAACGCTGAATCAAGTGCGTTCCCAGTTGCCACTGCCACCGAAGAAACTACAGCCGCAACTCCCTCGCGATCTCGAAACGATTTGCCTTAAGTGCTTGGAGAAGAGTCCAGGCCAGCGATACGCATCTGCGCTGGACTTGGCCGACGACCTATCGCGATTCAATCAAGGGCTACCCATCGTGGCTCGGCCTATCGGTTGGCTAGAGCAAAGCGCGCGATTGGCAACCCGTCGACCGGGGTTGGCCGCGTTGGTGGGTGCCATTGCGACTTTACTCATCGCCGTGATCATCATTCCGAGCCTGATGGCTTGGCGATTGGACATCGCCTTTCGGCAATCCGATGACAATGCGAAACAAGCCCGCGATAACGAGACGAAGGCGCAAGACGCTCTGAAACGAGCCGTGGCCCTGGCTCGTGAGAGTCAAGCTCGATTGGTTGGAATGCGAATTTCAACGGGTATCAATGCCGAGATCAATAATAAATTGCTCGAGATGTTACTTTGGTTTGAAAAGGCTTGGCAAGATGACATCTATTCGTCACGGCGTGAAGATCACCACCGTCTGCGTCTTGCTTCAGCTCTTTCTCAAATACCTCGTCTCGACGGACTCTGCATCGAAGAATCGCCAATTTCGGATTTCCAACTTCACCCTACAAAACGATGGGTTTTAGTGCAAAGCGAGTCTAATTCGGCATCTTTGTGGGCACCCTTCGATGGCACTCGAATAGGTACATTCAACCACGGTACTGAAGTGTCGTGTATCGGCTTTGGGGCGAAAGGTAGTTTTGTTGCGACCGGCGGCCGCAATTCGGTCAAACTTTGGGGTATCGATTCGTTTAAGGTGATTCGCGAACTACAGCATCCGGGAAAGGTGAACAGCATCGATTGCCACGAGCATTTGGATTTGGTTGCTTCTGCATGCGAGGACGGAATGGCTCGGCTCTGGAACATGCAGACAGGGGAATGCCAAACACTTACGTCGTCACAGGACGCTCCGATGCGATATGTCCGGTTTGATCCGAAGGGTGAACGGGTCCTCGGGGTCGATGCAGCCAACAAAGTTACGGTTTGGCGAATTTCAGATGGAACATTGCTTAATAGCGGCATTTCGCATGAGTCCCAGCCCAAGAACAAGCGATTCTTCTGCCGACCGATCTTTGTCAGAGGAGGAACCCGCCTGATCACAACCGCGGATCGCAAGCTTTTTTTATGGGATACTTCCACATGGAACCTTGCCCTCGAGGTTGAAATGGAAACACTGTCAAGCGGGTTTTCTGCGAGCGAGGATGGACGCTTAATTGTCGCATCCAGCAACAGCGCGGTCTCATCGCTCATTTCGCTAGACGGTGACCGATTGAATTCGAAGCATTCGCTACTCAACGCGAGGCAATGCTCGTGCGGCGACATCAGTCTTGATGGCGAAGTTTGTGCGACAGCGAGTACCAGCGGTATCATTCAATTGTGGGATACGAAAACAGGCCAGCCCACTCACCTTGTACGACACGTCGAGCATTTGCAGAAGTTACAGTTTGAGCGTTTTGATGGAAGTCAACATTTGATCGCAGGCGGAAGCGATGGAACGCTTCGGATATGGAATCTAGCTGTTCAATCGAATTCGAGCCCTTCTTACGATTTTAACTGTGGATTCGCAAACAATGCGTGCAGATCTGGAAATCAGTTTAGGCAAGTATCTTATTCGCCGGATGGTAAGCTTGAGTTTTTAGCGAATGCGAATAACGGACGCGTGCGTATTCGAGGTACAAGTGAGTTTATCGGCAAGGAGTTGCATGTCGAGTCAGCAATCAAGGATGCGGTGTTTTCAGCCGATGGTTCTAAACTTGTCGTCAGCGACTCGCATACGTTGACGCTATTCGCAACCGAGAGTGGACTGCCGATTTGCCAGTCTATTCAAGACCCTTCGATGATTCGCATAACGAAAGTTAATCGAGACGCTTCTCGCGTCCTCATTCTTCGCGAGCAAGGTACGTTGACCCTTTGGGATACGCAACTCGACAGACATCTTGATTACAAGGAAACGGCGATGGGACGGCACTGCCAATCGGAGACGATCCATGACTTGGCTCTTTCTCCCACCGGAGAGTTTGTCGTGGTGCGATTCCGTGAAAATGCCAGCAGCATGATTTTTCGAAGCGCCGATGGAAAGTTCATGGGACAAACCGATCCTCAGTTCGGCGTCGCAGCCCCGACGCAGTTTTCGGCGGATGGTCGACGTTTCCTTGTTTGTAATTCCGATACGAGAGCCCGCGCATGGAGTTTGGAGTCTAGATTGCCAGTCGGCCCGTTTTTGCGACATACTACTTTTGTCCGACACGGATGCTTGAGTCCTGATGGAACCATGACGGCTACGTTTTCAGCGGATAAGCAAATTCGAATTTGGAGCTCCGAAACAGGGGATATGCTTCATTCCATTGCGCCGGAGGTGATTGGTCAACCGATGTGGTTTAGCGAAGACTCGAAACGACTCATGATCTCGCCCATTGGCAGCCCAAACGTCGTCTTTCCAATTCCCCAGTTCAATCTTAGTCAGCATGAGGTAAAGCGATACGTGGAATTGATGACGGGCCAAGGAATAGACAACACGGAGGGCATCGCTGAGTTTGGAATGGCTACTTTTCGCAATTCGCCCGATCTTTATCTGCGAACATGGAAAGCTAGCGTGGGGCGATGACGGGCATCGAAGATCAAGTCGATCATGCGGGCCTCAATTGCTACTCGATTGCTCTTTCGTGTCCTTTTGCCTTTTATTTTCTGTCGGCCAAAAATTGTGAGGCCCAGCACATTCGATTGTGACGCGAATTGGATAAGATTTGAGGGTTAACTTCGACTCGTTTATTGGGGGATAAGTCTGTGAATGCAATTGATATCTTGGGAAGTTTGTTGGGTGCAGGTAAGTCTGCTGGAAAAAGCAGTGGTGGTGCGGGCGACCTGCTTTCTGAAATACTCGGTGGCAGCCGCACGCCAGCGCCGCAATCAAGCCCGCGGCGCCAGCAGGCTCCTGATTCTTCGATCAGCGTGGACCAACTTGAGGATATGCTCGGCGTTGGGCGTGAACCATCCAGTTCTCGCCAAGCACCAAGCCAACCCCAAATGCGTTCACCTCAAGCGCGCCCTCCACAAACTCACGACATGCCTCGCGCTGCGCCCCCGAACTCCCAGCTACCAACGGATATTTTTGGGCAACGCCAACGTCAAGAGCCCAGGGTCAATTTGGCCATCGCCAGGCCAGCCGCTTTATCGCAAAACGATCAAGCGGTATTGCTGATTCGAGCTATGATCAACTCCGCGAAAGTGGATGGAGAGATTTCAGAAGATGAACAAAAGAACATTCTATCCCAGGTCGGCGACACAAGTCCTGAGACAATTCAATTCTTGAGATCCGAGTTCGCTAGACCACTGAATGTCAACGAGTACGCTGAGTCCCTACCCATTGGCATGGAGCAGAAAGCATACGGCATTTCACTGATGGCGATCAAACTGGATTCGAAAGAAGAGGCTGAATATCTTCGTCAATTGGCACGGGCTCTACGAATCTCCCCCGATGAGTGCAACCAGCTTCATCAACAACAAAGTGCCCCGCTCTTGTACCAGTAATGATAAGCGGCTAACACGACGTCGTGATGACTTTGTTAGCACGACGTTAGCTCGGATTATGAAAACTCGCCGCGAACGGGAGTCTTTCGGCCTTGTCGGTTGTTCATGTATTGGGATACCAATGCAAGTTATCTGCAAAAGTAGAGTCAGCCTACTGTTCGCCTTGCGGCCGACAACTGACCGCCTTTTCGAAGCAACTTTGCTGTTCCGGTTAACAGGAGTGCAACGACCAAAACGGGCAGAATGTGGATAGGACTGGTGGCGTAATGTAGGAAACTATCGCCGCCATGACTGCTTCCATGACCAGGGTGAGCGTTGCAAATCGCAGTTAGCGATGCAAAAGCGATCCAAGTCAAAGCGATCCGGTTGATGACCATGTCGGAATCCGAATAAGTGGCTGGGGGAAATGTTCCATCTGAAATTACCCAAAGTGCCACGAGTATATTCGCAAAAGTCCATCGTTCATAGTGCTCCGCCCGTTGCGGTATCTTGCACACTCAATGGTTGTGGAGTAGACCATGATAATTCCTCTTTCTTGCTCTATTCCCAGCGATTAAGTTTTCAAAGGTTCAACGGTGCGAAATGAAGTGTTCTCGGATACTTTTGATTATTCTGTTTTGTATGGTTGCCAAGAGTGGCCTTGGCCAACAGTCGGACGCGGCGCTGCAGCAGGTGTTTGAGGATTACCACGAGCAGTTCCTTATTCTGTTCCCGCTAGAAGCCACTGCATTCGGAGATCCTCGCTACAACGACCTCCTGCCGATAGATATCGATCCGGGATTCGCCGCCAAAGAAGCTCAATTCTATAAGCAGACCTTGGCTCGCCTTCGGGCGATCGATCGCAACAGAGCCAGCGAGTCGCCGAAGCTCGCAGCCGAAATCCTTGATTATGAACTCAGCATGCGACTAGAAGGCATGAAATTCGATTTCGACCGAATTCCTTTCCATCAGTTTGACGGCTTGCCATTGATGTTTGGGCAAATGGGCAGCGGAGCAGGTAGTCAACCGTTCAAGACGGTCAAGGACTATGACGACTGGCTTAAGCGTGTCGATGCATTCGCCATTTGGGCTCGCACCGCTATTGAGCGATTTCGAGACGGTATCCAGGATGATTATGTCCTACCGAAAATTTTGGTCGAACGCATGGTCAAGCAAATGTTTGACGAAACGATCGTCAGCGAGAAACCTGACAAGAATTTGTTTTACGGTCCCATCAAATCGATGCCATCTAATTTCTCCGCTGCCGACAAGGAAAGACTAACTGCCGCGTATAAGAAAGCCATTGTTGAAAAGATAGCACCGGCCTATCGCGGGATGGGTGAATTCTTGCGAGATGAATATCTGCCAAAGGCAAGGTTATCGACGGGTGTGTTTGAGTTGAAAGGCGGACGTGAGCAGTATCAATATTGGGTTAGACGATGGACATCCACTTCGCTAACGCCGGTAGAAATTTTTAACATTGGGGAGTTAGAGGTTGTTCGGATCCGCAAGGAGATGGATGCCGTTCAGCAGCAGTTGGGTTTTTCAGGAACGCTCATGGATTTTTTTGAGCACCTGCGAGTCGACCCCAAGTACAAGCCGTTCAAAACGCCCAACGAAGTTATCTCGTTCTTTGCGGCGATCCAAACCAAACTGGAGCCCAGCCTGGAGAAGGCCTTTTTGAATCGGCCGAAGACCCCTTTTGAAATCCGTCGTACCGAAGCGTTTCGCGAAGCGACTGCTAGTGCGGAGTACATGCCTGGTTCTGCCGACGGATCGCGCCCTGGTATTTTCTACACGCCGATTCCTGATGCAACTCAGTTCAACATCACGGGTGGTATGGAATCATTGTTCCTGCACGAAGCGATTCCGGGCCACCACTATCAGATTTCATTGCAGCAGGAAAACGAAAAGCTTCCACGATTCGCCAGGTTTCTGTGGTATGGCGCTTATGGTGAGGGATGGGCTCTGTACTGCGAATCGATTGGCAAAGAGCTCGGGCTCTACACCGATCCCAAGCAACGAATCGGTGCGCTTGGCGATGAGATGCATCGCGCGATAAGGCTCGTTGTCGACGTGGGAATGCACTGGAAAGGCTGGACTCGCGAGCAAGCCATTAAATACATGATGGCCAACGAACCCATCAGCGAGGACGGTGCCATCGCTGAAATCGAACGCTACATGGCTTATACCGCACAAGCGTTATCGTACAAAATTGGACAACTCAAAATCAGCGAGCTTCGTGGTCTAACGGAAAAGAGATTGGGAGCAAAGTTTTCATTGCCACAATTTCACGACCAGGTCTTGCGAAACGGCTGCACGCCTCTCAACATCCTCGAGACCAGACTGAACCAGTGGCAACCTTAGCACTCCACGCCAACGCAGCAGATCCCCAATGAAATCGTCCGCTCATTCAACACCTTGGTATAGCGTGCTCTATATTCAAGTGATCATCGCGGTCGTGGTTGGTATCGCCATTGGTTATTTCACTCCGTCCGTCGGAGTGAAGCTTAAGCCATTGGGAGATGGATTCATCAAGTTGGTCAAGATGATGATCGCACCTGTCATTTTTTGCACCGTGGTTCATGGAATCGCTTCGATTGGCGACCTGCGGAAACTGGGAAGAGTTGGAATCAAATCGCTTGTTTACTTTGAGGTTGTCTCTACC
>JANMNR010000009.1:0-3707 GCA_031368325.1 Pirellula sp.
GGCTCGATTGCTCATGTTGTCGATTATGTTGTCTTATGTTGCTTGGGGCAAAGGCTGTGGGGCATATGAATAATGGTTTTGGCTATTGCTCGATCGGATGAACTGGAGCTTCGGTTGCATCGTCCGTGGATAGTCCCAACGATTCCGCCGCTTCGTCGGGTAAACGCGTTGTTTCTGCTGGGACGCTGGGCAAGCCTAACGTGTCCGATGCTTCGCTGGTTAAACGAGTCGAGTCAGTGACTGACTCGCTCTGTTGCTTTTCTAACGCGATTTGGTCTAGGATTTGGGCCACAGCTAACGACTTCTTGACACCCTCGTCAGCAACGAAAGTGAGTTTGGGCGTATAACGGGTATCTATTCGTTCAGCGATCTTGGCTTGCAAAAAACCGGCTGAGTTCTTTAGACCCCTCAGGCTTGTAGCTTGCTGGCTCTCGCTGCCCATTATACTGATCAAAACCTTCGCTTCACGCATGTCTGGCGCAACCTCGACGCCAATCACGGTGATGTTCTTGACGCGGGGATCACGTATCTCCGTCAAAATCGCCATCGCGACGACTTCTCGAATCGCTTCCCCAGCCTTTAGTAACCTGCGTGCACTCATATTTAATTACGACCTCGACAATTCAAGTGTTCTAGCGACTTCTTCGATTCGATACGCTTCTAATACGTCATCGACCTTGATGTCGTTAAAACCGGCGAGGCGAATACCACACTCGAGTCCACGTTGAACTTCCTTTGCGTCGTCTTTGATTCGCTTGAGCGTCTCCAAGGCGTAGTCACCAATTCGTCGTCCTTCTCGATTGACGCGAATACGACAACCTCGTTCGATAGTCCCTTGAGCGACATAACAGCCCGCAATGGTTCCAACACGCGAAACCGTAAAGACCTGCTTGACGAGCGCTCTACCAAGTTCAACGACTCGTTCCTCAGGCTTGAGCCTTCCTTCGATCAGTGCCTTGATGTCCAACGCTAAGTTGTAAATGATGTCGTATCGGCGAACTTCGACGTTTCGAGCATCAGCTAGGATTCGAGCCGGCTCGTCGGGAATGACGTTAAAGCCAACGATGACGGCTTGCGAAGCACTGGCAAGCGTGACGTCCGCTGCTGAAATACCACCGACCGACCGCTGCAGGATCTTGATCTCTACCTCTGGGTGATCGAGTTTCGTAAGTTCCTTTTCGATCGCTTCGAGGGAGCCACGAGCGTCTGCACGAATGATTAGGTTGAGAACAACCTTGTCTTCCTTTACGCCGAGCTTGCCTGATTGAAGCAGTTCTTGGAACGTTTCAAACGAAACCTTTGGCGAAGTACCTGATAGAGACTGCGATCGTACGATGACTTCACGACTCGCCGCGATTTGTCGAGCCTGTCCGATATCATCCAAAACATAAAACCGTTCACCCGCTTCAGGCGCTTTGTCCAGCCCTGTAATATTGATTGGGGTAGACGGACCAGCCTCGGTCATTTGCTTGTTGCGTTTCATGGTGTCATACAACGCCTTGATGCGTCCGAAAGACGAACCGCAGACAACGATGTCACCGACTCGAAGAGTACCACTTTGGACCATGACTTTGGCGATAACCCCCCGGTCAGACGCTTGTTCGCTCTCCAAACAGACTCCCATTGCAGCGCGTTTCGGATTGGCCTTGTATTCGTGCATTTCTGCCACGGTCAAAACCGTTTCCAAAAGTTCGTCCATTCCTTCGCCGGTAATCGCGCTCGTTGGTACGACTTCGACGTCACCTCCCCAAGCCGACGGCGTTAAGCCAAATTCGGTCATTTGGGTCATGATTCGGTTGATGTCCGCGCCCGGTAGGTCGCACTTGTTTGCGGCCACCACAATCGGAACGCCCGCCGCTTTTGCGTGCGAGATGGCTTCTTCCGTTTGTGGCATAATGCCGTCGTCCGCCGCGATAACCAAGATTGCGATGTCGGTGACGTTTGCACCGCGAGCACGCATTTCAGTAAACGCTTCGTGACCTGGCGTATCCACAAACGAGATGGCTCGCCCATCTTTCTTTACTTGATAAGCGCGAATCTGTTGAGTGATCCCGCCCGCTTCTCCCGACACAATCTTGGTACCGATCAAGTAGTCGAGCAGCGAGGTCTTGCCGTGGTCGACGTGCCCAAGGAAAGTTACGATTGGCGGTCGAGTGATCAAGTCCTCAGCGCTATCCTCAATGTCATCCATCTTGCCGATCAAGCTTGTTTCAAGTGTCTCAGCTTGTCGGAATTCGAGCTCGACGCCGAGGTCTGCAGCGATCAATTCCGCTTGGTCTTGGTTAAGGTAGGAGTTGATGTTTTGCATCGTCCCCATGGTCATTAGCGAACGCAAGATACGCGCCGCTGTTACGCCAGCCGCTTCCGAAAAACTTCGGATGGTGCATGGCATGGCCAACACAACTTTTTCCTTGCGAACTGCCGTTGGTGTTGGTTTTTTGCGAGGACCGCGACCGCCCCGTCTTCCACCGTCATCGTCCTCTAGGCTCGCCAAGTCTCGCGATGTCTGAATGCGTGGTCCGCGATCTTTGCGGCTCGACTCAAGACCAGCCAGTCCTTTTTTCTTGACCGGTGCTTCTTCCTCAACGACCGGTTTCTTGGCTTTGAGATTGAGTTTGTTTTCTGCGTTTGCTTTAAAGTCAGCCAATCCAGAGTGCTGCGTTTGGCTTGGCGTCGAAGCGCGTCCGCCACCCATCTGTGCTGATCCTGGCTTCGCCGGAGAGGTCGACCCAGCAGGTTTTTCTGCCGGTTTCTCCATCCCTTTGCTAACGCCTCGGATCACGTCTGGCGTCAACTTGACGATTGGTTTCTGGGTTGCTTGTTCCTGCGGTTTGGCAGATGGTGGAGGGGTTGCTGACTTAGGAATTCGAGCTAGGTTGATGTTCAGAACCGCTTCACGCGCCTTTCGCGGCTTGTCGGTTGCTGGTTTGGAGTCGGCTGGTGGTCTCGGACTTCCAATGACCCGCACTTTGCCGCTGGTGTTGGCAGGTGAATAGAAGTCGCGTCGAGCCTGACCTTCCTGCGATCGCTCGGGTTTTCCATCGGCAGCTGGATTTTCCGCAGAGATATTTCCGGATTCGTCCTCGGATGGCGACTCATCCACTATTTGAGGTTGCTTAACTTCCTCTGGTACCACCGGAACTGGATCAGCAGCTTCGCTCGACTCAACGGGTGTTACCGTCGAGCTAGCAACAGCCTCGCTCGACGCGCCGTCTTGGGTCTGCGAGATCTGGTTGTCACCGACATTTAACTTTGGTTTTAAGGACGAGAGGTCGCGTTTGGCTCCACTTGGTCGAGCATTCAAGTCGCGAATCGGCGTGTCCTTAATTGGTTCACGCGTCAGCTTCGTCGGCTGAGCGGGAGCCGCGACGGCAGCTGGAGGCGCCTTCTTTTCCTCGATGTGCTTTTTAATTCTCGAAATTTCTTCATCTTCGAGACTCGCAAGCGCGCTTCCTTTGCCCTGAATACCCAGACGGGTGCACAGGTCGACTAGCTCTTTGCTGTCCAATCCTAGATCTTTAGCCAGCGAATAAATTCGTACTGCCACTGAGCAAATTTCCTTGGGCATAAGCCCTGTGAAACGAGGCAAGTCGGCCGGACGTCCGGCGTTAGTTGCTCACCTGTCTCTGCGTAAAGTTATTTCATTAGGCTGCCCCCACGCTGCTGTAGCGGGTCACCCACCCCATTCGGCACGACACATGCCAAAC
>JANMNR010000016.1:0-6549 GCA_031368325.1 Pirellula sp.
CGACACACTTTTTACCTAACGACATTCGGTTCTTCCTTAAGTTTAACTTTGGAATTGCATTTCAGATCTGCACTCGGCAGGAACTATTACCATACGTCGATCCGCGATGGTGGCGCCGAGATACCGCAGAGAATACTCCGAAAAACTATCGGTCCGACAGTTAACAATGGCACATGATAACCAAACTGTGCGGGCTCATGCTTCCAGCATAAAGATCATAGGGCGCAATGGAATGCAAAGAACCGGAATGATCAAGGAAACCGTTCCGAGGATCTGCCTTGGCCATCCTAGTAAAACGGTATCGTCGCTGCTGGGTGGATGAGGGATCCCCATCAAAGGAATCAATAGTAACATCAGGATAAACATGGGCTCGCCAAACACGAGGCTTGTATAACTGACGTATAAAATGCATAACAGGTAGACCATCCAGCAAACTGGCCCCGACTTTCGTCCCATTAGTCCAAAAATCACATGCCCACCATCAAGCTGGCTCATGGGGACCATGTTGATTCCAGTTACCAGAAAACCAACCCATGCTGCCATCAACAATGGATTCATGGAATCGTTGCCAATGCTTTTTGCTTTGACTACCTTTTCCTGAATGCCGTTTGGCTTTCCAGAATCTGACATGACGGGCAAAACCCTGGCCAACGCTTGAATGACGATCGGTTGCCCAAATTGAACCGAGCTGTCTCGGGTCTGTGGTGGCTCGCCAAATAACAATCCTATGACCGCGATCGGGATCGCAAAAACCAATCCTGCCAACGGACCGGCTAGTCCAATATCAAAGATTTGACGCCGATCTGCTTTCATTCCATCCATCAAGATCACCGCTCCACAGGTCCCCATCGGAGCAATCGGAAACGGAATGAAGATCGGCAGGCTCGACCGAATCCCATAGATCCGAGTCGCGAAATAATGTCCCAATTCGTGTGCGCCGAGGATAATCCCGAGAGACACCGAGAATAGCAATCCCGGTATCCAATTTGCCAAAATGTGACGACGAACCTCGAAAAGGGAGGCTCGCTGAAACGCGATTTCGATCAAATGCATCGGCACCCATGCTGCAATGCCTGCCCATGTCATGGAGACCATTGTCGCGACAAGCAACAGAAATGGCACCAGCCAAGTCGGTCTTGATTGCCGTCGCACCGGCCTTTCGAAATCGTCTTGGGCCACATATTCGTCAAGCTCTAGGCCCAAGTTAGTGAACGCAGCCTCGACTTCATCCGCTCGCTTGATCTTGGATTGCATCAGTAAGGATTCGTTCAAAAAACGGCTTCAATTTCAGACCAACAGATTCAGTATTGCAATAAGCTAAACACTTTGTGAGGTGCAAGTCGCGATCGACCGTTCAAGCCGCTAAGCTCAATGCAGAACAGACATCCCACGATTTCTACCTCGATATTAGCAAGCAGTTTGCAACACGCTTCGACGGTCCCTCCCGTTGCCAGCAAATCATCCACCACCAACACTTTTTGTCCCTTTACCACTCCATCTTTGTGCATTTCCAGGGTGTCGCTCCCGTACTCCAAATCATAGCTAAAGGAGTGTTTGTCATGCGGCAGTTTGCCTGGTTTGCGGACAGGAACAAAGGCCGCTCCGAGCTCGAGGGCGAGAGGAGCTGCAAAAATGAAGCCCCTCGCCTCCGCCGCGACCAAACTATCGATTTTCTGACCTCGAAATGGATCTGCCATTCTCGCAATCGTTTCGCGAAACGCGTCCGTGTTCCCCAGGAGCGGCGTGATATCTCTGAATAAAATTCCTGGTTTTGGAAAATCAGGAATGGCACGAATGAACTGGGTTAAATCAAGGGACGGATGGCGTTGCATACGGGATGGCTCTCGGACTCGCGATTGCAGAGCATCATGCTTTGCACACATGGGGCTGCGGATATTTTGCCAAATGGCTGTGCCCCGGATTGTAGCAGCAACTACGCGACACTTCTAGGAAGGGCTACTTCCGCCGAATATTTGAACGAGGTGTCAGCGGACAGCTCTCGCGGTTCCGCCGAGCCTATGCGTTCAAGTACCGCTTTGACAACGGTCGGATAGGTCAAACCGTGCATGCAGTTGTTGTGAACCAAAGGGCATTTTCCTTTACCACAAGGCTGGCAGTCCATTTTTAAGCGTAAAATGGACTCCGGACGATTGTACGTCTGCGTATTCTCCGGTGCCGTAGGTCCAAAGAGGGTGACGACATTCTTGTTGAGAGCCACCGCCATGTGCCTTGGTCCGCTGTCCGTCGACACCACGACACTTGCTTGCTCCATCAGTCCCTTGCTTAGTCCAATCGGGATATCGACTATCTCCCCCATGCTTTTTACTTTTTCATGCGAAGCGCCAAAGGCGATGGCATTGGCTCGGTCTCTATCCTGTGGGCCACAATGGACGATCACTTGAATACAGTAGTTACTGGCTAACAATTTGGCTGCTCGGCTTGCGTGCCCTACCGGCCACAATCGCGATTGTGCTGTAGCGGATGCAGTGTTGAAAAGCACAGTTGGAACGTGCCAGTCGAATCCAAGTTGGGAGTAGAAGTTCTTGGCTAGGAGCCGGTCTGCGTCCGAAACAAACAGTTGCATCGCGCGATCGCTGGTGTCACAACCCAATCGGCTCGCTAGATGCAGGTAATAGTCAATGGTTGGCTTTTTGCTGTGATCAATGTCCACATCACGGCGAGGGATTGCATCCGTTAAAAGCCATGTTCTGCCGTCTTTCGCGTACCCTATGCGCCGCTTTGCTCCCGACAGGTATCCAATCATCCCCGCCGACAGAGAGTTGGGCAGCAAAACGATCATGTCAAAGCCGCGGCTGCGAAGCGTGTTGATCAAGCCGCGACGCGAAGGCGTCTTAGAGTCCTTGGATCGCGGCTTGTACGTGATCGTAGAATCGATCCATGGCGCTCCCTCAAGGACGGCTACGGGTGCGTACCGGCCGACGACACAGAGCTCCTCCAGATCGGGTAGCCCAGCTCGAAGTGCACGAATGGTTGGGGTGGCCATACACGTGTCGCCCACCCAAGTTGGCAATAAGATCGCTACTTTCATAATGTGGGCAATACATAGGGGTTTGGCAATCTTCCCGTCAAGAGAGCTTCGACGTATTTTGCCACGCAACATTGAGTTGTGACGGCATGTCGGTTAGTATCTAGTGGTTGTTAACATCGCCTTCCGGCCTCCCCTTTGGAAACATGCCGCCCCTTTCCTCCCGTCACGGCTTCCCTCCCCCCTTGCTCAAAATCTCAGAGTGTAAATCATGAAAAGTGTATCACGTCGTAGCTTCATCCGAACCGCCGCCGCAACCGGTGCTTTAGCTAGCGTTTCGTCCTCTCGGGCTTTTGCTCTGTCGAACGACGAGATTCGAGTCGGTTTTATCGGATGTGGATCGCGAGCTGGTGATCACTTGCAAGTTTTCTCCAAACTACCAGGAGTCAAGATCGCTGCCCTATGTGACCCGGATAGCGGCAAGGTCGCAAAGTCGAAAGAGAAATTCGGAGCCGATGCCAAGGGATTCACCGATCTTCGCGCTTTGATCGATGACAAACAAATCGATGCCGTTGTTATCGCAGCCTGCAATCACTGGCACTGCTTGGCCGCGATTTGGGCCATGCAAGCGGGCAAAGACGTCTACGTCGAAAAGCCGCTGTCCCATAGCCAATGGGAAGGCAAGCAGACGGTTGCCGCTGCACGAAAATACAACCGTATCTGCCAAGTTGGAACCCAACAACGCTCCGATCCGATGCAAGCGGAAATCAAGAAATTCCTGCACGAGGAAAAATCGCTCGGCAACATCCTTTCGGCGCGAGTCAATCGCTACGGCGTTAGGCAGTCCATCGGCCTCCGGACAGAGCCTCTGCAAATCGATCCAAAAGTCGACATGAACCTATGGCTTGGGCCAGCCCAGGACACGCCGATCTTCCGTACGAATCTTCACTACGATTGGCATTGGGATTGGAATACGGGCTCCGGCGAAATGGGCAACTGGGGTGTCCACGTATTGGACGATCTGCGCAACAACGTTTTCCTAGACAAGGTGTCGCTACCGAAACGGATATTCGGGGGAGGAGGCCGCGTTGTATGGAAGGATGCTGGAGAAACTCCCAACGTTCACTTCGTCTATTTCGATACCGGTTCGATCCCGGTGGTGATCGGTCTGACCAATTTGCCTGGCAAGCCGGATGGCAACAAGTCACCCGATTGCCCCGGTCCTGGAAGCGGTTACGTTGCCTATTGCGAAGGGGGGCGTTACGAAGGCCAACGCGGGAGCGGAACGGCTTACGATAATGCCGGCGCTGTGATCAAAAAGTTTAAGGGGGACTCAGGCAATGTGCACCACCAAAAAAACTTCGTCGAAGCCGTTCGCAAACGGGACATGAAAATACTCAATACCGACGTCCAAGTCGGACACGACTCCACGGGTTGGTGCAACCTAGCCAATATCGCATACCGAACCGGCAAAGCATTCTCCATGGCGGGTGCGGACGCGGTGGAAGTCAAGGAATGGAAGTCCTTGGTAGGCGAGATGAAGCAATTGATGACGGCCCACGATCTGACCATGGAGAATGCAGGACTCAAGATTGGACCGATGCTGACCGTTGACCCTAAGACCGAACAATTCGTAGGCAACGATTCAGAGCAAGCCAACAAACTGCTCAAACGCGAATACCGAGCGCCGTTCGTCGTGCCTGAAGTGGTCTAGATTCGTGGCAATAGATTTATCTGCTGTACGACGGACAAGCTTGTCCGTATTTTGTTTCGGCGGACTTGGAAGTCCGTCGTACGGAAAGATTCCTCTGCTGCTCGCCTAAGAAAAAGCGATACCCTGACTTAACGCAGCGACTTTCTCATCCGCGAGCATTCGGAATCGTAATCTATCAATTGGAAATTGGATGGGCGAATCGGACTCCTTGCCTTCAAATTCGCAGTTGCGATGTGATGGTATGCGAGGTTTGAAATTGCAGCGAATCTCTCAAGCCTTTTCGCTTCTTCGCCGGTCTCTTTTAGTTCTTTTTCGACCCCCTGCTTAATCCCCTCCTGCATTTCCTTCATGGCTCGTTCAATGGACGCAACCTTCTCTTCAGCCGCTTTGGCTTGTGCCTCGAGTGTTTCTAGGTTCTGCTTCCAGAGTTGGACTTTCCCTTGGAATTGTTGGGTGTCCGATTGAAACTTTGCGACTTTTGCGGGCCACGAGTTAAAGAATGCAAGTTCTTGATCATACTCTCGCATTTCCTTAGCTGACGGTTCTTCATACTTTCGTTCTTGCGTTTTGGGATCTGTTTTGTAAATCCCTTTTGGTTTGGTTGGCCGACGAGGTTGCGGGCCTGGATTAACCGGTGGGGTCGGTTGATTCTTTCTTTCTCTTTGAAGATTTTCCTTTGCAACTTTCTCGTCCTTGAACGCTTTTCGGCGCTGTTCGTCTAGTTCTTGTTTCCCTCCGCCAGCCTCTTTCAAATCGTCCCTCAGTTTAGATTGCTCCTGCTTGGTTCGTTCGAGTTCGGCTTGTGTCGATTTGTTTTGCTCGTCGGCTTTGCTTGCACCCGCGCTTTCGAATTTACTTATCAGGGAGGATAGCTCAGCTCCCCATTGACTCGCTTCCATTAGCTTGGCTTCCAATTCTGACTTTGCCGTTTTAGACTCAACTTTCGCCACAAGTACATCCTTTACTTTGTCTAGAATTGGCTGGGGGATACAGCTAAGATTCGCGTCTGTTTTCAGCATTCCAACAACACCGCCGATGAATCCGCAGTTGGCATTTTGTTCTAGGCCTGCGGAATTGGCACCGAGCGTCATGGTCGCCAAATGCTTGAACTGCTCCTCGGCTTTTCCCGCTGACTCAGCCTCAAGAAGAAGCCAGAGTTTCAACTTCTCTTTGCCGAACTTGATGGAATCTGAGGCCACGCCCTGCTTCTCCCATTGCGACGTTAGGGCCTTCCACGCATCCGAATATTTTTGCTCCCGAATTTGAATGAGAGCGAGAGCGTGTGCCGCGACCGGTTTGGCATTCGAATTGGCTGGTATCGAATGGAAGAGCTTCGCTGCATATTCTGATTGCTCCAGTTTTTCGCCTTCGACGATGTCAATGAGCGCACGCGTGGATACCAAATCCTCTTTGTCATCGGCTACACAAAAAGAGCTGATGCAAACAAGAATTCCTGCAGCCAAAGTTTTCACAAAACTGGTATGGTCGGATAAAAGCTGTCGCATGGCAGGGATCCAGAATGATTGGGCTGAGACTTTGGGCGGTCGTGTTCCATCAATGAAGGACTGTTCCCTATTATACCTATTTGGACGGGCGACCCGACAAAACGACCCCGATATTGGACACTTCTCGCTGATCTCCACCACATTAACTCTCCCAACGAAGTTGGGAGGGTCGAGAAACGAGCCAAAAGCGAGTTTTTCGGGGAGGGCAAGATTGGCTTCGCAAAACTTGTTTGGCTCACGTGACCCTCCCCGGCGTGGCTATAGCCCGCCGCCCCCCCCAAAACTACGATTCGAGTACGATACATGAAAGGGTTGAGATATGCCTTACAAATCTTAGGAAAGGG
>JANMNR010000052.1:0-2231 GCA_031368325.1 Pirellula sp.
TATTGGCAAAAGCATGTCGTTCTAAGGTTACATTTGAAGGGACTGGAAAGCCTGCGTATTTACAATGGGAAGACAGCACTTTCGGCGGCGGTATCGAGCCACGCTGACCAGCAACGTGTGAGACTTTGGAAGGATAAACAAGAAGATGAACTTCTCGATGACAAGCATGAACTCTGGATGAAGTTGCGATCATACGGGAGCGATGGAAAAGCATCCAATTCGATTCCGTTGAAGGACGGCTATTTTGAGTTCGAGTTACCCAAGGCTTTTCTCGAAGAGTATCCAAAGTCGATCACGATTCAATGGATCGACTTCTTTCGGTGAGTTGGTTGCCTTAAACTGTATCCTCCATCTCTGATGCAGTATCTAGTAATTCGCGGTAGCGTTTTTTCAGAGTGTATCTTCAATCAGAGGTGACCTTGGGAGCACTCCCGTTCCGGACATGTTCTGCTGAAAGCTAGCCAATCCGCGTGGCTAGATTCTTAGAGTATATTCATGTGGCCTGCTCTATGCTGAAGGCTTTGAAAATGGATTCAAGCCGATTCATGGAGGGTGCTATGCCAAGGACATATACTGTGGGAGATCGATCTCAGGATGTAGACGGAACCGATGCGATGCTCGGGATGTTCATGCGGCTTGTTCACTTGCAAGAGGACCAATGGCAGGCTCAATTGATCGCCGATCCATTGCTTCATGAAAAGATCGAGGATGAAGTCAATGCAATTTTCAAGCGTGGTGCAGCCCTCTTCATGATGGGACTCGGTGCTAAAGCGATGAATTCGCCGTCATTCGACGAGCGTGCTGAAGAGGTTCGCAAAAACTATGCAGTAAAGCTTCGTCGTCCCATCGAGCGGCAAATCAGCGTCTACCAAATGAACGCTTACTCTTGCCTTGCAACGACGAACTACTGTCGTCCTATTCGTCAGGTTGTCGACGATCATGACATACCTGGACTAGACATCGACTTAACACAGTTTGGATTTTCACAAGGCGTCTCGCCAAATCTCCATAGTAAAGTTAGTAGAACGTTTGCTTTGTCACATTCCATGAAGATTGCGCAACAAGAGCTCGCACGCGATTCGCTCGAACTGGATCCAAAAACCATCGATCGAATCGCTTTCCAATGCGGCAAGGAGTTCTTGACGGTTCGTGAGCGTCAACTTGCTGACTTTCGAGATGGAAGCTTGGAGTGTTCTAATGAGATGCAAGGCAAACGTATTTCGGTTCAGATTGACGGGGGACGAACTCGTACGCGAATTGACCGGCCTGACGCAACCGATGAGGAATTGCTTGGAAAATATAGCGAACCGCTTGGGGAGGCTAAATCACCCGATGGTGGTCGTTCAAAACGGAGGCTTAAACGCAGGTCGTTTGATGCAGTTTGGCGTGAGCCAAAATTGATCACGATTTACGTTCACGACAACGAGGGCCAATTGGTCAAGTCCACCAAGACAGTTATCGATGGTTCATTCGCCGCTGCAGACTACATGCAAACGCTAGTTGCAATGCATCTTAAACGTGTTGGCGCAGACAAGGCGATCAGCATTACATTCAATAGCGATGGCGCAAAATGGATTTGGGATCGCATTGACACCATACTGTCACGGGCAGGCATACCACCTCAAGTTGAAGTCTTTCGGGTCCTGGACTTTTTCCACGCAGCAGAGCACATCAGTGATGCGCTGACCGCACTGGGACTCAATGAAAAAGAGCGCTCAGTGCCATTCCAAGAATACCGCACCATGCTCCGAGATAACCGTTGGCGGGAAGTCGTTTCGGAACTCAAGGCTAGCTACGAATCGCTTCCGGAAAGTCGAAAAAAGGAATTAGAAACATTGTTCGAACGAGAACTTCGTTACCTGGAAAGCCATGGTGAACAAGGCCACATGGAATATGCAAAATTCAAACTGATGGGGCTACCACTGGGCAGTGGCTCTATCGAAAGCGTGATCCGTCACGTAGTGAATCTTCGCATGAAAGGAAACAGCATGTATTGGAAGATCGGCAAGGCTGAGTCGCTGTTGGCATTGCGTGCATCCATCATGAGTGACCGATGGGACGAGCATCGACTAGCTGCAAAACGAGCTATGTTGAAAAACAGCAAACTCCAATTGCCAGCGTTGGTTGAGAAAGTCCTCGTCCGAACACAACCTTCGGACACCGGCAACAAACTTGCAAATACTAAATGATTATCAAGACCTACTCACGTCGAAGACGGGAGTGCTCCCGGT
>JANMNR010000058.1:0-16496 GCA_031368325.1 Pirellula sp.
GTCAGCTTTTGGAAAGCATGCTCGGTGTTGGCACACCGATACCGGAAACAGAGTTCAATCAATTGTTGAGCCAGATCACGGGAGACGAGCAATTGAATGCCGCAACAAAAGTCTACACGAACAACATGGCTCTTTTCGGGCAAGGCGCGACAGACCGAAGCTACACCAACCTTGTGAAAACCTTGGTCGCAGAATTGAGAGCAGGGAATTTGCAACTGGAGGCAGCACAAAAGCGAGAGTTGGTTCTCAAAGATGAATCCGACGCGCGGTTGAAATCGGAGACCAACGCTCGCGAATCCGCTCAACAAGAGCTTGCCAAGGTGACCAATGAAAGAAATAAAGAGCTAGTCAAGTATGCCGAAGACATCAAAAACCAGCAGGAAAAATGGGATAAAGCCGAGGTAGATCACCGAAAATCGCTTGCGGCTACTCAAAAGCGAGAAAAAGACGCCAACGTAAAAATCGACGAAATCACGAAGGAAAAGGGCGAAATCCAGAAGAAGCTCGATGCGTTGGTTCGGAAGTTGGATGAGGTGCAAGGCGAAGATTTCCAGTATGTGCAGGGCAAGATAACTCAGGTTGTTAATGGCGGCGACATGGTTTGGATCAATCTCGGCAAATCCGACGGGTTGCGAGTAGGCGTACGCTTTGGTGTCATCGATTCCGATGTTAGCCGAGTCGCCGACGCTAAGGTCAAAGCACAAATTGAAGTCGTTGATCTTGTTAGCGACAAGATAGCTCGCTGCAAGGTTTTGTCGGACAGAGCTCCCACCACAATTCTCGTGGGCGATCAGATATACTCGCCTCTCTGGCAACCTGGTCGTACAGTAGAAATTGCGTTAATGGGCAAAATGGACATTGACGGAGACGGCAAGGACGACCGAGAGACCGTAAAAGCGCTGATCGTTCAAAATGGTGGCAAGGTCACGATGGATATGGCTCCCGGCGGAAAGCCCAATGGCGCATTGACAGTCAATACACGCTGGTTGGTTTTGGGGGACGAATTCAAAGTAGTCGGCAAAGAGTTGAGCAAAGCAGATACGGATGCGGCCAAGGAACGCAAGGCACTTGAATCTCAAGCCAGAGCGCTTGGAATCAGTCAAATCAATCTGGATAAACTATTGGGGTACCTGCGAGGGTCGGGGGCAAATGAAGTTTCTCCGATGGGAGATGCGCAACGGTCCAAAGTAATGGACTTTCGATCTGGCGTTAGTCCAGCAAGCACTTCCGGACGGGTTTCGGGGCTCATTCAGAACCGCGACGGATCGTTAAACCGAAACGCACCCAAGCCCTGAGGCCAAAGCTTTTAACGCGAGAGTGTTTCAACCGCCGAGAGTGTTTCAACCGCAAAGAGTTGAGCCCTAGCTGGGCACTCCTTCGAAGTGGCTTCGTGCTGTCAGGCGATAGCGGGGCTATTGTCCAAAAGAACGAATTCACTACCATTCAAGATCAAAAGGCCATCGATTCCTTCGGTGGCCTTTTTTGTTTGGCTTAAAGGAAATTACCATGCTAGGGAGACTTGTTCAAACTAATACCATTGACGGCGTCCGTTTGCATGGATTCATGACCGAACCTGCACGATTCAAGAATGCATGGATAGTCGTCCATGGCGTGAATAGCAATTTCTACAGCTCTGAACTGCTCATGAAGTTAACCCAATCGTTGGCCAACGACGACACGTCCGTTCTGCTGGTCAACACGCGAGGTCATGACATCTTGAGCTTTAACGCAGGTTCAACGCCGATGCGGCTTGGGTCGCAAATCGAGAGCATTTCTGCCTGTCATCTCGATCTTGATGCTTGGGCTCAGTTCCTCACAAAAGAGGGCTTTCAGAAGTTTTCGCTGCTTGGTCATAGCCTTGGTGCCTTGAAGTGTGTTTATTGGGGCCTCAAGAACGACGACCGATTAGAGGCGCTCGTTGCAGTATCCCCGCCACGGCTTAATACAGAAATCCTGCTCCGGGACCCCAACCGAGGCGCGGTTTTTGCCGACCACCTGAACGAGGCAATGGACAAATGCCATTCGGGACATCCTGAGTCGGTGATGAAGGTGCGTTTTCCGTTACCAATGTGGATTTGCGCCTCAACTTACTGTGATAAATACGGCAGTGGGGATAAGTACGATTACCATGCTATGGCGAACAGATTGCAAGTCCCCACGCTTTGGACTTTTGGCCAATACGAAGTCGAGAGCGGGTCGGCAAACTTCCATCAGGCGGACTTGGCTTTGCAAAAGCTCATTTCCACCAACCTCCAGGTCGTGTCAAGACATAACGTGTGCGTCATCCCTAACGCCGACCATTCCTATAGGGATGTTACGTCGAAGCTCAGCGATTGCATCTCTCGCTGGACCAATGATTTTCAGGGGTCGAAAGCTCTCAGCTGAAGACAGTGAGTTTTGTCGGATTGAAAATTCGGTTACAATGTCGGGGCCGAAAGCAGTTAGCCGGCATCGAGCACGGGCTCGAACACCCTATGCCTCTTTCCCCCCTCCAACATCAATGTCTGTCACCACCCCCAATTGGTTAGCCACCAACGAGCAAACCACCAACGCAAAACAAACGCTCGATCAACACACTTACGAGACAGTCCAGTGGCACTTTCACGAATCGACTGGCTCCCCTTTTTGGCTTGCCAAGAAAGCCGAGTTGAAGTTCGATCCGCTAAAAGACGTGAAAGTGTTTGATGACTTAAAGAAGTTTCCCGAGTTTGAAGACGAGTGGCTTCGAGGCGGTCCAGTCAACCGATGGATACCAAACGGATTGTTGGGCAAACCAACTTATGTTTTTGAAACGGGCGGAACGACCGGAATTCCAAAGAGCCGAATGGTTATTGATGACTTCCGAATCGATTACGAACTGTTTAGCCATACACTTCCCGACGAGTATTTCCCGAAAGGCTCTAATTGGTTAATGCTTGGTCCGTCAGGCCCACGTCGGCTTAGACTTGCGATTGAACATTTGTGCCAATATCGGGGCGGCATTTGCTTCTGCATCGACTTGGACCCACGATGGGTTGTCAAGCTTATCAAGAAGGGCTGGATGGAGCATCTCGAGGAGTACAAGAGGCATTGTATCGATCAAGCCATCACCATTTTGAGCGCCAACCACGACATCAAATGCATGTTCACGACTCCGAAACTGCTCGAGTCATTGGCCGCCGGTCTTGCCGAGAAGGATACGAGCATTCAAGAAATCGGCATCACCGGTATTTTCTCTGGTGGTACGGAATTTACGCCACAATGGACCCGATTCTGTGTTGAGGAGTTGCTTGGCGGACCTGCCGAGGATAGCGGTGTTTACATGACTCCGACGTATGGAAATACCTTGATGGGATTGGCTTGCTCGCGTCCGGTGACCATTGATGATGGATACACGATCGCCTATTACGCACCACAGCCAAGAGCGGTCGTTGAGGTAGTCGATTTTGAAGACCACACCAAAGTAGTAGGTTACGGCGAAACAGGTCGAGTCAAGCTCTATACGATGACCAAAGAGTTCTTCGTGCCTGGCTTCCTCGAACGCGATGAGGGGGAACGCGAAATGCCCTTCAAAAAGTATCCTTGGGACGGAGTTAGCGGTGTTAGGCCATATCGCGCATTTGCGTCCTCGACGACGGTAGGCGTTTACTAGTCCTGTTTTGATTCATTCGACTAACAAAAAAAGCGGAGTTCCGATACTGTGTTGACAATTAATCCGATTCGTTGGGGCAAGCAATATAAGTCACTTGATTTCCAAGATGTCTTTCATTTTGACACGGGAGAACCTATCGCCAAGATAGGTCAAGTCAACGGTGGCATGGTCGAAATGGACATGCGGAAAGCAGGCAACGCGAGGAAGGCTTTGCGATCCATTCCTACCCCTGAGTTAATCGCTCGCTGTAAGAAAGCCGCATACCTTTTCGAACATGAAACGCTGCCGCTCGGGGATGGACAACAAACCGTCAACGACTTTATTCACCAACAATCGGCGAGCACCGGTCTTCCGGAACATATGTGCCGGAACAATATGCAAAAGAACTGCTTTGTTCTCAGCAATATTGACACCATCCTGGACGCCCTAACCCGTGGTTTGGATCTAGACATTTTCTCAAAGGGATACGGCGAAGAGGGGCGAAATGTTACGGTTAGTTTTCAATGCCAGACTCCAGTTCTCGGGGCTGTTTTGCCAAACAACTCGCCCGGTGTCCATACGCTCTGGTTACCCGCTGTCCCGCTACAGGTCGGATTGGTTCTGAAACCAGGCTCGCAAGAACCTTGGACGCCGTACCGCATGATCAGTGCCTATATCGAGGCAGGTATTCCTGCCGAAGCGTTTTGTTTGTATCCGGGCGGACATGACGTAGGCTCGACAATTTTGAGCAAGTGTTCACGAAGCATGATCTTTGGTAGCGCCCATACTGTTGAGCAGTATTCAGGTAACCCCAAAGTTCAAGCACACGGTCCAGGTTTTTCTAAGATCCTAATCGGCGACGACGTGGTGGATCAGTGGGAAGACTACCTGGACTTGATGGTCGAAAGCGTGCTGAGCAACTCGGGACGGAGCTGTATCAACTGCTCCGGCATATGGGCTTCTCGTCATACGAAAGCCATTGGCGAAGCACTCGCAGCAAGGATGGGAGCTATCGACATTATGCCCCCTAGCGATCCAAAGGCCGCCCTAGCAGCATTTACCAACCCGCAGATGGCCAAGGGCACCTTTTCCATGGTTCAGCAGGACATCGCAGAGGCTGGGGTCGTGGATATGACCGCATCGTATGGCGAGCGACTCATTGAGAGAGAGCGATCTGCGTATCTGCGACCAATGGTTGTAACCGCCGATTCTCCTCAACGAGGAGTCGCGATGAAGGAGTACATGTTCCCGTTCGTTTCCGTGGTACAGTGCCCGCAAAAAGACATGATCAAATCGATCGGTCCAACTCTAGTCGGCACAGCTCTTACCGCTGATGAAGCCTGGATTGATGACTTGACCAATGCAACGCACATCGATCGACTCAACATCGGTCCTATGCCCACAAGTCGATTGAATTGGTTGCAACCACACGAAGGAAACTTGATTGATTTCTTGTTCCGTTCGCGTGCCTATCAGGTCGTGCCGATGCGAGTTCCGCAAACGGTTTAGACGAACGATTTAGTGCTTCTCACCTTAAAATAATGGTTGAATTGAACCTGTACGACGGACTTCTAGTCCGTCGGTGACAACGTTTTTCGACGGACTGGAAGTCCGTCGTACGCCAAAAATTAGCTTTGACGATGCACTTGACCTCAGCAGTCGCTATTGAACAGTCGCGTGCTAAAATAGCGTTCTGCGCGATCGCATAAAATCGTCACCACAACCGCCTCTTTGGGCAGCGACGTTGCGTGCTGCAACGCAGCAGCCATGTTCGCACCCGATGAGGAGCCCACGAGTAAGCCAAACTCTCGGTTCAGCCGAAGAGTCATAGCGATGGCGTCTGGGCTGCTCACCTTGCAAGTGCCATCGATCTCCACGCCGCGAAGAAGCGGGGGAACGAAACCACCTGCAATTCCCTCGATCCAGTGGCAACATGCTTCCTCGCCGGCCAGCAAAGCAGACTCGGCGGGTTCCATTGCAATGATTTTTGTTTCCTTTCTTGCCTTCTTGAGAGAGCGACTGCAGCCAGCAAGAGTTCCGCCAGTCCCGTAACCCGTAACAAATACATCAATCGGTCCAGGTACGTCGTTCAAGATCTCTGGGCCCGTCTCATGCTCGTGGTCGATGGCATTCAGCTCGTTTTCAAATTGGCGTGGTAGGAAGTAATTGACGTTTTCCGCTGCCATCTGATGAGTCATATCAATGCCGGCCTGATAACCCGGTTCATCGAACAAAATGAGTTCGGCACCGAAATGGCGGATAATCATTCGCCGTTCACCACTAGCACGTTTCGACATGACGATCGATACGCGGTAGCCACGCGCCGCACCAACCATTGCAAACGCTATTCCGGTATTCCCACTAGTACATTCCAGGATAGTCGTGTCGCTGTGCAGTAGGCCGCGTTCTTCTGCATTGAGAATGATGGTTCGAGCGAGTCGGTCCTTGATGCTGCCACTTGGATTTAGAAACTCGCACTTGCCCCAAACGGTCCGTTGTTCCGCCTCAAAGTACAATGGAATCAGTGGCGTGTTTCCAATTAGGCGTAAAAGAGCGTCTCCGCGTTTCATGGATTGGTTACTACTAGTGGGAGGCAGAGTGAAGGGGCGTCGTAAGATTTTTCCCATGGTCGTTGCCATGTCGATTAAACGACCATGTTGGTCGACATTGGCTTGGCATTCCTTCAAGATGGTATCATACAATGATTCGGTCGTGAGTATCCGAGAAAACGGTTTGGGGTCGTCAGTGCCAGAGAAATCAAAAAAACTAAAAACGGTTGCACTGCTCCAGAGCGAAAAGTCAATTGCGCCCTCAAATTTTTGCAATGAGGAATTGCTGACGCAGCTAGCCAATTCGCCTTGCGCAAACCGGATCATTCCGTCAGGGCAATCGCTCGAAGAATACTTGCTCAACGTCAAATCGATTGCTCAAGTAGAAAACCGCGAACCAACTCGACGACCAGCGGAATAGCGGACACCATCAGGCAAATCGGAATCACGATAGATGCGGTCCACGTTCGCCAGTCCTTGAACCTGCCAAACGCAATTTCGATGCTACCTGCAACAGTGACCATGAAAGCGAGACCGGCGCCAAGCAGGATGGAAACAGACGCGTGTTGGCCAATGGATTCAATCGTATACGGGACGTAAATTGGGTAGGATGCAAACGCACCTCGAGAGAGAAATTTTTGGGACGTGAAAGGAACCAACTGGCATCCATAAAAAAAATCCCAAACGCATGACAGGCAAACCAAAAGAATCGCGGCTCGCCATGCCCAGCCTATTCTGGGTCGAATCAGAGCGTAAAAGGACCAGATAAATCCGGTGGCCGCTGTACCGAGCATACCCAGAAGTGGATCAATATTTGACGCCCGCTGGGCCAGATTCAAAAGCACAAACGAAATGCAAAGGGCAAAAAGTACTCGGGCAGGATGCTCGCTGAATTTAGTTTTTACAGGCCCAGTCATGACGGCAGGAATTCCTAAACCGAGAATGGACCCCGCGCTGATCGAAGTCATGTAGTCATGCAAGTCGAGACTAACACTAAACCAAGCGGACAGGAACGACGATAGCGAATGAGTCGCGTAATTCACGGCTTTTAATCCACGCGTAGCTCCTATTGCAAGCGCAATTGCGACCATCCAAAGCAGCAGATGCCGAACATTGAACCGATCCCATCCGTTCAGTATTACTTTTGCAAAAGAGCTACGTGGGCGGCTCGGCTCTTCTTGAGTTACGTCCCAGTTGGACTCGACCGCTGGACTTGTGCATTCGGTGGCTTCTCGATTCTGTCGCATCCTCAGTACTTTCTCTGAGCTTTACTTGAATAGGGACACTGTCAATCCGCATCTTTGAACAATCGCCTCTTCCGCATTGGTTCCGGATGGACTGAGCGCTTCCGCTTGCAAAAACGGTTGGCCACGATCGTAAATTTTTGCGACGAGCGTATCCCAGGCGACAAGCTTCTTTTCCCCGATTCTGGTGCACAGGACCCAGCCGATTCGTGTAGGTCCAGGATCAAATCCATCGAAGATAAAGTTGCCGATGCTGTAAATGATGAGCTTACCGTTATAGTACTCCACTTCTTGAGTCACGTGTGGATGCCCGCCAACGATCAAATCCGCACCAGCATCGATCATGAGTCGAGCCAGTTGTTTCTGACGGTCGTTAGCCGGTTCGCATTCCCAGCCCCAGTGCATCGTCGGAATGACAAAGTCCGCTCGGTGGATCGTGCGTGCGGCCTCGATGTCCCCGGTTATTTGAGCGTCAACAGCCCAAGCGACACCTGGCCAGCTGGGTCCGGCCTCAAACGCACGGGGTTTGAAATCATTGTAGGCCAAGAACGCGACTCGCACTCCATTGCGATCGACGATCAGTGGCTTCCTTGCATGAGCGCAATCACGTCCACCACCAACGTATTGGATCTTTTTTTGCTCAAGCAATCGAAGCTGATCAAGGAACGCAGCATGTCCGTAATCGCCAGTGTGGTTATTGGCCAAGCAGACGATGTCTAGATGTTTTTCTACAAGCTCAAGAACACGAGGATGCGCCCGATACACATAGGGTTTGTCGAATTCCTCGCCAGTCCTAGAGACAACACATTCAAGATTGCCGATCGCAAGATCCACTTTGCGGAATACTTCTGCGAAGTCACTAAAAGGGTCTTCACCCAGAGCGATCCTTTCTCCTGGTGTGTCTGCGAGCATGATGTCGCCGACAAACGCTAGATCGATCGTCTTGGCATTTGCCTGATTGGGCTGCGCGTGTACGATTTCAGAGACGCAAGCCAGAAAGACCAAGAAAAATATCGGTGGCTGAAACATGATAGCTAACCTCCATAGTTTCGATTTAATGGAAAGCCTGTCTCAACGCATTGTACCAATTGCGTAGCGGCGAAAAACTTACCCAAAGGTAAGTCTTCGCTTCGATCGATATTTCAAGCTCTGCGGGGACAATCAAGCCGCCGCTACGCCCCCCGAATCAGCTCAGCCAAGCTGGCAAAACACCCATGGCTGGGAGTTCCACCATCTGTACTTTCTCAATTGAACTGATGGCCATGAGCTGATCTAAAGCGACCTTGGGCGGTACGCCGTCAAGGCTGAGTACCCCAATCGCGTGGCCACCGGGTTGCTGTGTTGCGCGACCGACCGACATCTGGCCGATGTTTACCTGATGTTGACCGAAAACCGTGCCGACCCGGCCAATAATTCCCGGTACGTCCGTGTGCGTGAAGAACAACATGTGGCCATCCAGATAGGCTTCAAGTCGATAGTCATCGATTGAGATCAAACGTGACATATTGTTGCCGAAGACAGTCACGCCCGCTTTGACTCGTTTGCCTCCACCACTGACCTCTGCGGTAATCGACGAACTAAAGGCTCCCAGTTCTCTATTCCTGTTCTCAGTCAATTCGATGCCTCGTTCGCGAAGCAGCATCTCCGAGTTGATAATGTTTACGTCGTCCGCCATCGCTTTTTCAAGCAACCCAGCACAGAAAGCCGCAGTTAGCAGTTTGGTGTCCTTGTCCGCTACTTCGCCTCGGTAGTTCAGTTGACAAGCACCGATGCTTCCTTCATGCCATTGAGCCATCAGCAACCCGAGCCGATAAGCTGCGTCAAGGTATCCGCGAAGCGCATCGAGTGTCTTTGGATCAAGGGCAGCTACGTTGACCGCATGTCGAATTTCACCCGTCTTAAAGAAATTAATCAACAGCTGAATCCCCTCAATGGCCACTTGCGTTTGCGCTTCCTCGGTGCTCGCTCCTAAGTGCGGAGTGCAAATCACTCCAGGCATACCGAACAGTGGGCTATTCGTGCAAGGCTCTTCTTCGAAAACGTCCAACGCAACTCCAGCGATGATGCCACGCTTGAGACCTTCGATCAATGCCGCTTCCTCGTAGATACCACCGCGAGCACAGTTGATGAGCCGTACACCTTTCTTAAGAATGTCGAGTTGCTTCATGCCAACCAAGTACTTGGTTTCGTCCGTCAAGGGCGTATGAACGGTCAAGTAGTCGACCCTTGGCAACAGCTCGGTGATGGAGTTCGATTTCTCGATTCCCATTTTGGTCGCTTGTTCGTCGGACATGAAGGGATCAAATGCGATGACACGCATTCCAAATGCCAATCCTCGCAACGCAACTTCGCGTCCAATTCGGCCCATGCCGATCACCCCAAACGTCTTGTCAGCAAGCTGGCTGCCCATAAATGTTTTGCGGTCCCAACGTCCTTCGCATAGGCTCTGGTACGCCGGTGCAACGGAACGTGACAACCCTAGCATTAGTGCAAACGCATGCTCGGCGGTGCTCAACGTATTGCCTGCAGGGGTGTTCATGACCACAATTCCAAGTCGGGTTGCAGCCGTCTTGTCGATGTTGTCGGTTCCAACTCCCGCCCGAACGATCGCTCGCAGTCGTTTGTTTCCCTCCAACGACGCTGCCGTAATCTTCACCCCGCTTCGGACGATGGCACCATCAAACTCGTTGAGGGACTGGCGAAGCTCCTCTCCCTTCAAACCAGTGCGGACTTCGTATTCGAATCCCTTCTCGGCATTGAGGAGATCGAAACCTTCTTGAGCGATTGGGTCAAGGACTAGAATGCGAAACGTCATGGAATGATTGCCAGTTAAGTTTGTTGCGAGGAGCGAAACAGCGATAGGAGGAGACTACGCGTGCTTGGACGCGAAATCGTCCATGAGTTGAGCTAGAGTTTGGACACCAGCCATTGGCATTGCGTTGTAGATGCTGGCTCGAATGCCACCCACGCTTCGGTGCCCCTTGAGCGAATCGAGGCCGTGCGACTGAGCTTGAGTGAGAAAAGCCTTTTCAAGGTCTTCGTTTGGAAACCGAAATGTAGCGTTCATCAAAGAACGGAACGATTTCTGCGCGTGTGCCAAGTACATCGAGGGATGCCTATCGATCGCATCGTAAACCGTTTTCGCTTTTTCCTGATTGATCTTGTACATGGCAGGGAGGCCGCCAATCGTCTTTTCAACCCATTCCGTCACCAATCCTAGCACGTAGACGGCAAAAGTCGGTGGCGTGTTCCACATCGAGTCTTCTTTTGCATGGTTGTTGAAATTAAGGTAACCCGGCAAATTGTCATTTGAACGCGTCAGCAAATCCTTTCGAATGATCACCAAGGTGACGCCGGCCGGCCCTGCATTTTTCTGAGCACATGCATAAATGAGTCCGTACTTTGCAACGTCGATTGGGCGATGCAAAATATCGGAGGAGCAATCGCAGACCAACGGTGCTGACGAAGTCAAGTCATGTTGAAATTGAACCCCTTGGATGGTTTCGTTGCTGGTGATATGCACATAAGCAGCATCGGGGCTTATCTTTAGATCCGCTTCGGCTGGAACATGGTCGAAGTTGGTGGCCGATGCATCGTAAATGGATTCTGTTCTGCCTTCGCGCTTCGCTTCGCCGATCGCATACTTTCCCCAGGAGCCTGTCACAACATACTGTGCAGGTCCCGCCTGCCCTCTCAATAAATTCATCGGAATCATTGAGAACTGAAGCCGAGCGCCCCCCTGCAAGAAAAGAACTTCGTAGTCGGATGGGATGTTGAGCAAGCGAATGAGGCGTTGTTTGGCAGCTTCCTGAATGGCAATAAACTGCTTGCTTCGGTGTGAAAGTTCCATCACCGACGCGCCGCATCCTGGCAGGCAAACCATCTCATCGCGAATACGTTCAAGAACTGGCAACGGAAGCACAGCCGGCCCCGAGGAGAAGTTAAAAAGTCGTTTTTCCATTATTCCCGTGTTATTCAGCGGTCGAAATCATCGGATGCACTAGAAACACCAGACACCCCCAGCAGGTTCGGATTTTACGTCTAGAATGCCTAAGGCGGAAGGAGTAATGAATCACTCCCGTTCCGCACTGACCGAATTTTCAGAATGCCTAATAACTAGCTAATGTCGCATCGAAGCACACGCCAGGTAGTGGATGATCTCCGGAAAAATGACCGACTCATCGAAATTGACGAACCGCTCTCAACTCACCTAGAGATCGCAGAAGTCCAACGAAGGGTTTACTCAAACGGGGGCCCCGCCATTCTTTTTGCTAATCCCATCGGAAGTCCTTTTCCGATGGTCAGTAATTTGTTTGGCTCGCTGGAACAGGCAAGATTTCTTTTTCGCAGGACGATCGATCTGGTCAGGCGGGCGATCGAGCTCAAGATCGACCCAAACCAACTCTTCATGCGACCATGGCGCTATGCAACAGCCCCTTGGACGGCTTGGACCATGCTGCCTAGAAAGGTTCGGTCTGGCGCCGTGCTGCGAAACGAAACCACGATTGAGGGACTACCCAAACTGGTCTCCTGGCCGGATGACGGCGGACCCTTCGTAACGCTACCGCAAGTTCTCAGCCAAAGCGCCTCGTCGTCATTGATGCAATGCAATTTGGGCATGTACCGTATGCAGCTTTCAGGAAACGATTACCAAACCAATCGAGAAATTGGGCTTCATTATCAGTTGCATCGTGGCATCGGAGTCCACCATCAACAAGCACTTGCCGACGGACGTCCCTTTCGAGTCGCCATCAGTGTCGGTGGCACACCAGCCATGACACTCGCTGCGGTGATGCCCTTGCCTGAAGGGCTGAGTGAACTTACGTTCGCGGGAGCTCTCGCAGGACATCGAATCCCGATGATCACCTCCTCAACTCACGCCCCTCTTTATGCAGATGCGGATTTCGTCATCCACGGGACCATTGACCCGCAAACCATGAAACGCGAAGGACCTTTTGGCGATCACTTGGGATACTATGCCAGGGAACATGACTTCCCCTGGATGCAAGTCGACAAAGTCTACCACCGCGACGGCGCTATTTGGCCATTCACCGTAGTTGGCAGACCACCGCAAGAAGACACTACCTTCGGTCAATTGATTCACGAGTTGACCGGCCCGATCATTCCCACGGTGTTGCCGGGAGTCAAAGCAGTTCACGCAGTTGACGCTGCTGGAGTCCATCCGCTGCTGTTAGCGATTGGCAGCGAACGTTACTCGCCTTATCGAAAACCAGGTCGACCGCAGGAGCTGCTCACGCAAGCCAATGGGATACTCGGCCAAGGGCAAATGTCGCTTGCCAAGTACTTGCTGATCATCAACGCACTGGACAATCCGACACTGGACATACATCACATCGATGAGTTCATGATCCATTTGCTCGAACGTATCGATTGGTCACGGGATTTGCATTTCCAGACTAGAACCACCATGGACACGCTCGACTACAGTGGCGATGGATTCAATCAAGGGTCAAAACTGGTGATGGCCGCGAGCGGTCAAAAGCGATTTACGCTTTCGACAGAGCTCCCACAATTCTTTTCGCTTCCCGATGGTTTTTCGAACCCACGATGGTGTTTGCCCGGTGTGCTTGCCGTGCAAGCCACATCGGCCTCATCGGACCTCATTCGCTATTGGGACGGACAATCAAAAGCGATGGGCGCAGAAATGACCGAAGACACGCGATGGTCCGGAATTCGTATGGTGGTATTGGCGGACGATTCAGAGTTCACGAGCGGGTCGCTTAATAATTTCCTATGGGTTACCTTCACGCGAAGCAATCCGGCGAGCGACGTCGACGGAGTCGGAGCTTTTACGGATCACAAGCATTGGGGGTGCACCGGCCCGTTGGTGATCGACGCGAGACGAAAACCGCACCATGCTCCGCCACTGATCGAAGATGTGCACGTTTCCTCCAAGATCGATGCATTGGCAGCCAAGGGTGGTCCAATCGCCAAGTACTTGTAGACTTTATCATTAGGCGTCGAGTTCTTTTTTAACTAACACGAAGTGCGAAAAATGCGTCCACGCTTGACTGAATCTCAAGCCGAAGTTTGGAGTCCCCCAATCTCTCTGCCATATCAATCCCCCAACCTAAGCCCTCTTGGCATTCCCGAAAAGCATCGCTTTCACTTCCAATTGCAGCCCGCAAGGATCTTGCAGTAACATCTGCGACGTCTCGAACAAATGTCAACTGCTCTGGCGTAAGCTGCCCCAACGGTGACTCACGGTCTGAGTTTGTTAAAAACAAACCCCGTGAATAGAACTCACAGCGTCCAGTCAATTGCGTTGCAGTACTTGAAGTCAATTTGATTTTCTTAAGATCGCTACTACTCAGCGCCCCCTGTTCGGCCACTTTTGCAAGCCTAATCCACAGATCGATTTGTTGGAGTGTGTCTTGGTCCGCGAAGTCATTGATTGATGGACGCAAAGCCTCTGCGGCTTCAGCCAAGAGTCGAACGCAGGCGAGTTGTGAATTCTTAGTCATAGGCCAGGATAGGTTTTAAGCCGTGAGTGTCGAATAAAATGAATTAACATGGATTAACAAGATGTAGCAGGATGAACGCCTTGTCGTGGAAAACGAGCACCAAGGCTTTCTCATAAACGGATTCATGAAACCGTTTCACAACTCATTGATGACTTAGAATCCGACCCATGATTTTTTCAGTGATTTCTCCATGCTGTAAGTCGCATCGACAATCACCCTGTAAATCCTGTAAATCCATGTTCGTTTCTCCGGTTGTGTAGACTAGAGATGGAAATGCCAGTTTACTCGTGCTGGTCTAGCCAGTTGCCCAACTGCGCCGACATCATGGTCGCTCCCCTTGGGCTTTTGCCCAATAGCGAAAGCGAAGACAGCAAGACTCGGCGCAGCGGTTCTTCAAATTCAGGCCGGTGGGCGGCGTAGGTTAAGTACAAAAGATTCGAGGCCGTAATGCTGTTGCCTGACGGAATCACTCCATCAATTGGATCCTGAAATCTAGCTATCAACTCGGCATGATCTGATGCCGTATAGTAAAATCCACCTGTTTCATCGTTGCGAAAGAACTTAATTTGCGTCCCAGTCAATTCCATCGCTTGTGTCAACCATCTTTCATCCTGTGTCGCTAGATGCAGTCGTAATAGGCCGTGTACTAAGAACGCATAGTCGTCGAGATACCCCTGCAGCTTACTTTCGCCGCGTGCATGACTTCGAAGCAATCGCCCATCCTTGTTCTGCAACTCCTTCACAACGAACTCAGCCGCCTTCGATGCTGCTTGGATATAGTCCTCTCGTTTGAGAATGCGGCCTGCATCCGCTAAGCCAGCAATCATCAAACCATTCCACGATGTTAGCACCTTGACGTCCGTCGGTGGCCGGACTCGCTTTTCTCTAGCCTCATACAGCGACTTTTTGGTCGTACCCAATGTGAGCACTAGTGCATCGAGCGATATCTTTTTCTCCTCAGCGACCTGCGTCAAACTTTTGCCAGGTTGTGGGGCAAAGTACTTGCCTTCAAAGTTCGGAATCGCGCCGAAACCATACACCTCAAAAAAGAGTTGGTACCCGCTCGTCGACTTTGCCACCGCGCTCACTTCAGCCAGTTCCCACCGATAGAATTTGCCCTCTTCTCCTTCCGAGTCAGCGTCCAACGATGCATAAAATGCACCACCTGGAGCGGTAAGCTCACGCATTGCGAAATCGCATACTCCCTCTGCGACCTGGCGATACTCTTCTCGGCCCGTAACGTCGAATGCGTTGGCATACAATTGAGCAAGCTGGCCATTGTCGTAAAGCATCTTTTCAAAATGCGGTATGCTCCAATATCGATCGGTGCTGTAGCGATGAAAGCCACCTCCTAAGTGATCTTGAATGCCGCCTCCCGCCATCGCATCGAGCGTCTTAGTCATCATCTTACTTGCCGCATCTCGATCCTCCTTCGGAACAGTCACTCGCTTTGATCGTTCGAGCAAAAAGGCAAGATTCGATGGTTCAGGGAACTTGGGCCTGTTCGGATTCGCTTCCGCATAATTGAAGCCGCCATGCTTTGCGTCAAAGCCCGCAGCGAGTCGTTGCTGTGTCTCATGTAGTAGTCGGACGACGGAATCACGGTCGATTTGAGTCCCCGCTGGTATCGTTTCCGTGTTGGCCATATTTGCCCGCAAAGCATCTGCGATCTTATCTGCTTGCAGCTTCAACTCCGTTCGTTCGTTGGTCCAAAGCGATAACGCTCTTCGAACAATGGTCAAAAAGCCGGGCAAATTGCCTCGGTCGCCATCGCGGGCCGGGAAGTAGGAACCGCCGAATATGGGTTTGGCATCGGATGTCATTAGCACAGTCATGGGCCAGCCGCCGCGCCCTGACATGATCTGGACGGCGGTCATGTAGATTTGATCGATATCCGGTCGTTCCTCACGGTCGACTTTGATGCAAACGAAATTCTCGTTTAGAAACTTGGCAATCTCCTCGTCCTCAAACGACTCCCGCTCCATCACATGGCACCAATGACACGCGGCATAGCCGACCGACAAGAAGATCATCTTGTTTTCGCTTTTGGCCCGCTCAAGTGCTTCGTCTCCCCAGGGGTACCAGTCCACTGGGTTGTGCGCGTGTTGAAGCAGATAGGGACTCGACTCCTTGGCCAATCGATTGCCTTGGAATGCGTTGCCAGTTTGGCAAAGCGAGAGAAGGGCACCCAAATACAAACCAATTCTGATTACACGCATTAACGCACCCTTGGAATGATCTTGTAGCGGAACGGCGCGAGCCGCCCGTTCCTTAGCTTAGGTGCTTAAGTATTCATGAGCAAGCTCACGGGGAACCAAAGTTGCCTTTACTCTCGCCAAAAGGCGGATTGGGCATTTGCTTGGTAACGGACGGCAAGATGGGGTGTGTCTATCGCCAACTGCTTTTGAAACAGGGAATCGACAGCGGCAATCACCATGCCAGACGTGAGCAACGTCCTTTCCACAGGATAGGGTGTCTTCCCCGTAAGGACCACATCCTCAATATGGCGAGCGAGTGGATTAAAGAAGTCTGCCGTTGTCGAACCGTGAGTCGGCATCGGCAAATACATCTGGCAGGAGACGATAGCCCCGGTGTCCGATCGCAATCC
>JANMNR010000061.1:0-7932 GCA_031368325.1 Pirellula sp.
CCACAGTAGCTAAAAATCTTCTCAACAACAGATTAGTTACTATTCAAACGGGACCCGCCGGCAGCAAGGTCAATCAGGTTTTCGTGGAAGAAGGCTGCAAGATTGCTCGCGAGCTGTACCTAGCCGTAGTCGTCGACCGAGGTAGCGCGATGCCGTTACTCATGGTTAGCAGCGAAGGCGGGATGGACATCGAAAAGGTAGCCGAAGAAAGCCCCGAGAAAATCCTAAAGGAATCATTCGACCCGGCTTACGGCTTGCAAGGATTTCAAGTTCGAAAACTTTGTAAGAAGCTCGGTATTTCCGGAGAAACGGCAAAGCATGCGGACTTTTTCATGAAAAAGATCTGCAAGCTCTTCGTTGATCTCGACTGTTCGATGGTAGAGATTAACCCGCTTGTCATCACCGAAGACAACAAAATGATCGCGCTCGATGGCAAGATCACTTTCGACGACAACGCCATGTTTCGCCATGCAGACCTCAAGTTGCTACGAGACCTGAACGAAGAAGAGCCTGCCGAGACCCGAGCTGGAAACACAGGCCTCAGCTACGTCAAACTCGAAGGGAACATTGGTTGCTTAGTAAACGGGGCAGGACTTGCCATGGCAACGATGGATATCATTAAGCACCACGGCGGTGCTCCTGCCAATTTCCTCGATGTCGGTGGTGGTGCAAACACGCAACAGGTTACTGAAGCGTTTCGTATTATTCTGTCCGATCCAAACGTAAAAGCGATTCTCGTCAATATTTTCGGTGGTATCGCTCGTTGTACTACCATTGCTCAGGCCATCATCGAAGCCTCCAAAGAAGTTGGCTTTACCGTGCCCCTCGTTGTGCGACTTGAGGGGACGGAAGTCAACGAAGGGAAGAAAATGTTAAAGGATAGTGGCCTTGCCATTATCTCTGCCGACGATCTCACAGACGCAGCTAAAAAAGTTGTTGCATCGATCGCTTAAGCTTCGATCCATTTTTCAAAATCGCAAAACAAAATCCAACGATCCCAGAACGATTAAACTATGAGTATTCTTGTAAATCGCGAAACGCGAGTCATCTGCCAAGGTATCACCGGCAAAGCCGGAGCGTTCCACACTAAAGGTTGCAAGGAGTACGGCACCAAAATGGTTGGTGGCGTAACGCCTGGTAAATCGGGTGAAACGGTGGAGGGGCTACCCGTTTTTGACACCGTCGAAGAAGCGGTAAAGGAAACCGGCGCCAATGCATCGATGATTTTCGTTCCACCTGCTTTCACAGCAGATGCGATTCTAGAAGCGATTGATGCAGGCATTGGCGTTATCTGCGCTATCACCGAAGGTGTGCCTGTCATCGATATGGTGCATGTTTATGACGCTGTGCGTCGCAGTAACTCGATCTTGATCGGGCCAAACTGCCCAGGTGTGATCACTCCCGGTGAATGCAAAATTGGGATCATGCCTGGTTACATTCACAACGTCGGTAAAGTTGGGATCATGTCGCGTAGCGGTACGTTGACATACGAGGCGGTTTGGCAAACGAGCAGTCTCAACCTGGGTCAGTCGACCTGCGTTGGGCTAGGTGGCGATCCAATTGTTGGCACTTCGTACATCGATCTATTCAAACGATTTCAAGAGGACGACCAAACCGAAGCAATCTTAATGATTGGCGAAATCGGAGGCGATGCCGAGGAGCAAGCGGCGGCTTACGTAAAGAGCTACGTGACCAAGCCCGTCGCCGCCTTTATTGCCGGTCGGACCGCACCACCGGGAAAGAGAATGGGCCACGCTGGTGCAATTATCACTGGTGGTAAAGGAACGGCTGCAGAAAAAGTTGCTGCCTTGGAAGCAGCCGGAATTGTGGTTGCGCAATCGCCGGCCGATATGGGCCGTGCGGTTGTAGAAGCGATCAGCCGCGCAAAGTAGTGCTGCAATAACATCTGGGGCGTGGCCGTTCTGCTCTTGGGCGAATGGCCCCACGCTGTCACGAATTGGGTGTGCGCAGCGGGAATCGATTTATCTGTTTTGCACATCAAGTCTTGTTTGGTCATTCGCGGAACGCAACGCAAACCGTAGTTTTGTAAAGCGTAGAGAAGCCGCTTTCGCCCCGTGGTTTAATCGCGATGGTCGTGGAGGGTGAGTGCAAACGAATGGGGCTTGAGTATTCGTCTCCTTGAATACACCGTCGATGTCTTGGGATTGAGGTTCTTGAAAAAGTCGGGAATGTCCCCAAGAGACTAATGATTTAGCAGAACGAATCAATTGAAATGTGGTGGACATTGCGGCTTTAAGGAACCACAATTACATCGCCAGCCTGGGGGTTCAAACCTTGGCGCCCGGTGCAATCCCCCCACTTAGCCTGCCCGAACGCTATGTCGATTCGAATTCAATGTGAGTCTTGCCAAAGGGCTTTCCAAGTCCCCGATTCGTCGGAAGGCAAACAAACGCGTTGCCCGTCCTGCCAAGCTTTGATTCTGATTAAGGGTCCTGAACTCCAGGTCGTTCAAGCAGAATTTGTCAAAGACTCAGCAAAAAACGCGACGAGTCAACCTCAGAATGAAGGCATCCTGGTTTCGTGCCATGGATGTGGCAGAAATTTACGAGCACCTGGTAAAGCCGTTGGGAAAGCCATTCGGTGCCCCAGTTGCCAAACCACGATCGCCGTCCCAAGTGCGGAAGCGGCCCAGCCCGTTAGGCCAGTCCGAACGGACATACCGGAATCGAACGTGCGGTCCACTGCCAATTCATACACTCCGCTCGGTGATGATTCTCTGTGGGCTTCTATACCCCCAGCAACTGCAAGCGTTCCTTATGCCGGTTCTGGAGGTTACGAAAATCCGTACGCGGCAAGTGCATCCTATGGCGGAGGTAGTCGTGGTTCAAGCCGCGCCAGTCGCGAGATTCAATACAAGATCATCGGAATCTTGATGATGATTTGGGGTGGGCTGATTGTCGTAGGATGTATCGTGAGACCAATCGTGATTGTAGTGGCCTTGCTTAACGTCCCAAATAACGTGGTTATCGATTACGCGAAACTAACTCCGTACTTGATCGGAACCGCCATCGGATTTGTGATCGGATTGGGAATCGCATTCGCCATGTTTCAGGGTGGCTCGTCATTTTTTAATCAAACTGATTTAAAGAAGGCGAAAACCATGGCGATAGTAACCGCAATTCCTTGCATCGGCACTTGCCTTTTTCCGGTTGGGATATGGGCATGCTTTCTAGTTTACAACGAGCGAGCAAAACGGGACTTCGATTCTTAAGCGACTAGACTCGAATCGGTTGTAACGATTGTCGGGGCGAAGCTGTCCCGTTTTTTGCTTTCAACACACCAATCTGAAGACCGCAAGGTGCAAAACTTTGCCAAGGAGCGTTCTGCGAACTAGCTTTCGCATTGTATCGGCTCCTGCTCCGCACCATTGAGGCTCAAGCTAGTTATGTCTATCCGGTCCGAACGCACGATCAAATGCAAAAACACCCATCGCAAAACCACCAAGCTCGGCATCGAACAACTCGAATCCCGCTTAATGAATTCGATCGATAGCTTGGAGTCCAGTCTTCAGTTGCTGAATTCGCCAGGCTTCTTTGGTTCGACCCAAATCGTTTCGACTAACACAGTGACCAATACGCCACCGACTTTGGCTGCGCCGATGCAGCTTGCCAGTGGTTCCGCGGTGCTTGGCCGAACTGCATCACTCTCAGTCTTAGGCGCGGACAATGGCGGAGAATCGTCACTCAAATACAATTGGTCGTTGGTCGACAAACCTAACGGAGGAACAGTTTCATTTGCCGCGAATCGAACCAATTCAGCAAAAAATAACACTCTAACCTTCAACAAGCCAGGCTCGTACGAAGTACTAGTCACGATTGCGGATAGCCAAGGACTTACGACCACGTCGTCGCTTCGTTTCAACGTCGAGCAAACCTTGACGAGCTTCGTGATACGAACTCCAAACGGAAAGACTGTGACGCCCGGCAGCGCCATCACCACTGGCGATATCCGGCAAGGACTCACCATTCAAGGACTCGATCAATTCGGTGTGGCATTGCCCTCGCAGCCTGTCATAAACTGGACAACCTTGACTAGTCCGAACGGCGGAGCCGCAACGGTCGCGACTGAGGGTAGCGCAAATACGGCAATCTTCACTCGAGCAGGAACATATGTCCTGAGGGCTCAGTCGGGATCGGTGAGCTCCAACGTCGCGATCAACGTGAACCAAACTCTAACCTTTATCAATCTCGCAAGCACCGCCGGAACCTTAATTGACCCCAGCGAAGCTGTTAGCATTACGACCACAAACCAACAGTTTGTCCTACGAGGCTTCGACCAATTTGGTCACTCAATGACCTCGTTTCCTCGTGCAACGTGGACAGCCACATCCGCACCGAGTGGCGGCAAGATTGCTGCAACCCTATCCAATAATGCGACTACCATTGCGTTCTCAAAGCTCGGCAGTTATTCACTACGCGTCCAAAGCGGTTCGTCTACGTTTTCATTTTCTGCAAATGTTAACCCAACTCTCACCTCGATCGGCCTGCGAAACGCGGAGGGTAAAGTCATTCCGTTGACCAGCTCGCCGGCGGTCGCCGGCAGTCGTTTCAAGCTATCTGCGGTAGGTCTCGACCAATTTGGTTTCGCATTGGAAACTCAACCGTCCATATCCTGGCAAGCCACTAGAACGCCAAGTGGCGGAACGGCGACGTTAACCACAGAAGGAAATAAAGTCGCCGCTGAGTTCAATCGCGCTGGTACCTATACTTTTCGAGCAAACTCGGGCGCCTTTGCATCCAACATCTCCATTAACGTATTGCAAACACAAACAAACTTTAGGCTCTTTACTTCAGGTGATGTCGAGGTCGACGCTAGTTCCCCGATCAGTGTCGCTGGCACCTCACAGAATCTAATCGTTCGAGCATACGATCAATTTGGAAATACAATTCCGACACTTCCAACGATCACATGGATTGCAGCCTCTGCACCAACGAGTGGCGCGCCAACCGTAAGTCTGATCGAGGGAATTGCAACCATTTCATTCAAACGTGTTGGTGCTTACAGGATTAGTGCTAAGGTTGGAGCTTCCATCAAGCCGATTGCGTTTAACGTCTCTCCCGTGTTGACCAGTGTCGCGGCTGTTCTCACCAATAGTCGTCAAATTAGTACCGGTTCGTCTGTTGCGGTTTCCGGCCTAGGCACGAAAATATCGGCTCGCGGATTCGATCAATTCAATCAAGTCTTACAAACACAGCCCGACTTTACCTGGTCGGTCGTTTCATCTCCATCGGGAGCATACACCACCCTATCTCAAGCGGCAAACGAAGCGTCATTTGCCTTCCAACGTGCTGGTGTCCACTCGATTAGAGCGAGCTCGGGTGGCGTCAGTCTGAATCTATCGATCAATGTCCTTCAGACAATCACGAGTCTTTCAGTTACGCCCGGTACCGCAAGCGTCCAATCCAACGCTACACAACAGCTTCGACACCAGACGTTGGACCAATTCGGGCAGGCAATTACATCCCAGCCTACTGCCACTTGGACGGCAACCGGAGGGACCATTTCAAGTAGCGGAGTTTTCACCGCGGGAACGAAGATCGGCACATTTAGGGTTACGGCCAAGGTGGGACTGCTCACGGCAACCGCCAGTATCGAAGTGACCGCCCCTACACCTTCAAACAACGATGGCGGCACCAACGACAACTCGAATAGCGGCGGGACAACAAGCACGCTCGTTGGCCTCGTCAATAGTCTTTATGCGGACAGCCAGCTAACTCGCACCGAGATGATTCAAGTGCTACGAAGTGCAGGAACCGACGGGGTTGTCGATGCGACGGAGTTAGCATTTCTAAGGCAAATTACGGCTACTGGATCGAACTATGCGATGCCAGCTTATGTGCGAGAATTGGCCAAAGATGTTGTCAACGCCAATCCAGCTAATGCCAAGTTTAAAGGCAGCACGGCTGGAAATCTGACAGCAGGAAGCTCGGCCACACTGCTCAATAATCTTGTCGACAAATGGTTCCTCGGAGCGGACGAGCCCGTCATGACGGGCTCCGGCTTGAGTTACCAAACGGTCGTTGGTAATTTATTCAATGGATCGCCATCGCGGAATGACGCAAAACAGGGACAACTTGGCGACTGCTACTTCATCGCTGCAATCGCATCGCTCGCGGACAAAAACGCCGAGGCGGTCCGAAACCTGTTCATCGACAACAGCGATGGCACGTATACCGTCCGATTCTATGCGGATTCAAATCGAGCAGCCGACTATGTGACCGTCAATCGAAGACTGCCTACTAGGAGCGGCCGCCTTGAATATTCAGGCTACGGACTCAGCGCGACAAGCACAGCCACGACTCTTTGGATTGCCCTAGCGGAAAAAGCCTACGCTCAATGGAACGAAACGGGCAACGCAGGACGCGATGGAACGAACAACTATGGAAGTATCGAAGGGGGATGGATGTCGTACGTCAATGCCCAAGTCCTAGGTACCAATTCCTCGAATTACTCGTTTTCCAATACTCCTAAACAAACCCTCATCACCGCCATCACTGGAAACAAGGCTGTAACGCTCGGCACAAAGACAGGTGCCTCGGACGGTTTAGTTGGCGGACATGCCTACTCGGTAACGGGCTACAACGCCTCCACCGATACGTTCACCTTGCATAACCCATGGGGCACTTCTCATCCAGGAGCCCTAAGCTGGGCACAATTGCAAACGAATTGCTCGATGTTTACGGTTGCCGATGCAAGCACCTCGGTGGCGAATAATCTTGCAAGCGTACGCTCGTCGACCAGTGAGATGTTCGTCGGAAACTGGACCACGGTCGTACACATCCGAGTAGCAGTTGGTACAAACGTAGACGAGCTGGCAGCTACTCATCGGGTGGAAAACAAAGACCCAATGCTCACCATTTTGAGCAGCACACTCCAAGAAGAAAAAGCTCCAAACGCAATCGCACAAGGTGAGTCATTTTCAGAAAACAAGACCGAGATCGAGGACTCGACCCAAGGTCAGATCGTATCGCCCCTTTCTGCCAATCTAGTCGACTTGGCGATGAGCAGCTTGATCTAAAGACCGACGTCCTCGTTCCACGTCAGAACGCCAATACAGTCGCGCCGAAATCGGAAGTAACCGATTCCGATCGTGACAATGCAAAAAACAAGGATAGAAACGGGGTGCGCCCCGTGCTCTAGCAGTTTTGCCGTGTCGAGATAATGATCGCCCGAGAGCCATGCAGTTGCGATGTACATCCCATTCGCCAAAATGCAAAAGTCTGCGATAAACCACGACCATTTTTTTCGAATGATCATCCCTGTTAACGCAGGACCAATAACTCCAAACATCGGTCCACACCACAAAGTAAACAACGGGTGCGGATTCGGATCAAAAAAGCTGTAGGGCATTCGCCAGGGAACGAGATCCGCTTGCGACAGAGTTCCGCCGCTGACCCAACCTCCAAATATATGCCCCACCTCATGGGTAAAAGTCATGACGCACCAGGAAGCTACCAGGAGCATTCCAAAAACCCAATAGCGTCGGTACTGCGGGCTCACTCCGGTCATTCCTTTACAATTGCATTAATGCTAGGTAGACCTTAGTCCAATTCAATCCGCAACCGTTGGCTCGATCACTCGCTTCTTCTGCCAGCCGCCGTGCAAATAACGCAGAGTAAAAATCACAGCCAGCATCACTACCCAAACCGCGATTACGGACCACCAATAGTATAGACCATCCAATCCCGTCCATCGATTGACTAGCACGCCACCGATTACAGTCGTCGCGCCCGCAAAGATATGCCCCCCTAAAACAAATCGGGTGTCCCCCGCTCCCTTCAACGCGCCGACAAACACAGTTTGAAATGCATCGAACACACAATAGCCCGCGATGAAATAGAGAAGCGGTCGAAGCATGGGTCGCATCGCTTCGAATCGCTCAGGCTCAGTATCAATCGCATAAACTGTCAT
>JANMNR010000089.1:0-56972 GCA_031368325.1 Pirellula sp.
CATCATTCAAGATCAGTCGCGATATATCCTTTCGGCCCTACATGAAATTGAAAATCACCTTGTCTCGGGTTCGATTCTGGCTTGTCTGACCGTGCTACTCTTTATGCGTTCCTGGCGTTCGACCCTCATTGCATCGGTCGCAATCCCAGCATCCATTATCGCCACCTTCGCTTTCATGAAGGCGTTCGACTTTACGCTCAACAATGTCACGATGTTAGCATTGGTGCTTATGGTCGGCGTTGTGATCGACGACGCAATTGTGGTTTTGGAAAATGTATTTCGATGCATAGAGGAACAAGGCATGGATCCGTTTCAGGCCTCGATCGATGGGACCAAGGAAATCGGACTAGCGGTGCTCGCGACGACTGTATCGCTCGTAATTGTTTTCTTGCCGGTTTCATTCCTGTCTAGCGTTACAGGACGCATGCTCTTTGAGTTTGGCGTCACTGCGACCGTTGCCATTCTTGTGTCGATGGTCATCAGCTTTACGTTGACGCCCATGATGTGCAGTATGCTCCTGAAAAAGCCAAAGCCCGGCGATGCCGCAGGCCACGCTCAGAAGACGACCCGACAAAAAGGCTTTTATCATTGGATCGAAGTAAGCTACATGGCTTCGCTTCGCGTGGCGCTCAGGTACCGTTTTTTGACGCTGCTCCTGTGTATCGGTACCATCCTGGCCAACATTCCCCTTTACGGTTTGGTTCGACAGGATTACATACCGACCAATGTCGACGAGTCGGAGTTTGAAGTCAGCGTTAACGCGAAAGAAGGTACGTCGATCGTTGGCATGAACGAAGCGTTGCAAGTCATTGAAGAAAAACTGAATGGAGTCAAGGGTGTTGTGCTGACCCTCTCGAGTGTTGGATCGCGCGGCTTCGGTGGCGTCAACAGCGGCAGTGTGTTTGTTCGGTTAAAGGAAGCATCGGAAAGGACGTTTTCACTCGAACGGTTCTTTTTCGCCTTGATTCAAGGGAATCCAAGGAAGGCGTTTGATGGCAATTTCAGTCAGCAAGAAAAGATGGGAGAGATCCGAACGTTAATGAAATCGATACCGGATGTTCGAGTATCCATCCGAAATCTAACTTCGCTGCGTCAAGGCCCGAACGTGGACATTGACTTCTGTATCACGGGTCCTGACGTAAAGCGTTTGGCCGAGTTTAGCGAGCAGATCAGAAAGAAAGCGACTGAGTTGCCTGGGATCGTTGACGTCGATACCACGTTGCGATTGGATAAACCGGAGTTGCTAGTTTCGATCGATCGCGAGCGGGCTGCCGCCATGGGTGTTTCGGTCCAAGAAATCGCAGATACATTGCGAATCGCGGTAGGAGGTGACGAACGGGTATCTCGCTATCGTGACGCCACCATCGACGACGCATACGATGTTGAGTTGCGGCTGGTCGGGTTGGATCGTCGCGACAAAGACTCGATTTCGCAACTGTATGTTCGGGCAAACCCAGCCGCGGGCAAGTTGGTTTCAGCAGTGGAATCCGAGTCAGCGACAAAGAACAACTCATCTAAATTGACGCGGGTCGACAACATTGTGAGCTTTGCTTTCGGAGATGCGCCAGCTCGAATCGATCGATTGGATCGACAACGGATGGTTTCCATTCGTGCGAATATACCGACTGGCTACGCATTGGCCGATCGTGTTCAAGCGTTACGAGAGTTGGCGGTTGAAATAGGAATTCCGCCCGGCTTTGAAACGCGGGTTCTGGGCCGGGGCAAGGAGCTGGAAAAAACGTTGAGCGAATTTCGTTGGACGTTTCTATTGAGTTTCGTCTTTATGTATCTCGTGTTGGCTGCCCAATTCGAGCATTTGGCTCATCCCTTTACGATTCTCTTTACATTGCCGCTTTCGATACCATTTGGTTTGATCAGTTTGTATTGGGGCAACGAGACACTCAATGTTTATTCCGCGCTGGGAGTATTGGTGCTGTTTGGAGTAGTGAAAAAGGCGGCGATCTTGCAAGTCGACTGCACGAATGCGCTTCGGCGCAAAGGCTTGCCACGTTACGAAGCGATCCTTCAAGCCAACCGCGATCGATTGCGACCGATTTTGATGACAACCATCTCGTTCGTCGCAGGTCTGCTGCCCCTATTGATCGCCAACGGTCCGGGGTCTGAGGAGCGTCGTTCCATTGCCGTGCTAGCGTCGGGAGGCCAGACTCTTTCGTTGTTGCTGACGCTTTTGGCGGTACCTGTGATCTACACGTACCTCGACGACATTGGCAATTGGGTTATGAGGAAACCTCGCGAACGGTGATCGCCTCCGAGTTGCCCGCCATCAATACACTTGCAACGTTCCTTATTCTTTACTTCTTCTTCGGCGGCGGGTCCAGCTTTGTGTTTTGGGCCGCATAGTCAGCACCGGCAAGACTATTCTCAACAGACTTTTTCCAAAGATCGAGTGCAGCCGTCATCTTGGCTACTCGTTCAGGTTCTTGGGCCGCAAGATCGGTAGTTTCCCTCGGATCCTTTGCGATATCGTAGAGCAATGTCGGAAGTGCATCTGCATTTTGATTGCTGTCTTTTTTGCGATCGCCTCGAGGATTCGTGTGCAGTTTATAGGGCCACTCGAGCAAGGCGGCATGGCCTGGTTGGGCACCGGCGTGATTCCAAAATGGTATAGGCTTTGTGCGCACCGTCGTTTGGTGGTCAATCATCGGAATCAGGCTGATTCCATCAAGTGGTAGGGTTTGCCCTTCTGCTACGGCTCCGCATGCTTCGAGCACGGTAGGATAGATATCGAGTGTGGAGCATGGCATCTCGCTGGTGAACGGTTTAGTAATTCTGGCCGGCCATTCAACGATGCAGGGCACACGCAAACCGCCCTCCCATAAAGTCCCCTTTTGGCCGCGTAGATTGCCGGTGGATTTCGGACCTTCGTTTCCACCGTTGTCGCTGTTGTACCAAAGTAAAGTATTGTCCGCTAATTTCAGGTCACGCAAGGCCGCACGCAAGCGGCCAACACAGCGATCGACGGCGGCGATTTCGCCAAAGTAGTTTTGCTCCGCCTCGGACAGCGCGCTATAGGCGGCCTTGTCGGATGGCAATGCGATATGTGGCACATGGGGTGAACCAAACCATACGACCGTAAAGAATGGCTTGCCCGCAGAAGCTTGCTTGTTAATGAACTTCAAAGCCTCATCCGTTGTAATGTCGGAACTGTCGCCATGAAATTTTTCCGGTACGCCATTTCGCCCCAAAACCGGATCCAGATCGAAAAAGTTATCTGCCGAGACCCATTCATCAAATCCCATCTTGCCGGGCGAAAGCGGATCGTTGGCCAGAATAGCACGACCATTTCCGTCGGTGGTGTTCTTGTCGCCATTCTTTCCGTTGAGGTGCCATTTTCCAAAGTGCCCCGTCGTATATCCCGCTGATTGCAATACCTTTGCAACGGTCAACTCTTGAGCCCGAATAGGTGCCCCTGGATTGAAGGTTCCCATGCGATTGGGATGTCGACCAGTCATGATGCTGGCACGCGTCGGCGAGCAATTAAAGTGTGCGTTGTAGAACCGATTGAGCTTCAGTCCGTTTTTGGCGAGCTCATCCAGATTGGGCGTCTTGAGCTGAGGATGACCATTGTAACCGGTGTCGCCCCAGCCCTGGTCATCGGCCATGATCAGAACAATATTGGGGCGAGTTTTTTCGGCGGCATGCGATGGGTCGACGCAAAACAATCCGAAGACAATAAGGTAGGCTACGAGCGTGTGTTTCATTTCGGGTAATTAGTGTTCGAGTTGATGTTCAGCGGCGAGTTCAAGCAATGACTTACTTTAGCTGAAAACCTCTATCTCAGTTGTCAAGGTTTTAATCATAGATATTGACGACCAGATGACTGCAGACAAGTTACTTGATCGAGCGTTTTTGGCTTGTGTCGACGCAGCCAGTTGCTGAAAGAACGAATAGCTCGATCATGTCGATCTAGCGAAGGGTTGGCGGTTTCGGAAACATCCGAAAACTAAAAACTGCTACCTACTTTACTGCGGTGGCTCGAAACTGGCCCCCCGCTAAATTCGGATGAACTCAAAAAATAAATGCCCGCCCAACCATTGCCTGCGAACCCCCTTCATGAAATCTAGATAAACTATTTGGCCAGAGTCGGTAAAAACTTACAAACAATTACATCGGAAAACGCAAGTTTACATCGCAGAATTTGGGTACTCTCGTTGAAAATAAAATCTTGGTACTGCCTGTGGCTCGCGATCCTAGGATGTAATTCCATGAGCCAACCAGAGGGATTGCGAGAAAGCAAGGGTTACTTGCTACCAACCGTCGAACTTGTAAATTCGTCTGAGGTGCTCGACGAAGAACGACGGTCCGAAAGCCACGAAAGAATTTTCGAACTTCCCGTGGAGCCATCGATTCCACAGGAAATCGAATCAACGTCAACTAGTCTACAGTCCAAGATTGGTGGCGATCTAAAGCATTTTTATTCGCTAGAGACGTTGACACTTCTGGGCATTGGATTCGGGGCGGGCAGTGCGCTTGCTTACACAAACGCAGATGAGACGCTTCAGGAACCTTTTCAAAGGGCATTCTACGAAAATCAATCTTCGCAGTTTCTCAAAAGCTTTAAAGAGCTAGGCAATGGAAATCTCACCGTGCCGGTATTCGCAGGGGCATGGGTGTATGGCGAACTGAGACCGGACGACCCATTCGCCGGGATTATAGGGGACTGGGGGGAAAGAACTAGTCGCGGATTTATTGTTGGAGGCCCACCTATTTTAGGATTGCAAATGCTCACGGGCGGTTCGCGCCCAGGCGAGACTGGGCGTGACGCACGCTGGGCGCCTTTCCAGGACAATAACGGTGTGAGTGGACATGCCTTCGTGGGCGCATTGCCGTTTATTACCGCTGCGAGAATGTCCGACACAACAGAGCTCAAGGCACTGTACTATTGCGGCTCCGTCTTGGTTCCTCTTTCGCGTGTGAATGACAACGCTCACTATTCTTCGCAGGCCGCATTAGGCTGGTGGGTTGCATACTTATCAGCCAACGCTGTCAACGACACCGAAGAACCAGTTTCGCGATGGCGGTTTTTCCCATACTCCGATGGAGCATTCACCGGAGTGATGGGCGAGATTCGATATTGATCGATTTGCGGTGCAAATCCGAGCCAACGCAAACTCGATGATATACATTCTGAGTTCAAACACACCGGTTTCATTTGAACAATGAAGTCATCGCGGAAGCATTGAATGGCTCCGATCGTTCGAGTTTTGTTTCCAGTCTGCGAGTGCACTTCTAGTGGGTGGCCCCCAACTCGAACACCAAATGCCTTTATTCCGTCCAGCAACCGCACAATACGCGATTTTTTGAAGAAAAAACCAAAAGTCAGCGTTCAATCAAGCGTTGGATATAGCCGCCAGGCGAATCGCTCGAAGCGACAACTGTTTTCGGCTGTTTTGCCGTCCACGAAGTCCCAACAAAAAACCCTGGTTTCTCAACGATTTACCGAGAAAAACCAGGGCTTTGGTGCAATGAGAGCGCTGGGGCTCGAACCCAGGACCCAGGGATTAAAAGGCTTAGCCAATCCAATTCGGGAAACAAACGCTTTCGCTGTAAATTCGTTGTCGAACGCCAATGTTAGTTCGAACAGCAAACTTTGCAACCGCGAATAAGATACTTGGCATTTTCCAGCATTTTCAAGGCCTCTAAAACCCTTCCCGGGAACGCGGGTACTTTCTTTCGAACTCGGCCCACGAAAACTCCGGTCGGTCCTTTCCCTCAGCACTAAGTTTGGCATTCACTGCGTTGTGAAGCGTCCAGCCGTAGACTAGCTTAACCTCGATTTGGGTACCGACTGGATACGGTTGCTTTGCTATGTAGGCTTTGAGCCAAGCCAGGCACCCACAGCCAAAACTGGGTACACGGGATATCCAGTTTTCAAATTGCTCTTTTGTACGCACTTCGGTGTGGAGCTCGCGCCAGAGTGTGTGGAACAACACGGTTTTGTCTTCGCTTGTCGTCGGGATTGCGGTGTAATCTGGCGAAACAAACGTTAGTTTCATGTCAACTCAAAGCTGAAATTGTTGGCTAGGAAGTTGATCGGTATGGTGATGATTGGGTTACCATTTGGATTGAATATATCTGGACAACCGTAGCTAACCGTCGTCTCGATTTCGCCGGTATAGGCACCGGGGCAATTGTTTGCTTCACTGCGACATACACCGCTAGCGTACTGGTCATAGTGATCTGCTGCTGTAAAGGTAATCGTTTGAGGGGTCGCAATCGACGCGATAAACTTTTCTCGGAAGAAGCTAACGAGCCCCCAACTCCCCGGCGCTTGGCATGTGTTAGTCGACGCCTGCCCGATACCCACTTGCACCTCTGCTCGCATTGCCACAAACCAATCATCGCTACAACTAAATTTGGACAGCCAAAACTGTATTGTCGCTAGGCGAGCAGTCGCGCAAAACCATTGCGATGGCGGGGTGCCTCCGCAACTCGTTGTGTTTTCAACTATTGTTTGTGATAGAATCGTTCCAGTTAGCCCAATCCAAAGACCGCTTGGGCAACAGCTGCCCGCTATCCATTCACTAGGCCCCTTCTGAACTCCACCGAAGGCTATTGTGTTAGTTAGGGCGGCGGCATCGCAGTTACCGCGACAGCATTTACGACGGCCACCCATTAGCAAACCTCGCGAGCGACAAGCCTGCCATACATCGGAATAAGGTCGATTGCTGTGTTCGCTGGAATGTCGCTCACGTCGGTTTCAGCTAAGTATTCTTTCGCGGTTACAGTGCCAGCCGCATCCGTAAAATAAACGTTTGCCGGAGCCCCAACGACTAACGGCACACTTTTTGTTTTGCCCTTAAAAGCACTCGTGTCGAACATCACTCGCACAACATTTGTCGCAACATCGTCGGCACCAAGTACCGCGAACAACGCTCCATAGGTTGCGGTAAATGTTGCCGTCTTCGCTCCGAGGCGGTCGCCAGCAACGTAGGTTGCTCCCGCGTCATGGAGCAGTCGATAGACTGGCCCCGATTGTGCGATGCCGTAACCACCGACCTCAATCTCTCTGGGACTGTTGATCAATAATGGGGAGCGCATCAAGGTTGCGTCGATCGGCCTTTTTACGATGATGTAGTTTTGCGAGCGAACCACATCCACCGTGTTCGTGGGTTGCATCAGGCCGTAGGGCGGGATGATCACACCTGAGTCGTTGCGGACGTAAATTGGAGTGGGGCCTTTTCCTACCGAGAGCCGGTTGCGACCGTCACCTTTTTCCTCGGCAGCATCGATAATGCCAGCAGCGACTAGACGACGATACGCCGCCAGGATACTCCTTGCATCTGCAACCGAAAATACTCCGAATTCCTCATCGGCCACTGCATCAATCCTCGAATGCGTAGACTTGGCATTTGCACGCTGCTGTGTTTGCCTTGAGAAACAACGTGGCGCCTGGCTTCAAACGAAACTGTGCCATTTCGCCCGGCTCCAACTTGCCGCCGTAGACACCAGTGGAGAACCCCCATTCGATGTAGTTTGTCGCATCAAGGTTTTGCATGAACAACCAACCAAGCGTCGACAGTTCGGGGAATGCAGTGCTTTCTTCACTCGTTCCGATGGTGAGAAAGCCAGGCGTTGGCCCACCGCTACCCGTCATATCGTACTGCTTTGATACGCTGGCTTGCTCGAAAACAAGATTGCTTTTCCGAACTGCAATTCCAGACGTGACAGTGATTTCATTGGCCATGTTACACGAGTCCTAACGCTGAGTAAGGAAGGGCACCGTAGAGTTGCGTTTCGAGCCACAGTGCGTTGTTTGGGTTTAGTTCGCGCGAGCCATCAAGTTTCAAGAGTACTGGGGTTTGTGTCGGCTCCTTGTTGTCGTCGACTGCACGGACGATTCGAGTTCGATAGCCAGTGCCTCCCGCAGTCACGGCAACGCTGACTACGCGACCCTCAAAAATCGAGGCTGTGAACGTGGCTCCTGTTCCGTCCGCGGCCGCTACAGTTGGCGCGGCGGTGTAATCCTTTCCGCCATTGGTGACGACGACAGCAGTGATTACACCACTGGAGTTGACAACCGCATGACCGCCGGCTTCGCTGCCACCGCCGCCGGTGAATGTCAGGAGTGAACCGATACGCTCGTAGAGACCTTCATGCCGGCTGCGAAAGTGCCACGCTCGTGCCGGAATCGTCTGATATGGATAGCGGAAATCGATGATCGCACCGACCTTCCAGTACTTGAATCCGTCTGAAGTGTACTCTTCATCGGCCGTGTAGTCTTGCAGTTTGGCTAGGCCAGCCGCGTAGTTTTGAAAGACGTCTGAGCTGACGCTGTGCAGATAAGCATGAAGCAGGTGAGGACTGAAAAACGCAAAGTTGCGTTCGACGTTCAACGTTTGGTCGACGAGCTCCAGCGCCACGCCTTGGATCGATTCACCGTTGGTAGTCGTGATCGGCCTGCCCCACCAATCTTTGTCCACTTGTTCGGTCGAGCGCCGGCTGCGCCAGTTAATTGACGGCTTCTTGTTGAGTGGACTGTCGGAGGGTCCACCAGGTCCGGTTTCACCAGCGTATTCGATGGGAACGATAGACAAACATGGGCCGATTTTTGAGGATGGTCCGACCTTGTTGCAAAAAGCGAACGTATTCTCGTATCTGCTGTTCGCTTGCGGCAATCCGCTGGCATTGATGATCTCAGTTTCCGATGCATCCGCCGAATGAGAAACTTGCCACCCCTCACTAAACGCGATTTTTACCACGCGAGTGTTTCGGTCGACTTCGGATTGGCCGCTTTGACGCGACCACATTTTCGATACGCTGTTAATTGTCATTTCACCACCGTGTACGTTGTGATGCGTCCTTTTGGTCGATTAGCTTCAGCCAACTCGCGTCGCAGGACCTCTAGCGTTTGTCGTTGAATGGCAACAGATTGTGCTGTGTTTTGCGCCGTGAATTTCGCAGCGTCTTGAGCTGGACCACGCGTTAGGAGTCTCGACTCTACAGCCTGCAGTGATTGATTGTTGGACTTCGATTGCTTGTCGATTGCAGCATCGACCGGCGTAGTCACAGGGGGCTTGGGCGTTAGTTTGCCTTCTGGATCAACGCCAAGATTCTGTTTCTTGACCATGTCATTGATTGAGTCAAAGGCGGTTTGGTAGTTTCCCTTGATCGATCCGAGGAGTTTTCCGTCTAGCTTGTCGAGGCGAGATTGAATCTCTTTTTCCTTGTCGCTGATGTTTCGCCCCTTCATTGCTGGAAGGGCAGTTGGGGCGTACGTGTCTTTCTTGCCACCAAGAATGCCACCGAGAATTCCTTTGGCTACAGTACCCTTTGGCACCAGGCCGATCATCTCCTTTGCTCCCAAGACCGCTTGGCCCCATCCAGATTTGTACCCTTTTTGAATGCGAGCCCATGCGTGCTCCATTACGCCGACGAAGTTGTCGCCAAGCCAGGGAAGCGTATCGTTGACGAAGTTTTGCGTGTGGCTTTTCAACTGGACCCAAAACAATTCACTTCCAGTTGCCATGCGTTTCATCACCGTATCCCAATTGGAGCCAATGGTTTGGAATGTGGATACAAAGCCAGCTCCCAACGCAATGGCCGAGTCGAGAACTTTGCTTCCGTCAAATCCGAATCCTTTTAGTTTGGAATCCAGGAACTCAACAGCCGGCGTTACGACGTCGCGTAAGACGGTACCGACCAGGTCGGATAGTGAACGCATTCTCCCGAGTGCTTCCAGGACGTTACCGAATCCGTTTTTGACTCTCTCGATGGTTCCCCAAAACGTCAGGGTTTCGGAATGCATGACCTTGAAGCCATTTGCGGCCAGCTTGGAAACGGCTGCAATCTTTTCCTCGTTCGTGGCCATCGTTGCAATCGATGGGATCAGCTTTTCAAACGATTCGAAGTTTCCCTCGATCGCTTGCCGAGTTCGGTACATGCCGTCTTCGATAGACGTACCATAGACCTCCGATAGACCGACAGCCGATTTCATGGCGTCGGTGATCTGCTTTGGGTCCAGGCCCTTTGGTAGACTGTTTGTCGCCAGTGAAACGAGTTTGGAGGCTTGGACATTGGTTGCCGTTTGGATCCGCTTCGCTACGTCGGCCGTTTCTTCCGCGACTTTTCGCAATGGTGCCGTGTCTATCTCTTCGATGTTTACGTTGAGCCTAGCAGCTTCGACCAGCTTCAGTTTGTTCGTCAACTGCGTAATTTGGCGTTCGGTTTTGCTGGCCGCCGTAACAGCCGCAAAGGCGATGCCAGCGATACCGGCCGGGATTGCGAGCAACAAGCCAGGAATGCCACCGATTTGGGCTGCGAAGTTGCCAAAGCCAGTAACCAAAGTGTTGATCGATTGGGCGCCCTTTGGCAATTCATCAATGCTGTTTGCAAGATGTGTTGTCGAAAGAGCTGCTGCCGATGCACCGCTCGCCAGTGCCTTCATTGGTGCGGATGTAATTCGCGCAGTGATATTGGCGGTTTTGGTCAGTGCAGTGGTTGCCGCCTCGGCCTTTGCTCCAATTCCGAGGATCGATAAACCGAATCGAGTTGTGGCCCGAGCGGCCACGTCGAATGCCAAAGCAAAGCCAGCCACCTTGGCAAGTTTTGCCCCCAGAGTGGTTGCACCGTCCTCTGTTTTCTTGAGGGCATTTCGTAGTACAAATGCAGCTAGTGCACCGCGCCCAACAGCTGCAATACGAGTAACAAGGCCGGATGTAGCCGAGGTCGCTTTCAAGGTAGCATTGGTAAGCGTGACAGTTGCACCAGCAGCGACGATGTATCGACTGAACGGGGCTAGTGAGCTTAAGACACCTACCTTGAGTTTTTGCGTCGACGCTTCGGCCTGGTTGGATCCAAGTGCGAAACTTGCCATCGACCCGGATGCACCCACGATGCCGCGGCCAACTGTCACGAACGCGGCCCCAATGGACGCGATTGCAGCGGCCTTGGTCACGAATCCCGTTACGGCCCCGATCGCTCCCTGGATACGGCCGGTGACACTGTCGATGCCTGCGTTTGTTTTCGCAACAGCAGCCTCAAGCTTCGTCGACAGTCCATTCGCAGCGGTCTCGATTGCTTTGGCAAGCCGCTCGTTTCCGACTCCGCCAGCTCCACTGGATACTTTGGCCAGCTGATCATTGAGCCTCTCTGCAGCACCCGCAAATGCGTCTTTGGCATTGCCGCCGATCGAATTCACCTTAGAGGAAAGGCGATCGAGAACGGATGTCGCTAGGTCTTTCACCCCGACGATGATGTCGATGTCGTTCATTTTCGTTTCGCCTCCTCTCTCTCAATCATTGATACGTCACCTCGAAAGGCATTCCACAAACTTACGAATCTTGCCGGTTGATCATTGATTCCGCCCGGGTCAGGGAGCAATCGATCTTGCATCGCATGATTCACCAATCGCATCTCGCGTGCGAAGGACGCTCCCAGCTCACGCCTTGGGCATTGCTTGATTGCCATGTAACCGTCGGTGCAGTGGCTGCATGCCTGGTCGTTTACTCTGTTTGTTCCGTCGCAGAACACGCATTGAATCTCGAGCGGCGATTGTTCTGTTGGGGGAGCGGAGCAAGTAGCTCCACAACCTCGACACATCACACCGCAGTAGGTCAATGCGGCTATGCGGATTTTTTTGCGTCGGTGTCAGTCCCTTGATTGAACTCGATCGCCTCAACAAGGATCCGCTGAACGTCCGCATTGCTGGCCTCGTCGAGTAGTTGTTTGGAGTTGGTGATGAGAGCTTCGGCACATTCATCGTTCAATCGGTTTCGCTCTTTTCGATCCTTAGTCGCGCGAGCATCCTCAAGGGATTCGATCACGGCTTGGAATTTTCGATAAGTGAGCGTTTTGAAGGAATACTCGATCTGAGCTCCGGTTTCGACGCTGGTGACTGTTTTTGGTTGGGTCATAGTTTTGATTTGGTTTCTGGCTACGGCACATGGAATGTGCCTGCTACTTTTTAGAGGTTGAAGGTGATTGTAAAGTCAGAATCTACTACCAACGAGTTGTTGACCATCCAGGCGAGATCGTCTGCGGCCATGCCTTCCCGGTCAATTTCTTTCTTGGTCATAAGTTGTGCTTGTGAGCAAAGCAGTTCAAAGGATTTCGCACCGGTTCCTGAGTTGTAGCCAGGTGCTGGTACGACATACCGAAGTACTTTTTCAGTGCCCGCAAGCAATAAAGCCTGTCTGGCCTGGCTTGCCACCAGCTTAGATTCAGGGTTGCCAGTGGCCTTTGGCTTTCGATTCGCGACCATGGCCAAATCGAAGCCCTGGACAGTGGTTGAACACTGCTTGAGATAGAGCTCATTTCCACAGTCGAAAGTAAAGTTCTCTAGGCACATCGTGACGGCATCCCAGGAAACAGGACCGCCAGCACATCGGAGTTTGACGTCATTGGGATACGTTGGTGCGACCATGGCCACATCGGATTCGCCGCCATAGACTCCGGTGTACTCGAATTCAAAGTATGGCGTTTTGCCGGTTGGTGCGAAGAATTTAAACGTTCCCATTGCACCATAAATGCATTCGTATTTGCCGTCCATCCACTTTCCGATCGTAGCTGTCTTCACGGTCGCTCCCGATGCATCTGGCGACTGAGTTTTTGGAGAGAATACGGTGCTAGCCTTAACGATTCCGCAAGACGGAAAGAGAAGATCGGCCCAGGTCGGAACGGCCAACCCGTCGAATCCGAGGTCGATCTTAAAGGTTGCTTTTCCTTTGTAGCCGCCAGCTGTACTGCGTTGGGTACCTGCCGAGCCCTGAGCCGGTCGTTCGTCCAAGGGGATGTCCGTCTCGATTTCGAGATCGTAAACGTTATACGCAGCCTCGGTGACGGTAAGCGTCTCTTTTGTGCCTGGCGTGGCTTCGATTTTGCCACCGAAAACGGTTCGCTTTTTGAGTAACATGGTTTTTTCTTTCTAGATCTAATTGGCTTTAAAGGGGGGATAGTGATGCCGGTTTATTCTGTCGGATCAGGCGTTGCAGGATGATCTTCTGGAGTTGGAGCTTTTGATACAACGATTGAGAACTTGGCGATCATTATCATGACTGGTTTTTCCGATGTGCCAGTGAGCGGCTCCAGATCGCATCGCAACATCCCGCAATCGACGTCTGACTCGGTGGCCGTGTTCAGCGCCGATATAACTTGCACGGCCAACGCGTTAGCCTGTGTTGATATGGATCCAGGTCTCTTTCCGACCGCAGGGGAAAGGCCCAACCGGACGTCAAAGGCTCCTTTGTCATCTGCTACAACACTGATGATTTCGCATTCTGTTACGTTGAAGGCCGTCAACCTGGCTGCGACAACTTCTTGAACTCGTGTTTCACTCATGATTTACTTTCTATCTCACCTGGGTATGGTCGTTTTCGGAAACTCTGAACTTGACGATAAGCGGTACTATCACACCGCCATGGACACCGATCTCTGTGACTAGGTCGCGCACCTGGCCAAATACTGCATCAATGGCGAGCGCGCCAAAGTTCCACCACATGACTGGATCCACGGCGGGATTGCTGATGAGTCTCACGACATCGGCAGCGACCAAGTTGCATTGCTTTGCAAATTCGGCCTCGGTGGTTTTGTTTTCGATTTGGCATTGGATGTTGAATGTGGCTTGGTAAGCCTTGGCCGGTGGATTGCCTGGGTAGTCGAGTCTTGGCAGTGGCGTGGTTGGCTGCTGTTGGATAACGACCGAGGCGGCTGACTCCAGCGTTCGGCCTGATCGCAAGATGGTCGCTTGGCCGATGGCATTAGCTCGATCTGGAGAAACTGGGTTGAGTCGTTTCTGGATCTCGGCGGCGATGCGTTCGATTACCGGAAGAGTCATCGAAGTTCCTCCCGGAGTGCGAGCTCAACCGAGTCAGTCATTTCGCGTCCGGCACCTTGGCCAAGATCACGTACGTATTCTTTCCATGATCGCTTTCCAGCTTTGACGGTTTTGCGTTTTCGGAAACGATTGAAGCGATTGAAATTTGTGCGACGAAAGGTAACCTTTGGCGGAAGGTTGAGACTGACGCCGATCGTGGCGGTCGTTTCGTTACTGCTGTCGGTTACCTCTGGTGAAAAGGCGAGTGGCACGAACATGAAGTCGTCAATTTGCTTTGTGAGATCCTGAGCGCCATTCGAGACGCCGCGATTGATCGCAGATGCAATACCACGTGTTGCGTTTTGTAGTTTCGCCTCGAGGCGGCTGGTGTCGATTGTGAAATCGATCATGTCAGGGCCTCATAAAGTGCCGTGGTGAGGTTTGGCACCGTAACAGTTCGATCGTGGAATACGTCGCCGGTATCGATGTCGAGCAGGCGGAATCGGTACTTGCCAACACCAGCGAGACTTGACCACGGTAGATCAACCTGCAGTAGACCACCGGCATCTGTTTTGCCGTCGAATGCAACGTCCGCAAACGCCGAGTCGGAGGATCTGCCGGTGGAACCGCATGTGACTATGACGCGTGCCTCGATTGCAATTGCTCCACGCCTGGCTCGGAGCTGGACGCGGCACACGCTATCAGCGATAGGTGGCACGATCGTTGGCGGAGTGGTAATCGTTGCATCGATAATCGACCATGGTATACCCTCGTACGCAACGCCGTTTCGAACTGGAAATCGCGGACCGTCTGGCACACTGAATCCGAGCAGCTGGCAATCGTAGTCACCGGTTGGGACTTCGCATTGATACAAACCACCGGTACCAATCTCAGTCAGTGGCCGAACTCCGCCCACGGCTGCCCCACCGATCCGAGCGTAGAGCTGGATCGAGAGGGTGTAGGTCGGGGCTTTGGTGATGCTGAGGGTTGGCATTTTTTTCTGCAATTGCTTTCCGTCTAATAAGCCGCAACTAGGTCAGACTCAAACTAGCCAAGGCAACTCGCCATGCTGCACCGTTGATTGTGCGGCCAGCGTTGTTAGTGTGGATCTTATCCCCTGTGTCGTATGCTGGTGCCAACGCTGCATTGCCACTAACGTTGTAAGACAGTGAGGTTGTGTGACTAGACACTCGTGCATCAACTCTTAGTATCGGTGTCGATCCAAGTCCCTTGATTGCGTCGTTGAGCGCGACCCACCTAGCCTGTGCTTGTGCTTGGTTCCAGCTTATTACCGGCCATCGCTCGTAGGCCGGTGTCATCGTTGCGACGATAATTTTGCACGTTGCATTGTCTGATCTGACCGTATCTACAAGGTCTTGGTACTCTGCAATTTTGCCTGCCGTCGTCGAAACGGAAGGGTCCATGTCGTTTAGGCCTACCTGGATAATCACCCAATCGGCTTTGTCTCGTCCAGTCGTCGATTGCCACACGGTTTTTTGTTGTGCGATTGTGTGGCCGGGAACGGCGATTGTGGTAATGCCATGAGTGCGGAAATGGTCGGCTCCACTCAACACATAGTTAGCAACCTCTGTTCCACCCGCGTAGGTCGCAACTGTGCTGTCTCCAATTGCGATACCGCTTGAAAAGTGTCCTAAAGCTTTCGCAACTGTTGCGATATTGCTAGCCGAAAGGATCGATGGATAGACAACCATACCTCGCGTTTGCAGTGCCGCAAAAGTGCCTGCTCTTGTGTCGCCACCGATGTTCGTTTGAACTGTGCTAAAGCCTGACCCTGAACCAGTAAACGCCCGCGTCCAACCCGATTGACTAGCCGTCGAACCCAACACAGGAACAACCTGCGAACCCGACGCTAACGTCATGTCGAACTGACCACCAACAACCGATGGAAGCGTGACGGCTTTATCGTACAGATCGTAATTGACACCAACTGTTGCGGTCCCAACTCGAATGTCACCAGTGCCATTAATCAATGGCCCGTACCAATTGTCCTGCGTACCGTTTATTGCTGTGCCTGAGCAAAAACCAATCGTGTTTATGTTTGTCATCGACTGCAAAAAAATCATCGCAGTTACTTTAGTGCCATGCGCAAGCGACGGACTCGACAAAATGTCGTCAACTCCATCGAAACTGATGCCCGCTGCATATCGCGTTAGAATTGGAGATCCAGACGATACAATCAATGGCTGTTTGGTGGTGGTTGATTGCGACCAGTCTCCAGTCGACAAGTCAGCATACAGTTTCGTTACGTAGCCACTTCCGGCCCCAACGAAACTAATTAAGGTAGCTGCATCAATCCACTTGCCAACAAAACCAATATCCAACTCTGTGTTGTCACTGGATCGGCGAACTCGGCAACACAGTTCGCGAGTCGTGCATTTGTAAAAACCCCATGCAGCAAGCGATCCAGTCGGGATTGCTGCTCCATTTGAAAAAACGAGCGAACCGCTACTATTCCAGGGTACGCCGTCAACGAGTGGATCTGTGGTTGTTTCGTAAATGTCGGCCCACGTACTTGCGGCTTGCATGTCCTCCGCTGAGATAGCATCGAGCGCAGCCCGTTGCTGCTCGACAGTGCCGCTCAGTCGCTTGAGGCCAGGGTGGTAGGCTTGGTAGTGTTGGGTCATTTGTGTCGCACCAATGTTGATGAGATCGCGACAAATGCCGCAACGAGACTAGTCCCAATTAACCATTGCAACGCAATTGATAACATCATTCAGAGGTCGCTCCCGCGCGAACCGCGCGAATAACACCCCTGGCTAGCGAGATCTTTTCTCTGACATCGCATTGGGTATGTGCCGCAACATCGCTTATGCACTCGAGTTCGATTTCCTTTACTTCAATCATTGCCTTCAGCGTGGAATTACTGCTGAGGGTGGTTTGATGGATACCCGTCGTCACTTTGGAAAGCTCGGCCAGCGTGCTCGCGTTTGCTTGATGAATCTCTTTGTCAGCCTCACGGAGTTTTTGTTCGCTCTGCTTTTGCGGTAAATGGATCTTCCAGAGCCAAAATGCAACTAAGCCGATTAGGCCAACGAGGATTACCATTGCATCGGATCGATCGGCAAGGATGCTGCTAGCTGTTCCCGCGGCGGTTGAAACGTCGACTTGGCAAAACATGATCAATCCTCTCGTCGACGCCAAAAAATTCGGCGATCGTGGTCTTGTTTACTTTCGTTTTCATTGCGATCATTCTCATCGCGATTCCAAAATCGATCATGCTTTCGCTCCTCTCGATTTTGTTGTCGTTCTTCCTTTTTTTCGTCACGTCGGTCCCATCGTGCACTTCGCATACGCTCGACCGTTCGAAGTATGACTACGATCGCCAGAAGACAGATAACAACCGCTAAGACGTACTTGAACATCCTATCGCCATGCTCTCACTCGGTAATACATCCCGTCGACTCCACGTTGGACCGCATCGGCAATCAATGTCATCCGCGTTTTTGGTTCGCATGTCGGAATGTTGTTGGGTGACGAACTGAAACCCGTTCCGGTGAATCGAGCGCCAGGCATGTTACCACCTGGGTGACCGCCAGTTCGACGATAGTAACCGACCCCACCAGACGCGAGCCTATTGGCCTCGCTGACTGCATACTGCTGAGTTGTCGATGTATACGATGAGTTTCCTACCTGGGAATACTCGTAGCTTGCTATGGCAACTTCAACCCAAACATAGCCAGGCTGATTCACTGGCAGCTGCGAATACACGTCTTGAGCGATACTGCATCGAGGGCAGCCGCTCAGGCAAGCCAGAACTAAGATCGCAATCAATCGATACATGCTATCTCCCCCTGAGTCGAGAACCGAGCGTCCAGCGTTGTTGTGCAGCTGGTTGAGATACACTTTGCGGACACACACGATTGCCGCTCTCGTCGGTATAGCACTGTTGTGGAGCTGCTTGGACCGTCAAGCCTACATCGGATGTTTGTGGAACCTCGGCGAACGTGACGTTTCGGCGAGTCATCGGCTCGACAACTTTTACTGTTCGAGTTCGATTCGGTAAGTCGATTGAAGTTGGTTGTTGGGAATAGCTGGTTCGCTGAAGACTTCCAGTACAACCACCATTTCCAACCGTTTGCGTGTACATGGGAGTCGATTGAGTCGTCTGCATCGAATACGTATGGCTCGATGTGCTCAGCGATCCAGTCGAACCGCCGCTTTTCGTGGAGTACTGCGAGCCGGTCGAAACCGAGCATTTGGCCTCCAAAGCTGCGATTCTCGCCTCGAGACTTTCCAGCTTCGACATGCATTCGCAATCGCAGCCGGATGACGTCGATGCCTTGACTTTCTCGACCGATTCTTTTGCGGTCGCAATCGCATCATCCAGATCGGACTTCGTGATGTACTTGACGGATTGAGTCTTTCGAAGACTTGCGACAACCTGGTCGAGCGTGGTCATCATCGCGTCTTGATTTTGCTGTATGCCCGAAAGCGAATCAGCCAGGGAGTGAAGCTTTTCTTCTCGGCTAAGCTGATCGACAACTTGTGACAATTCGGAGTGAACGGCTGTAACCTCTTCACCCAAATCGAAATCGACTTTCGAAGGGCTTTGTGGTATCGCCGAGTAGGTAATCAGTGCCAACAGGGCACTGCAAAATGTTCGTGGGAGCATGGTAATCTCCCTATGCAAGTAACGTGGAAATCGTCTCTTCTTCACTGGTTCGCACTGATCGAGTTGGACAGTGCTGGTGGTATTGACATGGACCGGCCATGTGATCGTAGGTGTGTAGATAATCGCCCTTGTCTCCGAACTTGCCGCCGTGGCTATTTCGGCAGCGAATCTTGATGTCGCGAATCGAGCCAGCTTGCAACACGTTTTCTAGTTCATAGCCGCAAGTTGCGTGATTGCCAGGGCCTTTATCAACTCGGCAGCGTCCATCAGGGCCACAGGCGAAAAAGCCATCATCACAATGCACGGCCAGCAAAACAGGGTCTCGATTTGCGATCGCCGACACGCATGTATGCCAGCACTTTTCCAAGTTCTGAATTGGGGCTGTGTAGTAGTCAAGAACACGGTTCATCATTGCTTGCTGAGCCAGAAACCTTTTCTCTTCCATCGAAAGGTCGCTCAAAGTGTGATCTTGGTAGAGCTTCGGAAACTCCAAGCAACAACCGTTTTTGATCAGCTCTTTCATGGCATCATCGAGCATAGCACCCGCATCGCAGCCACCATTGATCTTGGAGTACAACCATTCTGGCTGGAAAGTCACATGATCCTTATGATCGAATGCACGCTTGAACTCCATGTTGGTTGTTGCCGCATACGGACAGCATGAACTTGCTCGCCCCTGCTGCTTGGTCTTTACCGCTGATGCAAGATCGCGATTGTGCTTTCTTCCGTTGGCAGAATAGATTTTCTTTAGGTCAGGCAGGTCATGGAGTTTCTCGGCTGGATACTCCGCGAACGAAAGTGGAATTTTCTCTGGGATCAACAGTCCGAGGCCGAGCACTTGCCCACCAACAGTCACGTTCAAAGCTTGGTCCATTACTTGAGCCTCTTTGCGATTTCGGATGTACCACCTTTTGGCATCGGGATAGTCCAGAGTGGCTTTTTTGATTTGGTATTGAGCAGCATCACGAATGGAGCTGGTATGTTTGCCGCTGCGATCGCTTTCTTTCCGATGTCATCCGTGGACGCAATAAACTCAACATCTTTCACGATGGTTGGAGCAACGTCGGACCAGAATGCATCGTCCTGCAGCGTGGCCAAGTACCCTATGTCTTCGTTGACCGCTTTTTTATCGTAGACCGCCAGCAATACGCAGTCCTTGAACGCCCCTTTGTCCGCTTGAGGATCGGGCTTTGCCTTGTCCTCTTTCTGTTCCTGATTCTGGTCGATGACCTGCTTTTGATCATTCGTGCCGTCGTTTGAACGAACGAGCAGAGCGATGAAGGCAGCAATCGCCAGCACGACAATCCAGCCGAGAAATGGTGTTTGCTGTGTTGGTACAGGCTGTGACAGGACTGGTCGCGAGGTTGGCTTAGGCATTTGGCACCACATCCGCTTTCAAATCATCTGTTGCCTTGGACTTGATTAGATATGGTTTGCCGTGCATCCGTTCGCAGAGGATCACAGTCAGATTGCGATCGCCGCGATAGATTGCATCTTCCAGGAGGGATTCACACTTGGCCCACGTCGCATCATCTGCACTCTGGTCATTCGGATTGGCATTGGAGCTGACTGAAGATTTCGCAGACCAGGAATCGATAACTGACTGGATCCAACTCGCAACCGCATGCAGCACTCGAAACAACCAGAGGAGTAAGGTTCCCGCGCACGCCAAAAGCAAATTCCCGAGACCGCCGAGACCGCTTGCCACCGATTCCGGAATCGTACTGGAAAGCTTGCCATCGTCGACGCGCGAGGTCGACCAGTCGAGCAGCACAGCGGATGCATTTCCGACTCCGCCGAGATTGCCCACAATCAGGATTAGCACGAAAGCCAAAACGGCCACACCAGCAATCAATAACTTGTTCATTTTCTTTCACCCGCTTCTATAGGCTGGCGACTACGCCGATGTACTTTGTATGGATTCGCAACTTGTGTCCAAACGGATCACACTGGCGATAGTGTTGTTCCGAACCGAACTTCATGACCTCGTATGCATGCAGCTCTGAACCAACTGTCTGAATTATTCTGTCACCTACTTCCGGCCGTACTTGGACCGAATCCAGTACGATTGTTGTCGCTGTAATGATGAAATCATGCGACTCAACGTTGATGACCATGCCACTCGAGTTGATGGCGTCGAAAGTTGTCCGACCAAGGCCAGCAACAATCGGTACCGTCAGCGAGCCGCGGCGATAAAGCACACTGCTTGACGCATTTTCGTCAAGCTGATCGCTTAGCCATTGGCTCGCTGTCTCGAGTACGTTGATCATGCTGTTAGCTAAAGTCGATTGCGACTTTAACCTTTGTCGTGCCGACGCCAGCGGCCTCAACGCATCGACCTAGAGCTACGATTCCGGCAGCAACTGCGGAAGTCGTTGCAACGTTGGTAGCTGTAGTAAGCTGAACGTCGGCACCGAGGATATATGCATCTCCTGAGACCTTATCGACGTTGACAATAAGTCCCTGGCGTCGTGTGATTGCTGCGCTTTCGCTTGCTGCGATAGGTCGGGTTGCGAGCCCAATGACTCGTGTGCCGGCAGCATTAAAAACAAAATTGCCCGCTGGAATTGCAGTTACACCGTTGACGTAGTCGATCGAATCGCCAACTGCGTAGACTTCATTGGCCATGTTTGAGGTTCCTAAGAATAAAAGGTTGCTTAATTGGTAAATCGATCAGGATTGTGGTCCTGATCGCTTAAGTGTTGCGATCAGATCGGAGGACAGCGTAGATTACGCAGCGCCCTTGCTCTTGACTGCGGCTCGATAGTCTTGCTTTCGTACACCGAAGTCGTGGTAACCTCTCATCTGGACGCCAAGTGTGTTGAAATCGGCCTCGGCTGTCTCAATGATTGGTTGCTCATTGCCATCCAAGAAGCAAACCTCGATCGCGGCGAGCTCTGCAGGATCAGCGAGCAACCGCCAGGCTGTCGTGGAGTTACCAAGGATTGCAGCGTTGCTCAGATAGGCCGATCGCACTGGTCGATACATACCCGCGTGAGGATTGGCGATCGCCTCTTTGCTGGTCGAGACGGGTCGCAATTCAAGGGATGTGTAAATCTGGCGACCAAGTACTTCGAGAGCGTTTGGCACCAAAAGGATTTTTGGAGCGACACCGATCGGATCTTTGTTCGAATCGACTTGGTCGTTGAACATCCGAGCAGCAACCGTCAGCTGATCGATCGACAATGTCGTTCCCGCACCTTCGAAGTAATTGAGATTACCGGAAGTGAAGAACGCAGAATCGTTCATGAACTCAGTCCAGAAGACTTTGTTGATCTTCAGTCCAGCGCCACGTCCGAGCTTCTGAGGAACCATGGTAAATGCACCGAGGTCATCATTTCGGAAGTCAGTTCGAGTAATGGAGAGCATCAACCCGTAGGTATCTGCCTTGTTTCCAAACGTTTCTTGACTCAAGGTTCCGTTCTTGATCTCACCACTTGCCGGAACAAGTTGATACTCTTCCGCACCGGTTAGCCGATAGCTGGTGATTTCCTTGAAGTCGCTTACAGGACGAATCGCGGAGATTTCTCGCCACGCTTGCTCGACGGCCATGAACCCCTGGAGCAAAAACTTGTTCGCAGTATTCGACAGGATGCCTCCCACGTTGACAGTCGAGAATGAGCCATTGATGCCACCGAATGCGGCTCGCAAGATTTCCTTTTCGTTGCCAGCAAATGTGTGGCCAGTGTAGCCGTTTGCCCAAGCACACTGGAGGAACAACATTTGGAGTTTTAGTCGACCCTTGAAATGGGTATGAGCAGCCTGCAAAGTTTTGTCGTCATAATCTTTTTCGACACTGTCTAAGCCAGCCGCTTGAGCGACAGCGCACTGCAAGACGTCTCGCGAGACGTTGGTTCCGGTGCCAATGTGGATGCCAGGGGACGCGGGACGCGATGCTCGCAAAACCTCGAGCTCAGCTTTTTCGCTGCTCCATTTTTCCGACAAGGCTTTGGCTTGGATTTCAGGATGCCCCGACGTCAGGGAAGTGATGCTGGCTACGCGATTTGCTTCAGCCTGGATCTGTGTGACCGCTCCCGCAACGGCAGCGTTGATGGCAGCCTGGACGTCGACGGTTTGCTGGGCTGGCGCTGTAGGAGCTGGGGTAGGGCCTGTACCTGCATCAGCAGCTGCAATTTTTGCAGAGGTTGTGCGATCGGCACCAAGATCGACGAAGGAAACCTCGTCAAACGAGCACTCAAGAACATGATAAAACGGTCCATCATGCGATTGGCCATTGATATCCGCCTTCTCATCCTTGGCAACAAATCGATACTTGCCAGGACTTGCACCAATGGAAGCCTGCCATGGGAATCCTTTCTTGCTGCTGGCTACGACTTCACGGGCCGCTTCGGTCTCTCTGGAAACTACGCCGGAAACAACGAGCTTGTTGCCCTCGATCTTGACCGAGTCAGTATGGCCGACACCCATCATCGGATCGTGTTGGCATCGGACCGTGTTGCTCTGGGAACTGATTTTCATTCCCTTAAGGTCAACAACAACTGGATAGCCCCAGCCGACGTTCATCTTGCCGCCGTTGTACGCGGTGATCTGGAATCGCGGTAGAGCGTTCTGATCATTTGCATCGGCAGCTTGGATCACAACTGGAGATGCGGCGCATTGAAACGACTGGCCAATCATATCGTCGAGACTGCCGATGGCAGCCGCGTCCGGCGCTAGCGTTAGAGCCGCGCTTGCTTGGATGACGGAACCAAGAAATCGTCGCATCTTGGCGCGGTGAAGGACTTTGCTACGAGACGTCAACGAGTTCATCGTCTGTTTCCTCTTGGACAACTGGTTTATCCGTGCTGGGAGCAGCGACAGCTAACCCCAATTCGGACATAAGACTTAGTTCTTTGGCACGTTGCCTCAGAGCGGATTCCCAATCCACACCCTGGCGTGCATATTCAGTCGCCAGAGTGGTTGTGTGGTTTAATAGTCGTGTGGCCTGGGCATTGGCTTCTTTTTGCGGATCAACGTGTTCGTTGCCATCAAAGAACCATGTATGCGAACCACTATCGATAGGTGTGATGCCTGGCGGTAGATACCCCGGAATCAAAAGAGCCTCGTCGAGCCAGGCCGATAGGATGCGATCGAGCACAACTGATGCAAGTTGCGATTGCTCAACGCGGATCGACTTGAAAAACATCTGGAAATCAAGTCGGCCTGATGCGTAGTTGTAGCCTGCCGAATTGCCAGCTGCGACATTGAACGGTACCTCGAGACAACGGGCGATTTCATTTATGATCTGGTTTTTGAACTCGGCGTACGTGCCGGTTGGTTGCTCTGCTTTGAGCTGTCCGACGTCCATACCGCCTGGCATGGTCATGAGCGCGTTGCGTTCGAACTCGATTCGCTGCCACGCTTGGGCATCGGGATCGTTTGGATCGTATGGCGAATCCGTTTTGACCACGCCGTTGACGGAGGCAGCCCATTCGGCGGCACTCAAAACGGCTAGTGTGTAACGTCGCAACTGAGCGAAAAGCGGAAGTGCTGGCGTGATTTCCGGGATGCCTCGTGCCTGGCCTGGCCGATCTGCTTTGAACCAATGCAGGACGCTCGCCGCTGCGACAGGGTTTGCCGCCGTCGAATAGTGCATCAAATCGCCAGGATGCGAATCGAGCAACCAATAGGTTTTCGGGTTGCCGTATTCGTCGAAGTCGATGCCATCAACGCCAACTCTCAGTTCGGTCAATGGCGAGGCAACCTGGTCAGCCTCGATGAGTCGAATGTCGAGCTTGACGGCACAAGGAAGTTTTGGATTGTAGGTAAAGATTGCGAACGATTCGCCATCGCCAGCCCGTGCCATACGCATCGTGCGTAGCTTCTCAGCGAGGCCAACCTCTTTTGCCCATGCCTGAAACAATCTCTCAATGGTGCGATTGGCTTCTGGATTCTCCAGGAGCATTTGCAGACGTGGACCGGTGCCAATGGCGAAATTGGCGAGAGTGTTGACGATGCCTCGCGCGTAAGTGTTGTTTGCGATTTCGTACCGGGATCGACTGCGAAGGATCCGGCGAACGTGTGCGCTGTTGGCTGCGTTGGCACTAAGATTATCGGCAAGCAGCCAGTGGCGCGCGTTGTCGTCTGTGGTGCGAGCTGCGTCGTAACGGGCATGGACATAGCGGACGGTTTTTACCGTGACGCTGCGAATCCATGCTTTTGCCGACGAAATGATGCCCATTTAACTCGATGCCCCCGGGGGAACACACTTTGCAAACAAAATTCCACGATTCTTGCCGGAGATTGCCTTTCGATTCTCAAAGAACTTGAGAGCTTCGATTTGATCGCGCAGATTGTGTTGGGCCATGGCACCCGAATCATTAGACGCGGATGCTGGGGCTGTAACGTTCGCTTCGATTTTTGTGGTGAGATCTTCGGCCATGATCGTGAATCATGAAGCCAATGCAACGATATGCAACGATGTTTTGCCGTTGCTATTCCAGTTGGTTCAACTTGGTTGGATTTGGAGCGATTTGGACACAAATAATTTTCGCTATTTCCCAAATAACTCTACACCGACTATTGTAATGGATTAGAGTCGGTGTATAATTTAGGAACGAAAGCAAAACTGCTTCGATGGCACACGCAAGCCAAGACAATTGCGAATAAAGGAATTCAGTATGACCCAGTTCAACCTCACGCCAGTTTACGAAACCAAGCTTGTCCGAGTCGCATCGATCAAAACGCGGCCAGAAATTTCAGGCTCAGATCGAGCCAAGGCAGTTTGCGTCGAGTACTTGTCGGACTCGCCTTGTGAACGATTCGTTGCGATCTTGTTAGACACCAAGAACAAAGTGATCGGATTGGCGACGATCACTGTCGGTGTCCTAGATGCAAGCTTGGTTCACCCTCGCGAAGCATTTCGGCCAGCTTTCTTGGCGAACGCATCGTCGATCATTTTCTGCCACAATCACCCATCGGGTGAACTGACTCCAAGTCGCGAGGACACGGTCATGATGCACCGCCTACAAGAATGCGGCAAGCTGTTGGGAATCAACGTGCTGGACTTTCTGATTTGCAACGATGAATCTGCGATTTCGATGATTTAACAAAACAAATTCATCCCGCTCACATCGGTGGGCGGGATTCAATGGAGAAGAAATGCCAGCCGGACAAGACAAGCAATTTCGTTGGTCGCAGTCGATCCCTGAAGACTGGTTGCCATTTCTTGATGAGCAAGTTGAGAAGAGCGGCAAAACCCGCGTTGGGTTTGTTCGCGATCTGATCAGGGAGTCTATCCCTGCAAAATATCAAAAACAACTGTCCGAGCCGCAATCGGCCGGCAGACCTAAAGAAGAATAAACCATTGAAGGAAAAATGATGCTCTATCTAATTTCGAAGCCATTTGATTTGATGGCCGGCAATTACAGTTGCAAACAGGTCGACAAGGTTTCGGCAACGGCCACCATAAAAGCAGCGCTCGGAGCTGGCGAGCTTCGGTCTCTTGTGCACTTCGCGTCAACGGTCGCGGCATTAAAGCCAATTGTGTCGATCGACCTCGAGCTATCTGGTTCGTCTGATCTGCCACGCTTAAGCCACGGAGATCGCCTAGTCGCAATTCGGCTAAGAATCGGAACCCCAAAGGGGCGGACGATACTTTTAGATGATCTGGAATTTTGGCAGATCGATTACAGCCAACAAGGATATGACAATATCAAAGAGTCCTCGGAATGGCCAGCAGTATTGCGCTAGTTCGGTATGAAAATCCGTGTCCGATCCGGACAACCATCGAGTACCCACTGTTCGATGACAGCGCGGGACCATCGCGGATGTTCGAAACAGGAAACTGGATCCGGCAATTTGCTCTCCTGCACCATGCGACGAAGTGTCGTACGTGATACAGCCAACATCTTGGCGAGCTCCTGAGCGTCAATGAGTAAAGGTTTATCAGCCACTTCGTCGCCTCCTAGCTTCTGCCTGTTCTTCTGCCATGTTCCGTTTCTTTTTCTGCTGTATGGCGTTTGGCGCGTCGAGTACTTCGCAGCCCACCATTGAGGCCCCAACTGCACATCCAACGAGGCCGTCCCACCAATGGTTTTCTGTTCGGCCAGGCTTGAGCTTCCAAATGTCGACGGATCGACCCGCGCCGATCTTTCTGCTGAATGCTTCGCTAGTGCAATGATCGGCGAACATTCGATGGGCATCAGGATCATGACCAAATACAGTTAAACATGACTTTGAGCCCAATGGGAGTTTGAATCGACCAGAGACAAATGACTTCCAATAATTGGTATCCCAGGTCACGTGCCGCGTGAATCGCTTTGGGGAGACCAATGGCATCTTCCAATTGTGCCCTATCGTTTCGCCAACTTTGCGGGGAATATCATTAAACGCAACGCCCGATTCTCCAACAAATCGCCCGTGCGACGGCATCCAAGTCGATGAGCCCTTGACCCTGCAAAATCGGTATATGACGTCCGTTGACTCGCCATAATTCGCATCGATGAGGACGCGGTCGATCGGCATCTCTACGCCGTCACGAATCCATGGACGCTCAAGTATCTTCGCTGTCTCCTCAAGTCCCTGGAACCAGGACGCCTCTCTGGAATCAACATTCAGTTTCCGCATCAGAGAAAGCTTGATGTCAGTGTTGGTGAAGAAGTTGGATGGCTGCTCTGGAAATGATCCGTAATCAATGACATAGCCGCCAAATGTCTGAGACTTCCAACCAACAACGATCCAAAAAAGTACTTCTTCCTGAACGTCTATGAAAGCTGTGATCTTCTCGCATTCCGATGGTACAAGTGACCTCGGAACTCCAGAACAACGTGACAATATCAAATCGACAGTGATTTGATTTTCCTGGGCCTTGTCGCGTCGAGGCCTGTTTTGATATTCGCTCCAGTAAGTCGCTTCGCCTCGAGTGAACAGCAAGTTCATTGCGCACTGGATCGCCGATACTTCGCCGTCCACATATCGCTCTGGCCATGATGGGACAGCCCCAGCGTCCATTTCATCTCTGTGTACTAAATAGTAGGCTGTCGCTTTACGATGAAAGTCGTCTCCAACCTTAAGATCGGCATAAAGGAGTTCTTGATACTCTTTCCAAAACGTGTCCAGATTCGTTGGCATGGACTCCAAAAGCGAGATGCGTTCGCCGTTCCATGCTGGATAGATGTCTCTGTTAAGCAGCTGATCAGCAGCGTCGTCAGGATAGATCACAGTAAACAGGCCACATCCGGCGATCTTGACGTCTGGCCCAGCCAAGCCAAGTACGTCAGACTGTATGGTCTCGATGATTTCCTCGACTATACGAGGATTCTTTGCGGACTTCTTTGTTTGGACGTCGTCAGGAACAACGTAGTCAGGTCGAATCTGCTCGCCAGTTGCAAGTTCGATGTTTCTTCCGCGAATAGCCCCAGTGATTCCTACAACATCGATAACGCTGCCAGCACACGCCGCGCCCGGGATGTTTGCGAGCTGAATGAATTCATCAGTCCATTGCAGATCCGTAGGCTCATTCTGACATAGCTGCCCTTTGGCTCGTTGCGGCATTCTTCCGAGCTTCTTAACTGGATAACAAGCCTCAGGAAAGTCATCCAGGAGCAATTTGTTGCCCTGTAGGCTCGACTTGAAGGCCTTCAGTGATCGCTTGGCTAGTTTGCTGGTAGCACAAATCAGCAACACATACGATCTTCTGCCGGTCAGCACAGCCCAAAGCACAGCAGCCCGAGCAAGCGCTGTCTTGCCTTGCCCTCTCGGCATCGCGAGCGCAAACAATCCGCCAGTTTTGATGGTTGTTTCAAACCGTTCGATCGCTCGAAGGTGACCAGGCGACCAAGGCTTTCGAAAGATCTTGAACAGGTACGTCTCACAGAAGTACTTTAACGAGTCAAATGCTCGCGACCGACGGGCAATGTCTGCCACCGGAGGAATAGGCCCAATTTCGCGAGCCTTTGCCCGCTCTTCTCGCTTTCGACCAGCGTCTTGTTCTTTTGTCAAAACCATTGGCTGAGGCTCATCGGTGGACGCTGTCTATATCGGATGGTGCTCGGTATGACACTTCCTGGAAAAAGTTCCAGGAAGGACCCATTAGCCTCACACATGGTTGGGTTGGTGTGGTTGGTGGTGTTAACCTGTGTCCCCCTGAGTTTGAAAACGTGTGTGTGTGGAATGTATCAAGCCATTGAGAGAACACACAGTTGAACACTCGCGTGAAAAAATAGAAAACAACCACACCAACCCAACCGTAAACAGATTCCCACCTACACACACACACGTTTGCAAACTCAGGAGGCGCGAAACAACCCATCCATACCCAACCAACCCAACCATCGCTCTGCATCATGGCTGCAACTCCAGTGTCTGCTGGCGAGCTTCTGCTCGTTCAGGGAGCGGTACACCGTTGATCTTCACATACCAACGACACAGGCCAGAATGGCCCTTGATTACAACGATAGATTCGCCTGCGACAACTCGATTCGCAAATTGCTTCAGTTTGCGGCTGAAGCGCAACGCATCGAATTTGCCACCGCAGACCATTGATACCGCTTCGGCCAACGATGGATACTGCCCATCTTCGGTTGATAATGCACCCAACTCCTTCGTTGTTTTTCCTTCCTTGTACGGATCTGCTTCGTTCAGCCCATGGATCAACAGCCTAACCAACGAGGCCGTATCGTCAGACTCATCAATCGACAGACGTGTCTGCATTGGGTCATCCCACCCAACCCAGTACACAGCTCCACGGATGATTCGATGCCACGATTCGAACGAGCCCCATGTTCCACCCTGATCAGGCTTACCCGCTAGGATGTATGCCCTCAGGATCGTCAACGCTGCCACCACTAGCCGCGCACGATTTGCTTCGATCCACCCAAACAGGTCCTTGTGCCGAAACTCCGTACGCTCCTCTGGCTTCTCCTCAGGTGTCGTCAGCCTCAATGGCAAGACACGGCGCCCAAGATCCCCACCGTACGAAAGATTGTTGCCGGTCGCAGTCCAAACAGTCTTGATGGGCAGATCGCCAGTCGTCCTAGACTCGCCCAAGATCCGATCAGTCCAGACAGTTGACGTCAGCACAGCATCCAAGCTCGCCCCGCCTATTCTGCCCATGATGTTATCTAACATCACAGCAGGAATCGCCTCGATCGCGATCGCAGTGATCGCCTTTTTCATTTCCCTGTCATCATGCTCATACGCCCGAGCAGCAATCTTGCTGCCTCGAGCGATGATATGAGCCGTATTTAGCAAGATCGTCTTACCAGCCCCGCGCACATTCGCCGAGACCGCGAAAAGAGGCGTACAACCAATCACGCACGATCGACCAACCAAAGTCAGCAGCAAAGCCAACCACGCGGCCCGATCACTACCACTTACAAACGGGAAATCCACAACAACTTCAGCAAGCATATCGGCCGCGGCTTCAGCTTCTTGAAACGTCGAGCCAATGGCAGGGAACTCCATCCTCGGTTCATACAGCAAACGCGTCGCCGGATCATAGCCAGGCGTCTCTAGCACCGATCCATCCGTCCTCAAAACCGGAGTATCCACGCAACCAACCAGGCTACGAATCTTCGGATAATGCCCACGCACATGGATCGCAGACACCAACCATTTTGGCGGCGTCACAGGTATGATCTTCGCCTCGGTTTCCGTTGATCGATCCTCCACCAATCGACAAGCCTGCGTCACCCGTTCCCTCAACAGCGGTTCAGGCAGCTGGCGGATCCGCCTCAACCCCTTTTTCAGAACAATACCATTCTCAAGTTGTTCATCCGCATCCGACTCAAGCGTCTGAACAAGCATTCCACCACGCTGAAACAACGCCACATCATCACGTAATCGCTTGGGAATCCAAGGAGTCTCAGCCCCAAGCCTGGACAGATGCCCGATCACTTGCTCGGCGACCACACCTTCATTGAGCGTAACCATGACATTGGGCCTATCGTCGATCGTTCCCTCGGCGGGCTCCCATGGCTCCGACTTGGCAACAGCCTCGCGCACCGCCTCAACACCGCGTTTCGCCAACACTTCTCGGACACCATCCCCCTTCGATTGCACAACCTCGCCAGGCATCCTCGCGATGCGAATCGTGGCAGCCACCCTAAAAAGATGCCCCCCGGATTTCACCGTCCCTTCCATGCTCGGAACGTCGAGATCGGGCACAAGCACAACATTGCAGCCGGCAAACAGTTTTGCATACTTTGCGGCCAGCATGGACGTCGGCAGGCCAGCAACGAGATACCCTATGTGAGTTAATGCGGCCGCATCTTTAACCCCCTCAGTCACAAGCCAGCTTTCGCCAGGCTGAGGCAATCGACCAGGCAGGAATAGCCCATCCATTCCTTTTCCGCGTTGACAGTATCCCTTACCCGAACCAGTCACATAAAAAAATGAATGTTGCTCGCCGCGTTCGTTATAAACTGGCACCTTTATTGCATCTATCTGTTCTCGACCGTACTTCCACGGGGATAGTGGCCCAAACGGCTCGAGACCTTCACGAGGCATCCGCTTCGCACGGCAAATAGAATCAATCACATCAACAATGATGGTTCGAACCTCAGGCGAATCTAAATCCAACCCAAGATCTAATGCAATGCGTTTTGCTGCCTCAATCTGCGAACAGTCAAGCAACCAAGCAACCGATGAAATTCCATCAGAGCCAGCAGTAAAACACTTGCGACACGTTACACCGCCAGAAGCTTCGAAGTCCTTGAACACCCCGAATCGATCTTCGCCCCCGCACTTTGGGCATGGGTAGCCTTTACGGCGATCGAACGTCGATGGGTCGAAGTATTTCGCAAGCACGTCGAGCCAGCGATTGCCAACCGCCATCTTGACGGTCTGAATAATATCCTGCATTCCAACTCTGACCTTCCATTACTCGGTCCATTTCATCCATTTGAGTCGAACTCAGTCAACTCATCTCTTAACTTCAACCGCTTCTAAAAGCATCCGCACGTAAATCCAAAGTTGGGTGAGCGTCGGCGAATTCAGTCAATCGTATTTTTTCCAGTCGCAGATAATCCGCGATCTCGTGTTTGTGCCGGTCGATCCATTCGGTAAGCTGACGGGCTCGGTCCCGCCAGCATGTGCATTCTTCGACGTACTGACTGCCTTCGAATTCAAGCAATCCGTACCAGTTTGAAATCAGCATGTCTTCGCTGTTTTCTTGGCTTCCAAACTCCTCGCCACATTCGCAATGCACCCACATCGAGGACGATTTGCCGCTGAATGCCGACCGAAACGAATCTAGACTACTCATCGCTTTCCTTTTTGGTGTCCGTCTGCACATCCGCAGCTACTCGCATCTGGGCAAATACTGTTAGAGACCCGAGAAACCCAAGCACCCAAAAAACCATAGCCGTACCAACGGCTTTGATTACAGTGTTATCCATTGTTAATGCAGCCCCAGACGTAAAGATTGCCGCCATTGTGCCGTAAAAAACGCAGGCTTTGATTTCTTCTTTTTCGTTCGAAGTCATTTGCTTTCCGTCCCCTTGTACGCATTCAATCCAAATACTCAAACTCGATCCGAGTCACAACCTGATCACGTTCACCGCCCATGTGTTGGCAGAACATCGTGACAAACTTGTGTCCGCTTTGATCGCCGAATCCCTCTTTTCTCGACTCCTCTAAACCGTATTGGCCATGGAGCTTTGCCAAAGACTCTCGCCGCACATCGACCACACGAATCCGAGCCAGGCGTTCGATTTTCTCGCCTGGCCGCAGGCCCATGCATTTCACACAGGCATTCAACTCGTCACCGACCTTCAAAAACTTCCAGCCCTTTCGACGCGTGACCGTTTTGGAACGATCACGAATTTGGTCCGTTGTCAGTGAGAAACTGATGTTACGCGGCATCGAACATCGACTCGATCGTCGCCTTTTGGCCAAGCGTCAAGTTGCGATTGGTGGCCTTCTGCAGCCAGAATGCCCGAGCATTTGCCATTTGCTCCGGAGTCTTAGCGGCCGCGATCGCAGTACGCAACGCCTCGAGGAATTCTGCCGGCAACGGCTCGCCAACAATCTCACCATCGACAAAACCGCTTTCCGCATCGACCTTGGCCAAAGCATCCTCCAGCGATCCAGTTACCGGCAGCTCCTCTTCAGGCTGAAAAGCAATCTTCGCCGGCTCCGTCGGCAGCTCGTCATCCAAGTTGCTCAATTCCGAACCGGTCAACCGTTCGTAGATTCGGCGGTACAATTTCGACTTAGCTTTACCAACGATATTGTCAGGAGTTGCCCCGCGCTGGAGACGAATAGGAATTCGCGTATCCATATCGTTGCTCTTCGCACACACAACTTCCATCGTTCGCCCGTTGTATCGCCATTGAGCTCGACCGGACACGAGGATCGTCTCAGGTCCATTCAAAACCGGAACGCCCATCTCAATGTGCAAATCAGTCACACCAGGGAATTCCTTCACCAAACGGCTAATCCCATTGACAGTCTCGTACAGATTGCCGGCGATGATATTGATCTCGTTGCCAGTCACCCGCAACCGCTTTACGAGAGCCGCGATGATCACCTCACGCACAACCTCGAGAGGATAACCACCCTCGCGATCCTTGTCAGTTTTGAATCCAAGAGCGGACCCCTGAAGCGCCATGATATCGCTCATAACTTCCTTGGTCAGCCTTTGACGAATCCCGTTCGTAGTCCGAGCAGTCACCAAGGCTTTCTGCATATCACTACCAGCATCATGAGCCGCTTGAATAGCCAGCACTGAACTTTTGCAGAACGCATCCAATTCAACAATTCGATCAACGTCAGCCTGAGGAACCAACGCAACATTCACCGGTTTTTTTTCAGCAACAGTACTCATCATCCATTCACCTTCGCAAGTAGAGAAACAATCGAACCTAAAACCCTATTCGGACATGGCAGCCATGTCATCGGACACACCCAGTCACCATTCATCGACTGAACCAAATCAACCGAGCAATTGCCTTCGCAACGCCCGCGTCGTTCAACAATCCGGCGCTGTTCACGTCGAAACAGCATCACATTCGCCTGAGCAATTTGGCTAATCGGTGAGTATTCACCAGCCAAAGTCAGCCGCTTACCTTCCGCGATCCAACTGCGTCGCAACGCGGGATAGTCGTTAATCACGCTAGACATGGGAATACCCTCGATCATGACGTCCAGGCTGAACGATCTTTGTCGCCTCATCGTCATGTCTGTGCCCTCGGCAACCAGTCTTTGGATCAAAGTCGCTGCATTCGCCCATCGGCAAAACCAACTGACCATTTTCCAGAGAATCACATAGCGAATCAAAAATTTCGCAACTAGTCAGCTGCTTTCCAGTCTCTGGATCAGACACCGACCCAACCAAACTCGATTGGGAACGAGACAGATAGGCTTGGTTCCAAAGTGCTCCACGCACACTCAGACACATATGAATTGTCGTGCGAATCATGAACCAGGTCCCTCTGGCAACTGAGCCCAGTGAGTCACCAGCTCCAGGCACTTCGCACCATCCGCAAACCGCCAATCGTCCGCATCACGGTATCCAATCCAAACACCTTGATCCGATGAAGCTGACCAGATCAACACCGTCAAATCATCATCTGGCATTTCCTCCAACGTATCCACCCAAGTAACCGTCGCACAATTCGCCATCATCAACTCCTCAACAAGCAACCCAACCAAAGCAACCCCCAAACCGAGTGCGCTCAAACACAGTCGCAACCCCATACATCGGATGCCTTGCAACCTCCGACCAGCTTGCAACCACCTCGCGCCCATCACACCATTGCACTAGATACATCAGCCTTGACTCCCTTCACACTTTTAAGCAACGCCATCGCCTCGCGCATCCGATACCGAGCCGCATAAAACAGCACGCCTCGACACACAGCAGCTGCATTCGGAACCGACCCAGCCAGGATGAGCGTATGCCCTTGAGCAATCCAACTTGCAAAGGACGACATCACCTGTGCCGCATTCAACTTCGAACGCCACTGCCCCATTTCCAATTCACCCCAACTCGCTTCGATGATCACCGCATGCACCGGCCAACCACGCAGCCGATCCAGTTCACGTTGAAATCGATCACGCTCGGAACCGCAGCACATCACGAAATCCGGTAGGCTCTTGCGTTCAATCGCAATCACGGACTCGAGGCCAACGACTGAGTAATCGCCAACATCTAGCCCCTTCGAAACGATTTGCATCGGTGACAGATCCCACGCGGCTTGCTCGCGAGTGTCAACGATCGCTGTGATTTGCTCTAATTTGAGTTCGCTCATCTGGCCGCCCAAGTCTGTTCAGACTCAATCGTGTAAACGCCAATGCCAAATCTCCATCCGCTGCCCGATATGCCATCGGCACCCCGACAACGCTGCAATTCCAATGGCGTGCCATCCCATTCCTTGCATGCCTTACGCCAGGCGGCGATTTCTTGCGGGGAACTGCATTCGCTGTCTGGGTGGAAGTTGTTCGGATCGCCACCTTTAAATCCACCATATCCGGTTTCCTGATGCGGATATGGACATACGTACAGGTCTCGTCCCGCATCGTAGTTGTGATCAGCGAAATCGTTAAAGCAGTTTCCGCATTTATCGTCAGCTTTGACATCAAGGATTGTTGCACTCATCTTGACACCAACTCGCCAGATTCAGTTCTGACTCTGCCGTTGAGTACACCTTCCATCCAAATCTGATAACTATCACAAACGCAACCGTCGCCGTCCTCCAGATGGCGATGCACTTCAATTCCTAACGCATCACACCAGATGGTGTACTTGATTGAAGCGTAGACAAAGGAAACACATGGCGGAGTCCTGTTCGAGATCTCAAGAAACTCAACAGTCCCAGTTCTCAATTTCGAAATCACCATATTGACTAGGGCGGCAGACGTCATCACTTCACCCCCGCATAGTGTGCATCCAGGCCGGCTTTCACCGCCTGACGTTCCTTCTCCTGCTTGACCAACGCTCGCTTAGTCGGCGTCTTCAGTTCCGCAGCAACGGCATCGACTGCCTTGCTTGCCGGCTTTTGTTGCTTAACAGGCTCTTCGCTCAACGCATCAATAAACCGACGAACGGCCTCCAATGACGTCCAATACTTTCCACCGATGCGTACATGCTCCAGCTTGATCCGATCCGATCCATGCCGAACCCCGTTGAGCGAATACCGAGTTGCAGAAGCGTTCGAGATCGTTTGGCCGGTCACTTGAAAGATCGCATCAACGCGAGCAACAAGCTTTTCTTTGTTGTCCAGTATCAGGCTCATAACCGATTCACCCTTTTCAAAAGCCATTCATGCCAAAGTTCTGGAATTCGATACAACTCGTTTTCATCCGACATGCCGAACAGCATTTGCGCCAGAATCGTCTTGTCGTTTATGCGCGGCATCAGATCACGCAGTTGTTCTAAAACGTCATAGGGATCCACGTAATTTGCTTCCGCTTCTCTCGAGGCAGCCAAAACAGCCGCTGCCGATTGCACCTCGGCAGTCGCCTTCTTCCTAGCCGATCGCCGCTCAGCAGCCACCGCCTTCACAAACTCAGGTCCCTCGGCAATCACTTCCGATTGTTCATCCAGTGGTAGCTTTGCAATCTCAGCAGCCGCCCCCAGCGAAACAGTCCCACCAATGACAGCCGAACCCAATTCCGGAACCCCATTCGTCACGACACGCTGAGCGTTATCAATCAAACGCGGACTGACGTTGACTGCCACCGCTGCTTCATAACTAGCTCGGCCGTTTGTTGAATTGCTCTCACCCTGGCGCACATGTGCGCCAGGGTTTGAATCAGTTTGACCCTTGCGCAGATCCACGCCACCGTCTTCAATCGCCCTGCCAGCTACCATACGCGCGGACGCATCTACAGAGCGAAGTTCTTTCACTCGTTGACCGATCATCGCCCTTTGGCTTGCGGTCAGATGCCTACGATGAAGGTTTGCCGACAACGCGAATGCAACCGGATCCGCATCATCGGCCAATGCCCGACAGTATTCACCCGGATCCTTACCGAGCCTGATGAGTGCCCTCATCCGATTCCGACCGTCGATCAGCTCCCCACGCCAAAGAACCAACTGCCGTTGCAATCCGTTGGCAGCAATGTCCGAACAAAGCTCGTCCAATGAGTTGTCATCCAGCAATGGAAAGACTTCGGCGATAGGATGCAAATTGATCATGGCTTACGCGTTCGCTTTGCAGATGTCTTTGGCTCCAACGCTTCATCTTCACGGTTTTGCCTGGATTTCAATAGGTTGCGAAGAGCAGTCTTTGGAATTCTCCAAGTTGGCCGTTTCCCATTCTTCAATTTGCTTATGTTGACCGCAGTTAACTCTCCAGAATGAATCCAGGCCAAAATGGTTTCATCATCCACATTCAAGAGTTCACAGGCCTCTTGAACCGTAAAATATCGTTCGTCTACCATTCGTTGCTCCAAGTTTGAAGTAATTGGAATTTCTTACTCAGGTGCCTTCACAGTGTTAGGCGAACCAAGAACAACCAGCGATCCAGTCGGCATTCCATCCAACAGCAAAGCCCGAATCTCCTTGCGAGCCATCGAGATCGCGACAGGCAACGTGTCGGCGATCGGCAGAAACTCAAATCGCTCAGTGTCGAAGTTCACCTCGACAGCCAGATTGATAGTCGCCAAACCGAGTGCTGCGATCGACGGATCATAGATCGGCATGGAGAGCACAATCTCATCCGGAATCGATCCGGCCGTTGACGACACTTCTTGCTCGATGCTTCGCCCAAGCGACGACTGGTTTCTATCCGAGTTCGTGGTCGATCGAAACTGAATACCGCGAAACGCGGGAACATAGTGAGCCTTCACCGCCTTGGCCAACGGCCCGCGGAACAGTGCGATAAGCTCCTTCTGTGAAACCGGCGAGGCGATCATTTTCCGCACCGCCAGCAGCTCCGCAGACTCAACCAGTACCAAAGTCGAGTTGTCGGCAACAGTCGACTCACGATTGATCGACGTAGAAACCTTGTCCTTCTCGACAAAGCATTCAATATCAACGTCCGTCAGACCATCGACGACAAACCCAACCCAGTCAAGCAAATCGGCCAGACTCGTTGGCGCATCCTTCCGCAGGTGGCGATTGATTTGAAACTTCTCGGTCTGATCACCCGAGACAATCATCACCTGGTCGCCAGGCAATGGCACCCGTTGGACCTCAATATTCCGCTTGCCCAATGCCACCATGTATTTCAACGCATCTAAGATCATCCGTATTCCCCTGAAAAACTGTTAATGCAACCACAAACCAAACTCACGCGCCGAGGCCTCGAACCTCGAATCAATGCCCATCCCTTGGCGGCATCGTGCCCGATCAGCTGCGCGTGATCGAACCCCTTGTCGGGAGTTTTCAATTAAAAAGGAGCCCCGCTGAGAATCGAACTCAGACATCTATCGCAAACAAAACCAGCATTCCAAGACAGTTGTTAATTGCGAAGCCGCACCATGCCGAGGCAGATAACTCAATTGGTCTTTAGACCCAGCGTTTGCTGGTCGACGTTCTCCAACGACTCCTCGTCGTAAGCCAGCTTGCCACCTTTACGCAGAGCCATGTCAAATACACGCGATCGCCGATCCGGATGAGAGGCCTTGATCTTGGCAGCAACCTTGACCGAATCAGCCAATCCCTTCTCGTCAGCAACGGGCACCATCAGGATCTCCAGAACGATCTTTCGCGGACGCAACTCACCAGGCCGGTCATCGCAATCGAGCGCCGCCTTTTTCAGTTCCTGATTGATCGCAGCCGCGACACGGCCACCGTCGATCGTTGCCAGAGCCATCGTTGAGAATTCAGATACAACCTTCACCATTTGATTCACCGTCCAGCAAACAGAGAAAAGAGACAAACGAATAGCACGTAGATATTCGCAACGCACAATGCAAAAAATGACCCAACCAAAAAACCTACAACCACGCCGCCAGCGACATGACAGCAACCATTTCCAGCTGTCGATGCCTTAGACGAATCAATAGGCTCAGGCTTAGGATCAGAAACAACATGGCCGGCATCAGGCCACTCAGGTCCAGTAGGAGCAATCGGCACCGACGTCTTCTTTGCCAGCGCACCAACACAGAAGATCTCGCACTTAGAATAATGCGATGACGCATCAATCACCCCGCCTGGTTCCATCGCAGAAACAGCCAGCTTGAATATGGCCGACAGCCGCAGACAATCCATATCGGTTAGCGGAAAATCGGAATCGTCCGCTTGCCCGCGAACCAATCCCAAAACATCATTGATTCGCGATTCATCGAACGAGTACAGATAGCAATGACCGCCTGACGAATAGTTGACAATGAACGAACGTTCAGAAACAGCGATGTCGGCATTCTTGCTCATGACTCACCATCCATCTTGAACGGAACGAATTTGCAATGCCCAGCAAGCGTCGAGAATGGCATCGGATCAGCGGAAATACGAAAGAAGCCAGCAAAGAAACTCGGCACCGGCAGGAATCTTTCGCCATCAGCGGTGATCTCGATCACCAGAGCGTTGCCACCCGTCAGCAGCCGATAAATACCGCCAGCCTCCAGCGGATTCTCATTCACATCCAGTCGTGCCATACCTAAGCCCTCTTCTTTATTTTCCTAGCCAACCGCGCCAACAAATCTTGCCGTTCGTACACTCGCTTACCCTGCTGAGCCAAAAGCCGCCCCATCTCGATCAACGCATGGTCAAAGGCCCACTTTTCCGAGTCCGTCATGGATCGACGCTCGTTGAACCAATCGTCGTAACACTTCTTGCAACGTCCCCGGTTGTGCACCGGTTGATCGCAATCGACTTCGACCTTCACAAGCTTGCCATCAATCTCCTGTTCGATCTCTTTCAAACCCAAGCAGCGATCTTCCAAGACATATTTACTGACTCTGTCTTTCACTACCTTTTTGAGAGTGCAATTCAGGATCAAGATCAAACCAGCCTCAGACGACGGAATCCTCATAAACCACCAGCCATAAAACAGTGAACACAAAAGGCTCCTTCGAAAAAAGCAACCATGCTCTCCGTTCCATGTCCAGTTACTCTGGACCAACAACCACCACCAAATCGTGGGAGACGGATTCGAACCGCCGATCTCCAGGTTATGAGCCTAGCGAGATGCCACTTCTCTATCCCACAGCAAAGGCCTTACGGCGAACGATTCCACCCCAACACAACTGACGCGACTTTAGACATGATCACCTCCTTAGGAACTTGAATCCGCGATTCTGCGAACGTCACAAACTCGCAACGAGGATAGTATTGCAGAAAGTTGCGCAACTTCAAGCAAAGAACGCAAAGTTGCGAACAAGTTTACAATATGTGTTTTCGTAAGCCGTTAAGCAGCAACACGTTATTGATTCCAAAATATTTTTTGGTACAGTCTTGGAATGGCAGGTCCAATCCCAACTACCGTTCGAATCGAAGAGCTTATCGCTATCCACGAAGAGCTAATGCGCATCAACAATTCGTTGGGTATCGCGATTAAACAGATGCGAGACGCAAAATTGGACACGCTTTACATTCCTGGCAAGGTTTCCATGGAAGATTTGACCGTACGTGGTGCCAATTTCGTAAACCACGCAATTGGCCAAGCCTTCTCTCCAAACCCAAGAAAGCCAAGCAAAACCATAGTCGACGCGAAGTTGGCAGAAGCCAATGCGATCCTAGGCAAAACAAAGAAAACTACGACTAAACGCAAAAACTAAGTGTCTAAACAAAGGCTGTAATAGACGATGTCCGACATCGGAGAGGGAATGATTGTCATCGGCCAGTTAGCTCAGGACTGGAAGAAAGGCGATTTTTCACGCGGATGCAGGGGATGCGGTACATGCGGATGCTTCATCGTTTTTGCTATTTTGACCCTTACTTTAAGTTTGCTCTTAGTTGGATTCCTGGTCTATCGCTCAAGTAAACCCACCTAAAAAACGGAACACGCCCCAATGTCAACAACACCCACGCAATGGTATGTACGCACCAAGAACGGTGCATCCGGCCCATACTCCACTCAGCAAATCAAGGATTTCGCCAACAACGGCAAGCTTCCACGCCAGGCCAGCATTGCCAAAACACAAGATGGACCATGGACCGTGGCCGACAAGGTAAAGGGTTTATTCCAGGAGTCAGTTGCACCAATTGTTGCCGAGGTTGAGCAAGACGACGAGATTCGTGCCGGCGACTTTGTCCCGAATGTAGTAAAGAACTCCGCAAACGCGCTCACATCTGCAGTTTCCGGACTTTCAAGGTCTCTGGTATCGCAGGTCAAACGCGCTGAAACTGGCATCGCCAATCGGGTCGAATCCGCCACTACATCCGTGAACAGCCTATGCGCGGACGGCCAGGACCCCACCTTCGTCGCCAAGATCGCCACCAGGGTAAAAGAGATCTGCACCAAGGCTGAGGAAATACTGTACATCGCCGTTCAGTCAAAGCCGATCGCAAACTTCCTACCTGATTCTGTCGTCCTGACCAACCGCCGCTTCATTGTATTTCGGCCGAAAATGCTTGGGAAAATGACGTTTGTTGACTGCCTATGGCGAGACTGCAAGGACATTCACATGGCAGAAAACATGATTGGCGCCACCCTGACGCTCACTGGAATGAACGGCCACGCAGAAACATTGGATTACATCCCAAAAGCCCAGGCCAGAATGATCTACCGTCACGGCCAAGAACAAGAAGAGCTCGCCTTCCACACCCGCCGCAACATGCACATGGAAGAGCTGCAGGCCGGCGCTGATAAGACGGTCATAAACCAAGCAATCGGAGTTGGAGCCCAACAGCCGCAGACAGCGACAACTATCGACCCCATGGCCAGGCTGACCCAGCTCAAGCAGCTCCTGGACTCAGGAATCATTGACCAGTCGGAATTCGATTCCAAAAAATCCGAAATGCTCAAGCTGCTTTAGTTTTTGGAAGGCACAAAAAAATGGGAATGAGAATTGAGAACAGTTTCATCGCGATTGACGGCAGGGGCAAGCAGTACAAAATACTTGTCATTCGCCATTCATCAGAATCCAGGACGATGCATGGTCGCTATGAAACTCCAGACGCGTTGGCCAGCCTCCAAACCGACGATGAGCGAGCAGTCAATTGGATTGAAAAGGGCAAATACGAAATCGTTGGCAATCCAATGATTCCAATCACGACGGACGACCCCAACGCTCCTTGAACAAATCGACTTTACGCTTGGTTCGCAAGGATCCGGCACTTTTTTACTCATAGCATGGACGCCGTGAACACACACAGGGAGTGACCAAACGTGGCACTAAGATACATTGACAGCTTGTTAGAAGAGTTTTTAGGCGTCGGAATTGACGGCCATTCGCACCAAACCTTTTATTTGCCTAGCGATTCAATCATTAACTGGATTCACGCAACCGGCAACTCCAGCCTAGTCGAGGACGCTTGGTTCGTCCCGGACATTTGCCTAAGTCCAGTTGGAATTTGGCGAGGTCTCCAGCGCAAAGGCCAGGAAAACATCCGGATCTATGGGGGCATCCCAACGGGCAACTTTGCGCGTGACTACAATATGATCGCAGGCGAGGACATCACTATTCCATCTGGCAAAGTACTTTTGGTATTTGTTTCGCCAGAATTCCAGATAGCGAAATTTCGTTTTGACGAGGCGGACACCGCCACACCATCACTTCCCCTCAACTACTCAACACGGTTTACAGAGCAATTATGGCTACAAAATTCGCAAACTTCCTGAAGCAACCACTTCCTTCCTTCTCGGTAAATCCCTACTACGAGTCAATCACCGATTCCTTATTGGTGTACACGCGAAATGAACGTTCGTATGCCAAGAGAATCAGCAAGCATTTCACGATTTTCCTTGCAAATTCCGATGACACGTTTGTCGGCTTCGAGATCAAGGGCGTAAATGACATTTGCAAAGCAATTGACTCCGAAGGCATGCGGCAAATCGTTGGGCCGTTTGCAGTAGAGTTTGAAGACGGCAGATTCCAGCTTTCGATCATGGTAAAGGTCGCGACAATCAATTCGGAGGTTGCATTGAATGGAACCGAATTTGAGCTAGTTGAGCAAGCGGCGAAGGGGCTGAAATTCGAAAGAGACGAGTTGCTTACCTGCTAATTGATTTCAGCAGATGTGCGTAGTAGAATCAGGTTTCCGCCTCAAACGACATGTGATTGGATATCGGGCGTGACCAATCAAATTTCGTATGAGGCTTTTTTGTTGGCATTTTGCCAATCAATCTGGCAGCGAAACGCCCACTGGCCAGAAAACCGGCACCGCATCCTGCCGTTCGAATCGAACAAAGAATTCCGCCGAATCCAATTTCTTCATTGGCCGGCCACCTAGTCTGATCCACCGCCGCTCCTCAATGTGCCAGAGCCACACATCGTACTTGGCATCTGGGCGGCATTGACGGACGATCACGCGAGCCCCTGCGGCCGTCACCAAATACTGAGCGATCTCACGCGCGAGGGCGAACGAAGTCACCCGACGAGAGACCATGACTTGTTTCGAAACTTTGTCCACGCACTCCACTTCGTACAGCATGTTGCAAACCTCGTTAACCTTTATTTAAAACCAATGAGCGTTACTTTGCTTATAGTTTGCTAGCATCGCGGACACGTCAGGTCACACACTTTTTGACTTGTGTTTTCGTTGGTGAACTCGATTTTGGTATGTTGAAAACTCGTTGATAGTCTACGGCTAGAACTTCATCAACCGTCATGCAGACTGCACCCACACGTGCATGAACGCGAATTTGCAGCCCGGCCCATGCTGTTCTTACTCGGTACCTCCAGTCGCCTAGTACAAAACGCGACTCTTCGTAAATGATGGCAGGCTGTTTGAATGGAACTGCGAGATCAGTTCCAATTTCGATTCGAAAGGCCTTCCTAGCGATTTCGGGGCGATCCAGAATCGTTGCAAGACGATCCGCTGTTTTGTGCTCGAAAAGGTCATCGCAGGGAAACGGCCCTTTGACCTCGACCAGCTCGCCATCGTCCATCAGAAACGTGATCACCTCACCACAATACCCCAATTCTCGCCCGCAATTGATTTGGTGAATAGCAAAGTCACCCTCGGGATACCGACAGATTAAATACTCGTGCGAGCCATCCTTCACATAGGAATGGGGCACATCCATCGTGGTAAAACCTCTGCCATTGTGCTCGCCAAGTCGCACCGAACGCTGCTTTATTGTGACACTCTTAATCATCTTTCATCACCCATCGAAACAAACAAAGAAGTAGTTTCGAGGTATTTTGCTAGCAAGCCGGACACGTCAGGTCATTTGGCTATCCCATCGACTTGCTGATCTCGATCGCTTTTTCCCGATCCGCTTCGGCGTAAATCTGCGTCACACCAACATCGCTATGACCAAGAATCACCGAAGCGGCCTCGACACCATGCTTCTTACGGATCCTGGTTGCCGCGGAGTGTCGTAGCTGATTCGGGCTCCACCGATGAGCCTTGTGCCAGGCCTTAACCTCTTCCTTGGTCGCCTCCTCAGGAGCTGGAAACGCCAGCTTGCATGCGTACGCGATCGCCTTTCCATAAGTTCCGCCAGTGTACCGATCAGCAATCTTAAACGCTCGTTTCTTTCGCGCACGAGTATTCTTGTGGTACCCCCGCCGATTCCCCTGGTTCAACGGAGTCACCCGAGCTGCTGCTCTCGCCGCAATCCGTTGCTCCATCGCTTCAGCCGGCGAGAAGCAAGCCGCCGCCGAATCTCGCTCGAGGTACCGCCGCAAAACATCCTGGGCCAGCGGTCCCACGTAGATCGTCCGCGACTTGCCACGGTACGCCGTTTTGTGTTTCGGCAACCGAACTTCCCAAACGTCATTCGATTGATCCACCAAACCAGGCGAGACCAAGCACACCTCGCCAGGCCGACAGCCCGTCAACTGCTGAAACGCGATCATGTCCGCCACGACCTTGGGCAAGCACTTCACCGTCTGCGCCACGATCGCATCAGGCACGCATTCCACCGGCGCCGCCTCCTTCAAGTGAGTCCGGCCAGCCTTGAGAGGCGGAATGCACTTGATCGCAACGTAAGCGTCGGCAGGCATCAAGCCCTCGCCCACGGCCCACTTCACAAACGCGTTGACCCGTTTCATGACCTTGTTGACATACTGCCGGGAAAGTTCCCGGTTTGCGGCCCAGTTTTCTCGAACCGTCTTAAACGCCACCGGTCCGAATTCCGACACCGGAACATCCCGATACAGTTCAAGCAGTGGTCGCAGGGCAGTCAGATACTTTTTGTATTCCGACCCCTCGTTGTAATAGACCTTGGCATGGTCGAAAAACGCCAACACGACGGCGGAGACGGTAGCAGCCTTGGTAGGCTCCGGCAGATTAACACGAGACATCCCAGCCAGAAATTCAGCGACCAGTCGCTTGTAAGCATTTTTGGAGGCCTCAGATTGCCACTCGCCCAGCAAGTAATCTTTGCCAAGGATAGTAACCCGGGCTTTCCCGGAAGAGTGGCGACGGTAGGAAGGAATGCGCACTTTGGAGCCTCAAACGGGAAAGTTCCCGGATAGAGATCAACAATTCACTGCGCACTAGAACCGCGTCTAGGTAACGTTTCCCAACGTTTCGCCAGGCCAAAACACCAATGAGAGCGCTGGGGCTCGAACCCAGGACCCAGGGATTAAAAGTCCCTTGCTCTACCAACTGAGCTACGCTCTCATTTCTTCAAAATTAAACCCGGTCTCATCGTGCTGACTCGCTAGGCCTTTTTCTGAAGTAATACGATGATGTTACCAAGGTCACCGAATTTTTGAAGGGGTTCGTTCGCATGCTTTCTTTTTCTTCGAATTCCCCACGCAAAATGCCAGTCAGGCAATGCCAAAAGCCGTTTTTTTGCAAAAACCGACGTTTTTTTACGATTGTCGTCGCTCACGTCGCCGTTTTTCTCTCGCCGCTATCTCCACACAACCATGTCTTCGCCGGCGCATCCGCTAGCAATTGGGTCGTCGTCGTAAATGGTCAGTCCCCGAACTCCCGCACAATCGCCAATTATTATTGCTCTGCACGCAATTTTCCTGGACGTAATGTCATCGTTCTTCCCAATGTCCCCGATGCGGACCAAATCACCGTTGACCAATTTCGCGAGCTAATTCTCGCCCCGGTCCTCAAGGAAATCGAAGCCCGCGGCCTCGCCGGTCATATTCAAGGCATCGCCTACTCAGCAGATTTTCCAACTGCCATCGCCATCGGCTCCGACATCGATGCTGTTTCAAAAAAGTCTCCGTACCTCACCCCTGTCGGCTCCATCAATGGCCTAACCTACCTGTTCCGCTTTGTGCTCGCAAAGAGCCCCAACTACATCGGATTTGAAAGCAACCTTTACGCTGCCCGACCGGCCAACAAACTGCTTGAGCCGATCATCTCAACGCCGGAACAAACGCAGCAGCTCAAGGAACTGATGGACCAATCCAAATACAAAGAAGCTGCGACGCTATTGGATGCGCTGTGCGCCGAGTTCGACAAAAACCAAGCGTACCCCATGCAATACTTGGCCGCTAGACAATGGGCCTTCGCGGGTGACGCAAAGCAAGCCACGCGGCGCATCGAGCAAGCCATCCAAGGGGGGTGGGCCTATCGCGACTATCTGCTCCAGGACCCCGCCTTTGCAACTCTGCTTGAAGACAAAGATTTCATACGCATTTCAAAACGTTGCACCGAACTTCCATTCGATTATTTGGCCACTCGCGGCTTCGATGCTAGGACGTTTTACTCAGCGAATACGCTTGGCGGCAATAATCCAAAGCTGGGTGTTTCGTACATGCTATCGATGGTATTGGCCGTGACTCGCGATCTTGGCATCACCCCATTTGAAGCCAGGAAAAACCTGAAAACCTCATTCCAAGCCGACTACAGCCAACCTACTGGCTCCTTCATTTTCACCAAGACCGACGATGTTCGTACCAAAACGAGGGAGCCCAACTTCGCGATGGCCATCAAGAAACTGGAAGAACGTGGCATGAAGGCCCGCATTGTCGAAAAAGTGCTACCTCCCCGAGGGGAATTATGTTCCGGTGTTATGATCGGAAGCCCGGATTTTTCGTGGAACGACAGTGGCAGCAAACTTCTGCCTGGTTCCATCGCAGACAATCTAACCAGCCTAGGCGGTGCGATGACAACAACGTCTCAAACCAAAGCAACTGAGTTTCTTCGATTTGGTGCGGCCGCCAGCAGTGGGGCCGTCACCGAACCCTATACCATCCCGAACAAGTTCCCTCACCCGATGATCCACGTCCATTACGTGGACGGACTAACGACAGCCGAAGCGTTCTATAGTTCGGTCTTGTGCCCGTACCAGCTCCTCATCGTTGGCGACCCATTGTGCCAACCCTATTGCAAACCACCTCGATTCACGATCGAGACCAAGTCGGATGCACTAAGCCATAATCAACCGCTTGTCGTTTCGCTCCAAGCTGAGGACTCGTCGCTGACAACCGAACCGGAAATTCTCCAATGGATCGTGAACGGCGTGTTGCGCAATCAAACGCTTTATAATACTCAGATAAGTATGCGATTCGAAAAATCGGAGCCCGGGGCTCACGAGATTCGATTGCTGGTGAAATCGGCAAAGCCCATGGAACAGCATTACGAGCAAGCTTTTTGGGTAACACTCGGTGATTCCACCCAACAACTCGTTGTGGACGCTCCGCAAGTATGGAATCTACGCAGCGATAAGCCGCTAAACATCTCTGTAAAATCAAGTCCCGAGTCCGGCGATATCAAAATCGTGCACTGCTTTGAAGAGGTAGGTACGATTCCTCAGGGCAAATCCTCGGTCGACCTTTCGCCAACGAAGGTTGGTTATGGGCCGGTGCGATTGCATGCGGAGCAAAGTCTCGCCAATGGACAGTCCGTTCGCAGTTTGCCGATCGTTGTTGTGGTGGACCCTTAGGGCAAATGACATGACATACCACAAGCCCTGGGGGCGCAACATGAATTGCCGGCATGAGCCACCGGTTTTCTGCGTATGTGTCGCCATCCGGTCTAAAATGCAATCGGCCAGTTAACCCTTGGCTCACGCCACAGGCATAGATTTGCCAGCCTCCGGGCTCTAGGCCTCGAAAGGTTCAATATGTCCGAATCGAGGCTAATTGGTCGTTCTGCTTGTCCACAATGCAGAAACGAATGAGCTTCATTCCTTGCTCGACCTGAGGTTGTGAATAAAACCTCGGTAGACAGTATACTGTGCCTACAAACGGATGCTTCGTTCCTAATTTGCAGATCCAATCCAATCGCAACCATGTTCAAGACCACTGTGTTTTGCCTCCTGTTCATTGCCGCCCCTATGGCAATCGTCTACTCTCAAGTGCCGAATGGCCAAGTGGAGTTGCCATCGAAATTGGCCCCTCAGCCTGACCTTGCCATGAGCATTCTGTATCCCGTGACAAAAACCGTCCCTCAATCCGACACTTACCACGGCAAACCAATCGACGATCCGTTTCGATGGCTCGAGGATGTTGATTCTGTCGATACCAAGGACTGGGTCCAACGTCAAAACGACGTGACTTTTGAGTACCTGAAGTCCGCTAAGCAGCGTAACGCGATCAAGGAGCGACTGACAGAACTTTGGAATTATGAACGCTACGGCTTCCCGGCCAAACATGGCGATCGTTTTCTTTACACGCACAACAATGGTCTTCAAAATCAGAGCATTCTCTATGTTGCAGACAGCCTCGATGGACCGCGAAGTGTCTTGCTGGATCCGAATACCCTGGTCAAGGACGGAACCGTTGCACTTACGGGTGACGTGCCGAGCGACGATGGGAAACTGATGGCGTATGGTCTTGCAAGTGCAGGTAGCGATTGGAACACTTGGCGAGTACGCGACATCGCAACCGGCAAGGATCTGGATGACAAAGTCGAGTGGGTAAAGTTTAGTTCTGTATCGTGGACAGCCGACAACGCAGGCTTCTTTTATAGCCGTTATGACAAACCCAGTTCCGACGGTGAGTTTACCGGCGTCAATTACTTTCAGAAATTATACTACCACCGCATCGGCACTCCTCAAGACTCCGATTCGCTCATCTACCATCGTCCGGACCACAAGGAGTGGGGCTTTGGCGGCTCGGTTACGGAAGATAATCAGTATTTGATCGTTACGGTGTGGCGTGGGACCGAGAAACGCAACCAAGTGTTCTACGCCAAACTAAACAACAACTCGGTGAAGGGGGCAACCGACGTTAAGGAACTGTTATCCGGCTTCGATAGCGACTATCAGTTTATTGGCAACGATGGTTCGGTTTTCTATTTCAAGACGGACAGCTCTGCACCCAAACGCCGCATCATTGCAATCGACATCGATAAGCCTGACCGCGAACAATGGAAAGTGATTGTCCCGGAAGCGGATGAAACGATGGAGTCAGTGAGCCTTTTCGGTAACCGATTCGTCGTGACCTATCTTAAGGATGCAACCAGCGTGGTTCGTCAATTTTCAACGACTGGAAAACAGCTCGTTGACGTTCTGTTGCCAGCGCTTGGAACCGTTGCGGGCTTTGCGGGCAAGCGATCGGCAAAGGAGACCTTTTATAGTTTTACCAACTACGTTACGCCACCGAGCGTCTATCGCTTTGATCTAGCCAACGATTCGGCAAAGGTGTGGCGGAAGCCGAAGTTAGCGTTTGATCCAGCCGACTATGTAACGGAGCAAGTCTTTTACAAGAGCAAGGACGGAACGCGGATACCAATGATTGTTTCGTACAAACGAGGTCTAGAACGCAATGGCAAGCTGCCGACCTTGCTCTACGCTTACGGTGGTTTTAATATCTCGGTCATGCCCAGCTTTTCGCCAGCGAATTTAGCCTGGATGGAGATGGGGGGTGTTTATGCTGTGCCAAATTTACGAGGTGGCGGCGAGTACGGTCGAGTCTGGCATGAAGCGGGCATGCTCAGCAACAAGCAAAATGTCTTCGACGATTTCATCGCGGCGGCAGAATATTTGATCGCCGAAAAGTACACGAATTCGACGAAGCTTGCGATCCAAGGTCGCAGCAATGGTGGGCTGTTGGTAGGGGCCACGATGGTACAACGTCCGGATTTGTTCGCGGTAGCTTTACCGGGAGTTGGAGTGCTCGACATGCTTCGCTTTCACAAGTTTACGATCGGATGGGCATGGGTTAATGAGTATGGCAGCAGCGAGGACCCGGAGCAGTTCAAGACACTCTTGGCTTATTCGCCGCTTCATAATCTAATCCCAGGCCGACGTTACCCTGCTACACTGATCACCACCGCCGATCATGACGACCGCGTCGTACCTGGTCACAGCTTTAAGTTTGCAGCTAGGCTACAAGCGAGCCAGAGTGGTGACAGGCCCACGCTGATTCGTATCGAAACCAGTGCGGGGCATGGAGCGGGCACGCCTGTGAGCAAACTCGTTGAAACCGCCGCAGACACTTGGGCCTTTGTCCTCAAGAACTTCGAAACCGAATAGGGACTGATGAAGCCGCAAGCGCCAAAGGCCAAACGAACGTTGGCCGATTTCCTGAATCGAACCAACTCATCTGATTCAAATGACAAGAATGCCGAAGAGTCGCTGGGCGAGATGCCTGTCGAGGATCTGGCAGCGGAGGTGCCTGCGCAAAAACGGGCGAAGCCCCAAAAGTCAACGAAAGTGCCCCTGTCATCAACAACAGAATTGTCACCTATCAAGCGCTCAAATACACCCGAGCGAAAAGCGAAAGTCACTCCCGCGCCCAAGCCAGAGATCGATGCGGCCGAAAAACTACGGAAACGCGAAGCTCAAATTCATGAAGCGGAGATCACGGCCAAGCCAGATGTCTCGACGCGACGTGAAACCCAGGCTCGCGAATTGTTGCAGGGTATCACGGAGCTAAGAGCGTTTCGCGATTCGACCGACAAATGGGCTGCCGGACAAAGCATCTGTTGGGAGGGAGCTTGGTTAGGTGCGGTAGCTCCTATGGCCGCTGGTGCGGTACAACGCTTTCGGCGTCCTATGCTGGTTGTTTTGGCCCAGCATCAAGACGCCGAAACCGTGGCGCGCGACTTGGATTTTTTTCTCGACCGAAACTGCGATGTCTTTCCGCCGTCGTCGGATGATATCGATGTCGATTCGTTGCAACAGCAAGAGGTGATTCAGCGACTCCAAGTGCTTTCGCGATTGGATGCTTGTCAAACACACCGGGATTCCGGTTCCAAGGCCAATATCGATACGCCGGTGATCGTGTCCACGATTCCCGCTCTCATGCATCGAGTGCCGAGCCCACAGCAACTCCGGCAAGATCGACGCAGTCTGAGCGTTGGCCAGCGAGTGGACTTGGCGGAATTGAAACGATGGCTCGCCTCGACAGGCTACAGGACGACGACGAGTGTTCAATTGCCGGGCGAGTTCACGGCCCGCGGTGGAATCCTGGATGTCTATCCACCTGACTGCGGCGAACCCCGGCGCATCGAGTGGTTTGACGACCAAGTGGAATCGATTCGCAGTTTTGATTCGGTGACACAACGGTCACTCAGCCGGATGGACCGCGTGGACCTCATTGCAGCCAACGAAGCGACGAAAGAGGAAGCGTCCTTGCTCGACTACTTGCCCAAGGACACTATGGTCTTGCTCAGCGAGCCGATCGCGGCAGTTTATAACGCCAATGCATTCAAAGCGAGAGTTCCGTTCCCTGAACGTTTCCGCGATCCGAATGCGCTTTATGCGGACTTGGTCAAGTACGCTTTTGCTCAGATAACGCAGCTAGCAGGTGAGGGATTTCTCGGCGAATTGCTCCGTATCCCAATCGGCGACGTGCAGCGTATCGGCGGCGAGCTAGAGAACATTGCCAAGGACATCGACGGTGCCCTAGGAACCGATCGATCGGCGTTGATTGCATGCATCAACGAAGGGGAGCTGAGTCGCCTCAATGATTTGATGCAACATAGCAACGCTTTCAAAGCCGGGCGAGTAAAGCTTGAAATTGGCTTGCTGAGTAGCGGCTTCGAATTGCAACCCAAGGGTCCGTTCGTTCTGACCGTGAATCAGCTGCTAAAGCGATCGACGTTGCGTCGCTCTTCGCGTCGACTTGCGTCCAGAGCGATCGATAGCTTCCTCGATCTTCGCGAGGGAGACCTCGTTGTTCATCTTTCGCATGGCATCGGCATCTATCAAGGGATGGAGTTGATCGAAAAGCAGGGGCAGAAATTTGAGCACTTGACGATCGAGTTTGACGGTGGGACCAAGCTGTATGTCCCGAGCAGCAAGATCGACTTGGTGCAGCGCTATGTTGGGGCGACAAAAGCGAGACCGAAGTTGGCTCGCATAGGCAGCCAAGCGTGGGTACGTCAAAAGATTGCGGCGGAAAAGGCGGTGACCGACATGGCCGCTGAACTATTGGAATTGCAAGCCCATCGAAAGCATCTCACCGGTATTCAATTCAAGCCGGATTCGGTTTGGCAGAGTCAATTCGATGGCTCGTTTCCTTACGAGGAGACACCGGATCAGTTGACTGCCATCGCCGCGACCAAAGCCGACATGATGAGTATTCGGCCGATGGAAAGGTTGATTTGTGGCGACGTTGGATTCGGAAAAACAGAAGTCGCAATGCGAGCGGCATTCAAAGCGGTTGAAAGCGGCTATCAAGTCGCCGTGCTGGTGCCAACGACGGTGTTGGCCGAACAGCACTACAAAACATTTAAAAAGCGAATGGCTGAGTTTCCGTTCGAAATTGCCAAGTTAAGTCGCTTTGAAACGGCAGCGGAGCAGAAAGAGACTGTCCGACGCTTGGCAAACGGACAAGTGGACATTGTGATCGGAACACATCGATTGGCTTCGGTCGACGTGAGTTTTTTTAACTTGGGATTGCTCGTCATCGACGAGGAGCAAAAGTTTGGAGTCGAGCTGAAGGAGCGAATCAAGAAGTCCGCATCGATGGTAGACATCTTGACGTTGTCAGCCACCCCAATCCCAAGAACGTTGCACATGTCGTTGTTGGGGGTTCGAGATATTTCGAATCTGGAGACGGCACCGGAGGAGCGTATGGCGGTCGAGACGCGTGTCGTGCGTTTTGATGATGCGCTCATTCGCAATGCCATCTTGCGCGAGTTGAATCGAGACGGTCAGATTTTCTTCGTGCACAATCGTATTGAGGACATGCACTCCATCGCAGCGAGGCTACAGCGAATTGCCCCCGAAGCAAGGATTCTGATTGGACATGGTCAAATGGCCGAAGGAGTTCTCGAGCAAGTGATGCTGGACTTCATCGACCACCGTGCGGACATTTTATTGGCGACGACGATTATCGAAAGTGGATTGGACATCCCGAACGCTAACACGATATTCATCGACGAGGCAAACCGATATGGTCTTTCCGAACTGCATCAGTTGCGAGGCCGAGTGGGACGGTACAAGCACCAGGCGCATTGCTATCTTCTAGTGGATCGGAATCGAAACTTGAACCCGGATGCGGCTCGTCGATTGCATGCCATTGAGGAGTACTCGCAATTGGGCGCAGGCTTTGGGATTGCGATGCGAGACTTGGAGATTCGTGGAGCTGGCAATTTGCTAGGAACTCAGCAGAGTGGACACATTGCGACCGTCGGTTATGAGCTTTATTGCCAACTCCTGGAGGGGGCTGTTAGGCAACTCACTCGCCAGCCACCGAAGATCAAAATCGACGTCGAAGTCAACTTGCCGATCGAAGCATTTTTGTCGAGCGAGTACATCCCTGAGATGCGACACAAGATCGATGTGTACCGTCGATTGAGTCGGTTGCAGGACGTGCACGCGATTGCGGAGCTTCGGCAGGAATTAGCGGACCGGTTTGGTCCACTTCCGACGGTGGCTGCGCGATTGCTGGATGTGGCAGAGTTGCGAATGGATGCCGCGTTATGGTCGATTCGCTATATTGGGATTGAGGACGGGTATCTTGCGTTTACTTTTACGGATGCGAGGCGTATCGAGCAATTAGCTCGAAAACACAATGGCAAGTTGCGAATCGTCGATGGTCAGCACGCCTACTGGCCTCTGCGAGCAGACGAGCCGAAACCTCCCGCAAAGGTAAACTCGATGACGGCTCCGCGCACCCCGCAACCTGTACCGGAGACGAACTCGCAACTTGTAGCCAGGACCGATTTGCTCGCGGTATTGACCGCGGTCCTTAGTCCTGGTCGCACTTAGACGCAGCAAGAAAGAGTAAAACGATTGTCCTCAATCGTTTAAAATAAAGAGATAGCAGGTCGGAATCTGTCGCAAGCCGGACTTAATGTTTTGGTGTGGCCGAAACCGGCTGTTTGTGCCGGCCTTGTGCCAGCGGAAGCACATGATGACTGACACCCTCAAAACGCCGCAACCCGCCTGGGTAAACCGGACGGGGTGCGGACAACGTTTCGTTGCGATTTTTGCAGCTGCCAATGGTGGTCCCGTTGGCATAAAGCCAGCGGATACCTTCTATCCATTCCGAACTACTCTGTGGCCGTTTTCAAACCGGCCATCGCGGCGGTTAAGCGTTCTCCGATTTCGGTGAAGGGCGTGTCTGGGCCACCGTGTAGTGTGCTGTCGAGTTCTTTATAGCAGGCAAGCAATTCATCCGCCGACTTTTGCATTGCCGCTTTCTTTTCATCCGAGAGATCTTTTGCAAGATCCGGGAGATCCAAGAGCAAATGTTCAAAATCGTGCAAGGAATCGTGCGCATCCTCCGGCTTCTTGTCTGTGAACGCTTTGCTGATCGTCTCAACGTGCTTGGATAGTTGCTTCACCGCTTCAGGCAATGATGTTGGCTCGTCGTGAGCATGTGCATGAACGCCCGCCTTGCTTTTCCCAGACATCTTGGCGTCTGGTTTCTTGGGCTCGCAGCCCAGAAGGCAAATGCCGATTAAACAAAAAGCGATTCTTAATTTCATGTTTTCCCTTTTTTGAAGAACTAGTTTGTTTGTTGATTTGTAAAACGAATTGGTTCGCGTGCATAGCCGCGATCGCAGTATTCGACTTCTAAAGATAGCCGATGTGCGGGTCCTGCGGAACCTCCTAACTTTTACCTCCTACACTTGAACGATTCGTCAAATGACGCGTGGGGTTCGGAATTGCGCCTCCGGCGAGCGAGAGATATCGATTTGCCTACTGTAGGACGGAACTCCTTGTGTCCGTCGTGTGTTTCGGCGGACTGGGACATCCGTCGTACGGTAAGAATCCATCTGCCGGTCGCCATACTCGAGATCGCTACGTCGTCTGTTTCGTGGTTCTCATTCAGCGCATATTGGCCACTCGGCCTGAGGCCTAACTCGACGTAAAGGGGCATCAGCGGAGGACTTGGTCGAAATCCCTCGCTCGCCTTTGAGTATGTGAATGATATGATTGACGGCTGCAAATGCGGTTAAGTGGCAATCCAACGACTCTGAGGTACTCCGTGTCCCATACAAAACATCGACAAGCACTTTTAAAAGCCGTTCTTCGATTCGCCCTGTGTTTGCCAGCTTTTCTCACCGGCTCGAAGTATCTCGCAACGGCGAGGGCGCAGGAAGCGGTTAGTCCCGAGAGCACGATTCGGTTGCGATATCAAAAAATCGAAACCATGATCCCCATGCGAGATGGGAGTAAACTGCATACGACCATCTTCAGTCCCAAAGATACGACTCGCACGTATCCTATCTTGATCAAGCGAACGCCATACTCGTGCGCCCCATACGGTGCGGACGCTTATCCAAGTTCACTTGGACCGAGTGAACACTTTACCAAGGCAGGATACATCTTTGTCAATCAAGACGTGAGAGGCCGGTTCTTGTCCGAAGGAACGTTTCAGCAGGTCACACCGCATATCGTCAACAAAACATCCCCAACTGATTGCGACGAAAGCTCGGACGCGTATGACACGATCGATTGGTTGATCAAGAACGTCCGTAACCACAACGGTCGAGTCGGTATGTTTGGGATCTCGTATCCTGGCTTCTATGCGTCGGCAGGCATGATCGATGCCCATCCTGCATTGCGAGCAGTTTCTCCGCAAGCGCCCGTTGGCGATTGGTACTTCGATGACTTTTTGCACAATGGAGCTTTTTTCCTTGCCCACGCCTATCGCTGGCTGAACAACAACGCACATGAACGCACGGGGCCAACGACCGAGCGCCCAACTCCCGAGGTCTTGCCGTCGGTCGATGGCTATCAGCTGTTCCTGGACGCCAACACCATCGAAGAGATCAATCGTCGGCATTTGAAAGGAAAAGTACCCTTCTGGTCCGACATGATGGCCCACCCTAATCGCGACGCGTTTTGGAAAAAGCGAGAGATACTTCCGCACCTCAAAAAAGTAGCACCAGCGGTCATGGTGGTCACGGGATGGTACGACGCCGAGGATCTTTACGGTTCGTTCAAAACCTATCAAACCATCGAACGTCAGAACCCGTCGGTGAACAACGTTCTGGTCGTTGGGCCATGGATTCACGGCGGTTGGGCTTCTGGCGACGGTGACAAGCTCGGTGCCGTTCCGTTCGGCTCAAAAACCGCAGCCTTCTACAGGGCCGAGATCGAGTTCCCGTTCTTTGAGAAGTATCTCAAGGACGCGGAGCATCCAGCGCCAGCTGAAGCGACTGTATTCGAAACCGGATCGAACACTTGGCGAACCTTTGATCATTGGCCACCTAGCAACGTGGCTACCAAAATATTGTACGCGAGAGAACGCGGGAGTTTGGCGTACGAACCGCCCTCACAGTCGTCGCCCGACGCGTTCGACGAGTTCGTGAGTGACCCGGCCAAACCCGTCCCCTACACCGAAGCGATCACGCCTAGAATGACCGTCGAGTACATGGTCGAGGACCAGCGCTTTGCAGCTCGACGGCTTGATGTCGTGGTGTATCAAACCGAACCGCTTGAGGCCGATGTGATTATGGCCGGCCCGCTGGACGTCGATCTCTGGGTAACGACTACGGGCAGCGACGCCGACTTCATCGTCAAGCTGATCGATGTCCAACCCGATGGCACCAATGTGAGCACGCTGCCCAATTACCAAATGATGGTCCGAAGCGAAGTGATTCGCGGTCGCTTTCGCGATTCGTTTGAGACGCCAACTCGCTTCGTGGCCAATACGCCGGCAAAGGTGCATTTGGAATTGCTCGATGTGCTTCATCGATTCACAAAGGGGCATCGCATCATGATCCAAGTGCAGAGCACTTGGTTTCCGCTTGTGGATCGCAACCCTCAAAAGTTTGTTGAAAACATCTATATGGCGAAGCCAGAGGATTTTCAAAAGGCGACTCATCGAATTTTGCGATCCGCTGCGCATCCGACCAACCTCAAGATTCGAGTACTGCCGTGACGACGCTGGCTCCCGGAACCGTCAGCCGAAACGGAATGCCACTGGTATTGACTTGCGGATTTGACGAGGCATTTTAGTTCCGTTCGATCGGTAGTACATCGCAATACAGCGAGTCAGATCTCCGCGAACTTTTTTCTCCCCTTCTCCTCCTTGGGAGGAGAGATGCTATGAGTGCAAAGAGGGCTGGTAGCCCTCATAATACTGGTTTTGTCTCACCAACCCCAGGAGTATGACATGACTACCAACCCAAGTAACAATCCTATCATTTCGGGTACTATTTTGTACATGGCCATTGAACTCAGTTCCAGTGAATGGAAGCTCGCCTTCGCCGACTCGCTTGCTCGGAACCCACGCATTCGAACAATTCGGATTTGTGGACTTTTCGACGTGACTCGAAAGGAATTGGTAAAGGAA
>JANMNR010000100.1:0-5339 GCA_031368325.1 Pirellula sp.
ATCCACAAATGGTCTCCAAAATGGTTGTTTTGCCCCGGCCCGTCGTTCCCATCAATACGGCATAATCGCCAGTTGGAACCATCAAATCAATACCCGAAAGTACGAATGATCCGCTCTTGACCGTCACATCGCGAAGCTCGATCACGTTTTCAATCCTGTTCCAAACAACCGTAGTACCAACAGCACTGCGACCGCCATTACGACCATCAACAACGAAACAGCCACCGCAGCATCTAGGTTGCCAGTACTCAATTCCAAAAACACCGACGTGGAAAGTACCTCGGTCCTCATTCGAGTTGTTCCAGCAAAAACGAGAATCGGACCAAATTCGCCGAGCGCCCGCGCCCAAGCGATGGTAAAGGCCGTAACAATTCCTCTCCTCGCTTGCGGCAGTGCAATCTGCCAAAACGCTTGTCCACGGGTGCAGCCAAGTGTTCTTGCAACTTCTTCGGCTCGCGGATTCATTTGATCAAACGTAACACGCATGGTCCGAACCGAGAACGCACAAGCCACCGCGAACTGAGCCAACACTACGGCTCGCCAACTATAAGTAATTGGCACCCCAAGCGAATCACGAAATGTACCTTCCAGTTGCAGCCCAAAAATAGGCTGATGAAATAGAATCAACAAACTCAGCCCCAACACTAACGGCGGTAACACGATCGGAATATCTACCAGCGTATCGACAAGCCACCGTCCACGAAACTTATAACGCGATAGCAGATATCCAAGTGGCGTTCCTACCCAGACCGACAAGATGGCCGCGGCGGTACATGAAAATACCGTCAATCGCAATGCCGCTCGTATCTCAGGCTTCGACAAAGCGTCATAGAAATTCCGCGGTGTTGTGAAAAGAATATCCGCAACCAGCATCAGCACAATCAGCACAATAAAACATGACGAGATGCCGCCCATGACCAAAAAGAATAGGGTATCCGAGCGAGGCCTCGGAGACCAACCATTCCGAGGAGTTGGCGGAATTGACAAGGGTGATTTTGTATCGTGCATTACGGAACTAACTGCTTGCCATACGGTGCCGGATCTCGCCAGCGAAACCCTTCGGCCTCAAACGTTTCTTTCGACTCAGTCGAACAGATTTTTCTAAAAAGCCTTTCCGCCAACCGAGCATTCCGCGATCCCTCCGCTACGGCAAAGGGTTGGGTCGCAAGCGAGCACGACAAGCCCACAATGGGAATGGCATCAAGCGACTCCGCCGCTCCAGCCGCGTTGCTCAAATACGCCACCGCTGCGTCTAATGCACCAGCCCGCATCTGATTCACTAACATATCACCCGTCGGCGATTGCACGGTCACGTTTTCCATCACCTCCGTCTCCAGTCCACTTTCACGCAGTGTGTTTTTCGTCAGCCAACCCATTGCACATTGCTTTTCGTGCCCGACTCCAACTCGAACTCCTTTTCTGGTGAGATCTCGCAGGGAATTGATGTCCAGGGGATTTCCTTTCTTCACCAAGATGACCAACTCATTCCGAGAAACATCGACTGGATTGGGAAACAAATCCGGGACCTGAGACATGAACTCGGTGTCGCATGCGAAATACGCGTCTGGGTGTTGCCCAGCCTTCATCTGAGCAACCAGCACGCCGCAACCATTGTAAACACGCGTGACTCGAACTCCCTCTCGCTTTTCAAACGCAATCAAGGTTTCCTCAATCGCGGGGCGGAGCATCGAACCAGCAAACACCGACAATTCCGGTTGGTCGCTCCATGTATCACCTCGCTCGATTTGAAAGCCTTGTTCGGCATAATGCACCAAACCGCGATCCTTTGCCGCAACGTAGCGTGCAAAATGAAGCGCTGCTTGCGGTTGCTTTGAGCCAGAAACGACAGCAAGCGACACCTTCGAGACAATCCCCTTAAACTCGGGCAATTGAATCGCTTCCAGATCCGGATACGACTTCATGATTGCGTCATACACGATGCAAGCGTCCGCCGCGTTAACAACTAGGTCGTTTGCAACATCCGTTACGGTCGTTCGAAATGCAACCGTAGCCGCCTTGAGGGGATCCCATAAATTCGCATCCATCAACGCAAGCTTCGTGCGTTTGCCGATGGCCGCAGCGTCAGGACTAGCTTGAACCACTCGAATCCCAGGTTGCAACAGGTCCGAAAAAACTTGGATGTTCTTGGGATTTCCTCGACGAACAGCCACAACCGCATGCATTGAGGCCAAAGGCAATACCTCGCTGAGCAAGCCTTTACTGTTACCTAGTTCAACAAAACTATCGTCTGCTGGCAAATACAGATCCCCCGCTCCACTGAGCTCGATGTTCGAAAGTAGCGTCTGTGATGGTCCATACTGAATCTGAATTGGGCGACTGAATTCCTTTTCATACTGAGCTCGTATGGACTCCATGACGACCCGATTGCTCGCCGCGCAAAAAACCACAAGTGGTTCTTCATCGGTCCCGGAAAGACCACGCGTTCGTTGAGTCGTGTTTGACACGTTCATCAAAAACAACATCGCGACAAAAAGGACGACTGATCCGAACATTACTATTGTCTGGCGATTCATTCGGCTGACTCCATCGTGTTCACAGTCATCGTTTTCTTCCCGGCGGTATGGTCAGCGGAGTCGGTTTGGTCGGAGTCCGCTCCAAGCTAGTAACGGCAGGTGGTGCTTCCCCTTCCTCACCGTACAACTCTACATTCCAATTCGTGGCCAGCAACAAATCAAAGCCAGGGTTCCGTTCCTTAACCTGACAGGAACAAGCACCGCACAAAAATATCGTGAGGTCCTCGATCAGTCCTGCGTTAAGTTGCTTCGCTGAAATCACTTCCAGGGCCCGACCGCGACCAAACACTGGTGCAACCAACGGTTCCCGTTTAGCCGCGTCATCGAAGCCCGACATGAGCTTCACCAAGAGTTGCTCCGCGGGATCTTTGGGATCGATTTCCAAGATGGTGAACTTTAGAAACAACGGAACCTCGGCGTAGAGTTCTGAACCCGGTAGCCCAATCCCATCCGGCAACTTAAGCGACTTACCCAATCGTTCTAGTTCTCCCGACAACAGCTCTCGAGTCGCTTTATTCTTGACGCTGTCTTCTGATTTCAACATGAGCCACACGACAGAATCCCCAGCGAGCAAGCGACGAGCAAGCTCGCGACGGGCAGGCGAATCGAACAACTTCGCGTTGAGTGCATCTTGAAGCGAGCCGCTCCAGTGCGTCACTAGTTCGCCTGTACCAAGCGACGTCCTAATCACCATGTGCGGCAATGCGATCCCTGATTTTGTCCCGAGACTCTCCCAGAGTTCCCTACGGTTGCGGTCTTTTTCAGAACCGACCCGGCTACGGATAATCTCCGCGTTGGCGGATCCACCACTGCCCATTGTTCCCTTTTCGAGCGTCTGCAACTGCTGTTCTTGCTGCGTCGAAAAATCTGCATCGTGAAAGACGATGATTTGGCATTGGTCGGGACGCCAGCGTTCCAGTGCGTATCGAAAGACCGGAATGTTGCAGGCGACTGCGATCGTTGCACTTAAGACGATCGTCGTGGCTATGCATGTGCGAAACAAAAATCGATAAGGGGCCATTCCTACTCCTGCGAAACTCGAAAACTCTACTTGGCTCGTGCCTAATCCAGTCACTTCCTGGCAGTGTTCACCATGCGTTTTACTTACCAAAACACATCAATCTTCCATCAATGGTCGAGAGATACAATTTGCCATTGGCACCTGCCATGCCATCCCACGCGGGCAAGGTCCCCAAATCCAGTTGGTGCTCGATCAGCCCGCTGTCGCAATTAATCGCCAACAGCAGGCCGCTTACCTTTCCTTCTAGAGCATTGTCCTGGGCTGCAAGCAATTGCTGGACGTCCTCGTCCTTTTCGGATAGCTGCTTGAACGTCGCTTCCTCATCAATTATGTCGAGCGGTCCTGCGATGAAAAGCTTATCTCCAGCCAGCACCATGGCACGAACGTAAATCGGAACATCGTTGGCCCATTTTGGCTTCACAAGACTATTGCTCGGTTTTTCGTCTCCCTCTTTGTCGGTTGCTGCTTTTTTGGCTGGTCCATTCTTGGCTGCCGCTGCATTCTTTCCCGCGGCTTTCTTGGCAGTAAACTGAATCGCTTTTCCGAACTTGCCGTCGACTACTGTCCCTCCCTCCAAAGTACCGTTGTTCCGGTGCGTCGAGAAATCACGCGCGGTACCGTCATCAAACGTAACAACCAGACTAGGGTGATTTCCTAATTCGGAGCCGTTCTTAAATCGCTCGGCGATCGCATCGTCATCCGTTGAGTTCAGGTAGAACCGAACTTCGTCGATGATACCCGCGAACGAATTTGGAGTCTCATATGCACCAACCGACGAGCCTGCATCGGCTCCGATTTCCATTCCCTGGGCGGGGTCTTTGGTTAGCAGTCCGCTCGCCATGGCTTCTCCGACTCGCTCGCCATCGACGTACAGTCGCATCTGTTTGCTTTCTGTGAGCACTCCGACAACATGATGCCACCCACCCACGATCCGGTTAGGTCCTTTGACGGCGGACAACTTTGTCTCCGAACGAACCAAAAAGGTAGGCGCCCCTTCGTCTAAAATCAGTGCGAAGCCTTCGGCTGGTCCGCCTCGCGCCACAATCACTCCAGTCGGCTTTGTGGCCGTAACCCAAGCTTCAATGGTAAGGGCTTTGCCAGCCGGATTGAGGCTTGGTGCTTTTTGGAATTGTGCGTATGAACTCGCCACCGAAGCGGCGCCGTTCTGGCCTTTGCCGAAATCGGCTGGAATCTCAGGCGGATTCGGGTCCGCTTTGAACAACTGATGCTCCATGGTCGTTGTCCACCGCAAATACTCCGGCTTGCGTCCGTATCCATAAACATAACCATTGCCATTAACCATAATGCGGCCCGATGGAGCAAAACGACCGGCTTGATAGTAACCACCATGCCCGCCAGCAAAACTCTGACCAAGCACCCAGTACGATCGATGAAACCAAGAATCGTCCAAGAAACCCATGGGTGCAAACAAGTGTGCGTTCTCGCCTCGCTGAACGGACGCTTGAGCCACAAACTCACCTGAATTCGGCCCTATCTCAAGACGGTTCCCTTCCATGTCAAACTTCTGTGACTTCATATAGATGTGCCTGCCGTCGGAGGAAAGAATATCCGGCAAACCGACCGGCATCTGCAGCACCTTGATCTTTTCCTGCATGTTGTTCCCTGTCTCAGGATTGGTCTCGTCCATGATATTCTCCGTCAACTTCTTGCCGGTTGCTAAGTCCAGACGAATCAATCGCAGACCGCCATCCAAGAAATTCGATCGTCCCGATACGCAATTCACAATGTCGTCTTGGATCAAGACGCTTCCGTGAACTGGCCAC
>JANMNR010000196.1:0-8407 GCA_031368325.1 Pirellula sp.
AGTTGTGCTGGATCGAGGTGGCAGTCCTTTGGGTAATAGACGCTGCCGAGGATGTCCATGGTGACATTTGGATCCAGTGTGGTGGTTTCCGCTGCTGTTAATGTTTGAGCGGGCACGCCAAGATCGCGCGCACGATGTGCAATCGTTGCCTCCTCCTTCATGGTGTGCTCGGTCTTGCAGAGCATCAGCAGACCCTTCTTGGCCAGCGAGCAGTCGATGCCCGAATCGCTCCACTGGATGTAAAGATCGCGTGACGCAAAGTTCAAATCTCGAAGCAATGGCGCTGCTTGACCAACCTGCGTCTCGGTGGCTGCAAGAAAGAACCGCAGGCCCCATTTGATCAGATTCCAACTCAGGCGAGGCTGGACATGGAATGGCGATTCGGGGTCCATCATCCATTTCATGGCATTCCCAAAGACGCCAGGTGCCGCGAGCGGGATGAAGGGACTGGGAACAATCATCCCTGCATTGCCAAGCGAGCAATTGTCACCAGAATGTGAAATCCGATCGACGACGGTTACGTGAGCGCCCTCGCGCAATGCGGCATAGGCGGTCGAAAGGCCAATAATGCCACCGCCGAGAATTACGATTTTTTTACGTGAATCTGCAACCATTCGAGTCGTTTCAAACGCGAGTTTCGAAATAAAGAGGCGAGCATTCTAAGCGAAGCTCGCACATTCTAAAACCGCGAGGGCCTGCAAATCCTTATTTGGCTTCCTTTTCTGGGGCGCGATCCACTCGCCCAAAAAGATGGCCGCCGACGTTGTCGTGTTTCCACGTTCCCGCATACTTTTGATCGTGAAAGACCACCCGGGCGGAGAACGTTCCGAGACCAGGCAGTGAAACGGAATCCATCACCATAACCGGTGTTTTGCCCACCCATTCCACGTTGATTTCTACCGGCAACGAAACATCCTTGTCACCATATTTGATTCGGGTGACAATTTCCCAAATGCTCTCGTATCCGTCAAGTTTTTTCGCACTCTTGATCTCATAACGCTCTTCGGTCAGTTTATCGAGCGGCTTTCCGTCGACGGTAAAGACTCCCGTCAGTACGGTTCCGGAGAGATATTTCGCAAATTCCTCAATGGGTGGTTTATTCGCTGTTTTGGGTTCCTGTGCTACTCCGGCTGTCAGATACACAGAAATCGATATCCCTATTGCCATTAAAAACAATCCTGAGCCAATTCGAATTCGATTCATCATGATTCATCTCCTGTTCGGAAGGGTCTTTCGATATAGAAAAAAGGTCTAGATGTTTTTTAGGAATTGAACCGCCATCGAAATCTCTTCCTGCGGATTCTTGGCGTTGTCTCTTTCGACAACAAAGTACCCTGCAAAGTGAAACTCCTCGAGGATGGCTACGATTTCTGGAAACTCAGCCATCCCTCTACCCAACGGGACTTCGGTTCCTCGCCCACGTGCCTTGTCCTTGACCCCGTCTTTAGCGTGAACCAACATGACATGTTTGGCGATGGACTGCAAATCGTTCAGGTCGAATCCGTTGACCAACAGGTTGCCTGGGTTCAGAGTTACGCCGACACTTCCGTCAGGCAGTGAATTCAGGAGAGATGCTAGCCGAGGCAGCGATTCAGCCCCTGTTTCACAGCCCAGAAAGGCACCGATACGGTGGCTGTAAGTGCCTAGATCGCTCAAGACCGTTCTCATCAATTGAAACGAGGGGTCCTCCGTGGACTCCGGGATGGACCCAACATGATTTACCACCACACTTGCGCCAAGATCATGTGCCATCCTCATGGCTTGTTTGGTGCCATCGATGCGACGTTCCAATTCGTCCTCGCATTCATAACCCCGCCGAGTGGGGTACCGCACCGATGCAACTCGCAAATTCAGATCTTCCAGCAATTTCCGAACTTGTCGAAGCGCCGTGCCGACAAGTTGAGATGGCTTTAACTCGTAGCGGGCATCAATTTCGATCGCATCCGCTCCCATGCGGGCTGCTACGTGTAAAGCTTCTTTAAACGGCAACCTCAATCCTGTGAGTTGAACACCTACACGCAGACCAGGCAAAATGCAACCTCTATCAAAAGCGTTTCGCCGATACCCGAAGGGCACCGCTCTTTTCCTTGGGCTCATTCTATACGGATGGGGCGTCGCGTCTACGCTTGCCGACGACAACTCCTCCTCTGAAATTGTGACAACTTGGGATTTCGGTGTTAGCGAAGACAAGGGTCGGGATGGTTGGCCAGACCAATGGACCCGCAGAACGGGTGACGATTATCCCAAATTTATCCCTATTGCTATTCATCAGGAGGCCAAGTCCGCCGACGAATTGGTCGAAATTGAGAACTTCCGGAGGTTTGCCTCCCAATGCTATGTCGGATGGCAACAGAAGAAATGGCCGTGGCAAGTCATTCCCGAACGGGTTCCGCAGGCCATTGATCAGTTCCTGGAACGCTCGGTTTTAAACCCCTACTTGCGCGTCAGGATGGATGGCGGCACGGTTGAGGTGGCGTCGCCACTAGTCAATGTAGATATCCAGTCGGTGTACTTTATGACAGCGAGGATCTATTGCGATTCAGACGACTATGACGCAAGCGCACGGCTTCGGTTTTTGAACGCTAGCGGAAAGATGCTGTTCGAAATGCCGACAGCAGTTTTGTCCGGAAAAACAGGCTGGAGATCAGTTGCCACGGACTCACAGTATCCGTTCAGGGATGATCTTGCGGCGGTCCAGGTAGTCTTTCTGGTTCAGCCAAAGTCGCTGAGAGCATATCGTGGCGAATTTGGTTTTGATGCCGTTCGAGTCTATCGATCTCCCCGACTGAGCCTGTCTGTCAATAAGCCGCTGGCTATATACAAAAAGGGAGAGGATGTTATCGCACGCTGCACAGCGAGTGGGATGTCAAGCGATCAAACCAACATCGAATTGGTCCTAACCGATCATACAGGACGCGAGGTTGAAACAAAGAATAAGACCTTTGTCCCATCCGAATCCAAAATGCCTAGGCTCGTTTCAAAACGGGATCCCGACACCAAAATGCCCGGCAAGTCCTACTGGGAGGGCAGTTGCGAATGGTCTATCTCCGGACTAGATCCAGGCTACTATGAGATCAGCACTAAACTTACAAGAGGGAAGTCCGGGGTCTTTGAACTAGACGAGCAGTTCGTTGTTCTGCCTAATGACGCACTGCGAAAACCGGATCCTCGCTTTGGTTGGACGATGTCGTCTCGGAACAACAACCTGCTCCAAACAATGGAGACAGGGCTCTTGATCGAACTACTGCGCGTTGCTCAAGTTGGACGAGTTAAACTACCAATCTGGTTTGACTCGCAAGATGCAAAGGCGAGCAAGTTGTTAACAGAACGAGTTGATAAGATACAGTTGGTTGGCATCAATTGTGTCGGTGTAATTGCTACGCCACCCGCATCCCTACAAAAGCAGTTTACTCGTTTAATTCCAGGTGAAACGAGCTCTGCGTTGGAGGACTCCTTACTCATGGGGACGTTTCTCGAACCCGTGATGCAGCAGATGTGTATTCGCATTTCAGATTTTCAAATTGGATGGGACAATGAAACGGACCTCGTTTCTAATCCAAGACTGAAGCCAGCCTTGACGTCAATGCAAAGTCTAGCCCGTCGTTATGGACAGGATACTCAGATAGTAGCATCCCGAAACCCGCTCTACATGGCAACGAAAGAGTCCGTCGTCGATCGCTGGCAACTCTATACCTCTCAACCTGTCACGGCGAGCGAGATCGAAGTTCAGCTGAGGAAAGACCCGAAGGACGTTGCTCTGCGCGAGCCCTGGGTAAGTTTGACACCAGTGAACGCATCCTCGTACTCTTTAAGTGTACGAGTGCAGGATCTCGTATCTCGCATGATGACGATAGCAAGTGTGCCGAGTGTGAGCACAACCGGCTGGATCTCGAATCCAGCCGATCCCGAAGTTGGGCTTTTAGACGACGATGGCGGACCGCGAGAGTTGTTTCTCCCCTTTCGCTCTACCGTCGCCGCATTGGCCGGTATGCGGCACATGGGCAGCCTGCCCGTTGCATCGTTAGGCGTAAACCATCTGATCTCGAATGGCGATCAAACTAGGCTCATTGTATGGTCAGATCGCCCGGTGATTGCAAAACTCTATCTCGGCGAAAACGTCACAGCCAAGGACGTTTGGGGCCGTATGGTGGATGTTCATACCGTGAGCACGCCAAACGGACCAGAACAACAACTGGAAATTGGCAAGTGGCCAATCATCATCGATGGTATCGACCTGCGAGTGGCAAGGTGGCGCATAGGGATTACTGTCGAAGACTCTCGAATTGACCCGTTGGTCGGCCAAAAACAGGAACTGAAAGTACGTTTCTCCAATCCGTTTCCAGATCCCATTGCCGGCCAAGTAACTGTGATCGCAAAATCGCTGTTGGCGGAGGAAAGAAGTTCAAGCTTTGATTTGGAAGGAAATTCAAACGGTAACATCAGTGCGTCGCTGCAGCTTAGGCCAGACGCAAACACGGCTTCCGCATCGGTTCAACTCAAGTTTACCATTCAGGGAGAAAAGCCGGTGAGCTTCACAGTCGATCAGGAAATCCAAATCGGAACGAGCGATTATGATTTTGAAACCCGATATGAAATCGATAGCAACAACCGACTCAGGCTCACGATTGATGCAACAAACCACCAATCCCTTCCCATTAGTTTTGATTGCATGTTGCTCATTCCGAATCGCCCCCGCGAACGAACGCAGATCGCGGGTCTCCGAGATCGTATCACCAAAACCATTGTGCTGGACGACGCAGCCAGCCTCATTGGAGAAACGCTCTGGTTGAGATGCGAACAGATCTCCACCAATCGAGTCTTGAACTATCGCATCGAGGTAACGCCATAAAGCTAGAACCAAGCTCCTCCACGCTCGTGTGTAGTGGCTATGCCATTGGTACTTCGCCACGAATTCTTAATCAGCGTTCCCTTGGAAACAAGCTGCCAGCAAACTTGGGACGTATTGCTCATCACAACTCCGTTTTTCGGAGCTACCTATTGCACACGCAACGCTGCGGCTTGCTCGAGTGGATCCAAGCCCAGGGCGGCTTGCATTGCCGCTAACGCGGAAAAGAAATCGCGTTCGGCTTCTAGCAGCGCGATTTCGCTGTCGTTGACTTTGACCTCTTGGTTCAAGAGAAAGAACAAGTCTGTTCGGCCGGCTTCAACGGATTTGCGAAAGATGTCTAGCGTAATGTTGGCCTGATTGAGCAATTCTTTGGCTGCAACGACATTCTGCTGGGATACGTCCAGAGCATTACGAGCCGTTTGCAGTTCGATCGTGATCTTGTTGCGTTGGAACTCGAGTTTCTGCGACAACTGCATTAGTTTGGCATCCGTACTCTGGATCTTGCCGCTCGCTTTGCGTCGCTGGATTGGAACTCCGCCTGTGACACCAGCTTCTACTTGGAAGTCCCCTTTGTCATTAATGGAGCTTGCTGCCGCACCGACGTCCTGGGTGGTTTGGATAGCAAAATCGACGTTGGGTAGCAGTTGGTTTCGAGCAAGCGCAACATCCCATCTCAATGACTGCCGATCCAATTCGATCAGAGCAAGTTCCGGTCTGGCAGTGAATGCCGTTTGCAAATCCGATTCAATATCCCCTACAGAAACCTTTCCTACCTCAGGGAAGTCGCTCGGCAACCAATCTGGAGGTACCAACATCGGACGCCCAGACTCGTCTCGCAAGTAAAGCGAAAGCTTGATCGCAGAATCGAGAAATTTTTGCCGCGTTTCGTTTCTCTTGATGAGTCGCTTGTAGATCTCTTGTGCGTTGAGCGAGACTTGTAGGGTCGAAGCCAACCCAGCCGTTTTGGACTGTTCAAGTTGTTCACCACGTTTGACCGCGATGTCCAACAGTCGCTCCTGCGATTTCAGAACGTTTCCGATTTCGACCCAATTCCAAAAAGTTCGGGCTGCATCCTGACCAGCCGTGAGAACTTGACTTTGGATTTCTGGACCAACGGCTTGTCGTCGCAGGTTTGACTGAAACAGTTCTACTCGGGACGGATCGATAGCGCGACCTTGCAACAGGGGTTGAACTAGGGCAACTTTGAATTCACCCCCGTCGTTTGTTTCTCGCTCTTTGTACCAAGGTTCGAACTCCCCGCGTCCACTTTTGTAACCAGCACTGGCATATCCGCCCCACCATAGCTGACGAGCCACTCCGATACCATTTCGATAGGTCTCGTAGAATCCAACGGGCTGATTCAGGGAATAATACTCGAGTTTGACGTCATAGGCACCGAGGGCTGATAGCTGTTGCCCACCAGCAACTCCAGCCTGAAGCCTAGCGATCTCCAAGAGTGGAAACGCCCGATAAGTCGACGCAACAACATCCGACAGCTGCAAACGCTGTCGGAACACATCCGAATCGGCCGTAGGAATCGCAGCCCTAACCGACGGAGAATTTGGACTGGTTGTCTCCGCTCGTTGGTTGGAGGGAGTGACGATGTCGACTTTGTTCAGCGCGGTTGCGGACTTCTTTCCCTTGTCTCCTGTTGGGCCGAGTCGCAGACCGCCATTGTCTTCGGTCCTCGGATCGTCCGGCTTTCTTTGGAACTCGTCCGCCGCTGGTTTGCCGTTCAACTGAGGCATGCGAGCGGGGTCGCTAGCCTCCTGTGAGAGAGACACACCGCAAGGAAAACAAACGAACAATACAAGCAATGTTTTAGTTACTTGAACTTGGGCATTTTTGGATCTTTGGCTTTTTCTTCGCTCGGCACCGACTTGTCGATGGTGGGCGGAAAGCCGTTTAATTGACGCCATAACTCAAAGCCCAATGGAACTGTATTCAAAATAACCCAGCCGTTCGCCTTAACGCCTTGTCTTAGATATCGGCTATCAGGCCATTTTTCTTGCCTTGGATCGTTTGAATCTGGCCCGACGAATATCTTAAAGTTGCCCTTGCTGTCGTCAGAAGGATTGATGGCGATTACCCTGCCGCCAAACGTCCCTACCGCCACGCTAGGCCAACCAACAAACTGAATGGCTGGCCAGCCCTCGAATTGCAAGCGAACTTCGTCCCCAACTTTGATCAACTGCAAATCGAGGCCTCGCACGTTGAGCTCCACGGCAAGATCCGATGTGTCGGGAATGACCTCAAAAAGTTTATCCCCTTCCTTAACGGTATTCGTGCCAACTTGCCCCAGGATTGCTTGGATTCGCCCGCTGCTGGGGCTAAGGATTTTCAATCGATCCAACTCCCCTAATTTGCCCAAAACATCTTGCAGTTCCTTCGTGATCGTGGTGATATCACTTTCTGACTTAGCTACTTTTGAATTAAGTTCGATGATCTTGGTTTCAACCTCTTTTCGCTTGCTTTCTAACATCTGCTCTTTGCTAGTTACCTCTTCGAACGCTTCGATGACTGCCTCGTGGGATTCCAATAGCTTTTGTTCCTCTTCGCCCTCCTTATTCACCGCTGCTTGGTAGTCGATTTCGGAAACGGCCAGACCTCGAATTTTCAGATACGCAGCCACCTCTTGTGCTGCTTGGTTGTGAACGCGCTTTTGGGCTTCAGCTTTTAACTTCGCTTGTTTCCATTTCGCCTGAGTTGCTCTCAAATCGGATTCTGTTGACTCTATGGAGAGCCTTAAGTTAGCCTGTTCTGTGACCACTTGGTCTTTTGTAAACTGCAAGATATCTCGAGCATACTTGAGCTTGTCCAAGAGCGATTTCTCTTGTTGTTTAGTCTGTTCTAGCTGGCCCTTGGAAAGCGCATCCAGCTCCATAATGACCTCTCCCTCCTCTACCGACGAGCCCTCACGCAGATCCGGTTTCATGTAGCTCACGATTCCCTTGGCCGCGCTCGTGACGACTTGACGTCGCAATTGGGGTAATCTGGCAACCACCTCCCCGGCGCAACGGGATGTTTGTTGCCACGGCAAAAAGATGGCAGCGAGTGAGAGCCCGACGAGGAAAATAAAAGTCACCCGAGAAAGGAATCTTGCAAACCAACTGGATCGGACCAAGTGCATAGCAGGAAATCGATCGCCCAGTGACTTCGTTGGCCGCAAACGGATCATCCGTCGTGAAACCTCGGGGTATGTTGTGGTATGGGCATTAGCCGACTTGCCAATCGGTGAATCAGTGGTCATCTTTTGAACCTCCAGAGTGAATAGAAAGCAAGTCCAACCGGGCGTCGCATTTCTCGATTATTTCCTGATCGTAGGTGGTAACGATAATCGTCCACGGCTGCCCGCGATCGCTCAGGCGTTCCCATATTCGCTTTCGCATCTTCGGTGGCAATCGGTCGAGGACTCCGTCCACCAAAAGCAATCTCGGTCGTGTTGCAATCGCACGCGCCAGCATGAGTCGAATCGCTTGGCTGCCGCTGAGTGGGTAGCCGCCACTTTGCAGGACCGTCTCCAAGCCTTGTGGGAGCGACAGCGCCTCATCCCACAAT
>JANMNR010000119.1:0-3990 GCA_031368325.1 Pirellula sp.
GATTGGAGCCAATACGGATATTCACGACGAGTTGTCCTCGGAAGTTGCATTGCGGACATCCGAGATTCGGTACCGGCGGCTGTTCGAGGCAGCTCATGACGGAGTGCTGCTGCTCGACCCCGAGACCAGAAAGATTGTAGACGCAAATCCTTTCATGACATCGTTACTCGAGACCCCTCATGACCGTTTGATCGGAAAGGAATTGAATGAGATAGGATTGTTGGCGGATTCGAAGGCCAGCCTGGAGATGTTCCCATCCTTGCAGAAGACGCGACAGGCCCGTTTTGAGAAGCTCTCCTTGCGCAGTCCAAACGCGGAACTTCGCGAGATTGAGTTGACTGCTAATCTTTATGAGGAAGACGGCCGATCCGTAGTTCAGTGCAATGTTCGCGATATTACCGAACGCAGACGTGCGGAGGAGGCGCTGCGTGAAAGCGAGGCAAGCCTGCGTGGAATCCTGAGTCAATCGCCCGCCGGAATTGTTCAAACGGATGCCGCCTTTCGTATGAGAATGGTCAATCAGCGCTGGTGCGAGATGCTAGGCTTCTCGGAGGCGGAGTTGCTCGATAAGAACGTCATCGAGGTCACGCACTCGTCCTCTATGGTTGAGACTAACGCAGCAATCAGCCGTTTGGTGGCGGGTGGCCCCGATTTTCAGATTGAAAAGACATACTGCCGCAAAGACGGATCGCTACTCAGCGCCCACAGCAACGTCACTGCCCTGCGATCGCCAGAAGGAGAATTCCTGGGACTCATTGCCGTGGTACTCGATATCACGGAAAGGCTGCGGATCGGAGCGGAATTGCGAGATAAAGCCCACTTCCTGCAGCGGATCGCGGAGATCATGCCGGGGGTATTGCAAGTTTTTGATGTTGTAGAAAGACGAAGCGTCTTTGTGAATCGCAACATGGCCTTGCTGCTAGGTTATACGCCCGATGAAGTTCAGGCCATGGGGACGGAAGTCGTACCGACCCTGATGCACCCGGATGACCTGCCGCAATTCGAGCAGCACTTGGAGCGTGTTCTCGTTCTTGCCGATGGCGAAGTCGCCGAATTCGAACACCGGATGCGCGACAGTGGGGGTGCTTGGCATTGGTTCCACAGTCACGACGCCGTCTTTATGCGGGACCCATCCGGGGTACCCCGTCAACTCATTGGGGTAGCTACGGAGATCACCCAACGAAAGCAAGTAGAAGCATCTTTAGTACGGCTGGCAGCCATTGTGGAATCATCCCTCGATGCACTTTTGAGTGATGATCTGAACGGGATCGTTACCAGTTGGAATCGCGGTGCAGAAAAGATTTTCGGTTATAGCGCCGGCGAGATGTTGGGGAAATCGATCATGCTATTGATCCCCTCAGCTCGGCATGAGGAGGAATTTGAGCTGAAGCGAAAGATCGCCGCTGGGGAATCGGGTGTGGCTTTTGAAGCGATCCGGATTGCAAAAGACGGACGTGAATTTCACGCTTCGATCACCGTTTCACCACTCATGGATGCGTCAGGCAAGGTGATCGGCACCTCAAGAATCACACGCGACATTACCGAGCGGAAAGAGTCAGAAGCGTTAGAACAACTCCGCAGTAAACGGCTCGCTTTACTTGCCCGCACGTCTGAATTGCTTCTCCTCAATCAACTGTCGGAACGCGAGCTACTGAACACTGTGTTCGGTGACCTTGGGCAACTGCTCGGCATGGACATGTTCTTTCATTACCAACCTGTGCCCAACGATCCACGTATTCTGCAACTGGATTCGTCGTATGGGGTATCCGAGGCCGACCGATCGCGATTTGCCACGGTGCGGTTCGGGGAATTACTATGCGGGCTAGTTGCCGAAACTCAGACTCGATTGGTCGTCGAAGATCTGCAGCATAGTACCCAACCAGGCTGTGCAGTGTTAGCGGCAGAGGGGGCAACCAGCTATGCTGGCTTTCCTCTCGTGGTCGAAGGGCGTTTGCTGGGCACCGTCGCATTTGTTTCCGGCCACCTTACTCACTTGAAGGTGGGCGATGTGGAGTTCATTCAAAGCGCGTGCGATATGCTGGCGGCGAGTTTGCATCGGGCGAGCTTGCTTGCCCAGATCAAAGCCGCCGAGCGTCGGTTGGAACTCGGTGTGCAAGTCGCTGGTCTAGCGCTGGCGGAAATCGATTACAGCACTGGGCTCAACCAACTATCCGCTGAAACAGCTCGCCAGTTTGGACTAGGGGAAAACGCGATGGTGCTTCCTCGTGAACGCCTCCACGCGACGATTCACCCAGATGATCGCATTGAGTTATTGCCTCGTATCGCCGCTTCGCTCGACCCGGCTGGTGATCGAGGTTTTGCGATGGATCACCGTGTCGTCTGGCCTTCGGGGGAGGTCCGCTGGCTGCGTGTTCGCAAACAGGTCTACTTTGAGGGTGAAGCCAGTCAACAGAGGCCAGCGCGCGCGATGCTTGCAACATTCGACATCACCGATCGAAAACGTGCCGAGGAAGAGTTGCGTCGCTTGGCTGGAGAACTGTCCGAGGCCGACGCGCGGAAGGACGAATTCTTAGCGACGTTGGCTCACGAACTCCGCAATCCACTCGCTCCGATCCGAAGCGGATTGCAAATCATGCAGTTGTCGCAAGGTAACTCTGAAATAGTCCAAGAGGTCCGCACGATGATGGAGCGTCAGGTTGGACAAATGGTCCACCTCATTGACGACCTGCTGGATGTAAGCCGTATCAGCCAAGGTAAATTAGAACTTCGAAAAGAACGCCTTGCATTATCGACAGTGATTAACAACGCAGTTGAAACCAGCCAACCACATATTGCAGATAGTGGCCACAAGCTGATCATTGCTATGCCGTCCGAACCGATTTTCGTCGATGCTGATGCGACCCGGCTTGGACAAGTGTTTTCTAACCTTCTCAACAACGCGGCCAAATACTGCGAAAGGGGTGGAAGTATTAGCTTGACTGTTGAGGGTAAAGGGAGCGAAGTTGTAGTAAGCATCAAAGATACCGGCGTAGGTATCCCGTCCGATATGTTGCCGAAAGTCTTCGAGATGTTCACGCAAGTGGATCGGTCGTTGGAGAAATCGCAAGGCGGTCTGGGGATCGGACTTTCCTTAGTTCGACGCCTAGTTGAAATGCATGGCGGCAGTGTGGAAGCACGAAGTGAAGGGCACGGTAAAGGGAGCGAGTTTTTAGTGCGACTGCCCACCGAAATGTCAATTAAGCCTCAGAACACGGTTCCACATGAACAGGAGCAGATCGCCAGTTCGTCGCGGCAATGTCGCATTCTGGTAGCTGACGATAACAAAGACGCTGCAAAAACGTTGGCGATGCTGCTCAAGTATATTGGTAACGAGGTCGTTACCGCAAACGACGGACTGCAAGCAGTCAATCTTGCCGAAGCGTTTCGACCCGACGTGATTTTGTTGGATATCGGAATGCCCATGTTGAACGGTTACGAAGCATGTCGTCGCATAAGAGAAAAACCGTGGGGTGAATCGGTCGTTTTGATCGCTCTGACCGGCTGGGGACAAGACGAAGACAAGCGGCGGTCACAGGTTGCTGGGTTCGATCATCATTTGGTGAAACCGGTCGAACTTACAGATTTGCAACAGCTACTGGGGCAGAGCCGCGTTAGCGGTGAATAAGCATGAAGCCCTGTTACATAAAGGAATCCGCCGCCATCGACCCGAGAGCGCGGAGCCTCCCCTGGGCCACGTCCACGCCGCGGCGCGCACCCTCGATGGCCGGCCACGCGGGCCACAACTACCAAGCTTGAGGTTCGGGGATTGCTTCGTCACCCTCGCTCCATGAGTTTCCTCGCAATGACGGTCGCGGCTCGTTAGCTGAGCTGCTTCGTCACCCTCGCTCCATGAGTTTCCTGCTGAGAAACCCGTGCGAGAAAGGCCCATTTCACGCGGTTTCCGTGTTCGGGTTTGGCGAGGATGGAGCGTGGCCGGGCGTCGAGGGTCGCGCACGCGAGCGGGGCGTTGAGCGCGAGTCACCGAGGTCC
>JANMNR010000207.1:0-3728 GCA_031368325.1 Pirellula sp.
CGAATTAGCCTCCATTCCTTTGAATACGATGCACTCGTTTAAGTCCACCAACAACTCAATCACGTGGCAGATTCGAGTGCTTGGCAAGATTGCATTCTGGCCTGACATTCATGACCGTTTTGAGATCGTGTTGCTGGCACCAAAACCAACTGTGCAAACGGACTCTTAGAGCCGAGGGTTATGGTCCTCGGTTTTTTCGCTGGAATTACTCTTCGCTTCCTATCCGATAGACGCCCTTTTCTGTTCGGATGACCAGGTCGTTTTCGATCACCGAATACGATGCAAAAATTCGACCTGGCAAAGTGTTCTTTGCCAACTCGATCGGTTTTTCACCGAGCTCGAGTACCAAAGCTTCGCCGGTTTCACTCTGAAAGTAAACCTTGTTCCCTGACAACAACGGCGAAGCGGAATAGTTGCCACCAAGTCGTTTACGCCACAATTCTTTTCCATTGGTGATATCGACGGCAGTTGCAATTCCGTTATCGCTGGCCATAACGATTTGATTTTCAAAGCACACAAACGAAGGGGTCGTTGGAACGGCCGTGCCGAAGGTCCACTTCACATGGGTATTGGTCACATCGCCAGTCCCCTTCGGATCGATAGCCAACAGTTTGGCTGTCATAAAGCCAGTAATGACATACAATGTGTCTCGGTGGAGTACAGGACGAGGTACCACGGAAAACCCGTCGTACCGAACGAACCAAATCACTTTACCATCTGTTGGCGACAACGCTTGGACAACATTTGAACCCGGCGAAATGATTTGCTGCTGACCATCAACTTCAATAAGTTGAGGTGTCGAAAACGAAAATTGTCGATCTGCTTCGACACCGCGAATCGTGCGCCAGACTTCTTTACCAGTCTTGAGGTCGAGAGCCAACGTATAAGGTGCCGAACCGCCGTCGCAGGTTAGGACAAGTTTGTCGTTGACGATAATCGGCGAGCCACCGTTTCCGTGGGTTGGAGGGAAGGCATGCTCGCGATTTTCCCAAATCACCTTTCCGTCGAGGTCTGTGCAGGCCGTTCCCTGATGACCGAAGTGAACGTAGATGCGACCTTGATGCACAATCGGTGTTGGACTGGCGTGCGAGTTTTTGTTATGGATCTTAGGCGCGTCTTTTGCTTGTTCAAAAATGACCTTTGTAAAGACCTCGTTGCCATCGATTGCATTCAAGCAGTTCAATTGCAGGCGCTGGCTTCCCAATAGACTCGAATCTTGATTTGCGTCGGCCTCAGCATTCGAAGCCGAGGTAAAGTAAATACGGTTGCCAACGATCACCGGGGACGACCAGCCAAGCCCTTGAGTCTTGCTAAACCACTTAACGCTTTCTTGTTCACTCCATTTGATCGGCAAGAGCGAGCGTTCGACGACTCCATTCTGAGACGGGCCACGAAACTCTGGCCAGTCAGCGTAAACGGGCTTCGTCGTAGCCATGGACCAGCACGCCGTCGATCCCATGAATGCTGCAAGCCTTAACAACGATATGCGACGTCTTTTTTGCAACATTGGTTTCATCGGAGAGGATTTGCTTTTGTGTGATTTGAAGTTGATTTGCTTCGAGGATGAATATGCTAATCCCAAACGGCAAATAATACATCCCAGTACGCTTGTTTTGCGAAGCGAAGCAAGGTATCGACTCTCGGCTTAATGCAGCCAAGTCTGTCGGGAAAGTCGCATTTCGTGTACCATTCCCTGCAATTACGAGTCTCTAGGGTTGTGGGCTCGCCGAGACGTTAAGGAGTGTTAATTGTGCTTGAATGCGTCTAGACTCGGACTGCAACTTGATGCAATATAGAGCCGACATGGATGTGATCGGGCAAACAACTTACTAAATTGGACAACCTGTGACTACGAGCTCTATGCCGACGGAACGAACGGCCGCTTCGATTTTCTTTTCCGGTACAACGTACTTCATCCACTTTCTCGCACTCGGGTTTAGCTCTTTCCCGCTGCAAACGCATCTTCGGCAAGTCCTGACACCGGCTTCCGCCAGTTTGGTTGCTAGCATTGCGACGATTGCTGCTTGCATCACTTACTTTTTCTTCCGCTACGCAGAGTCGCGTGGTTGGACTAAGTCGCCGAGGCTCGTTCTGTTTTGTACGGCGGTCGGCGTGGCAATCTTGCAGCTATTGCTCGGTTGGCGGATGCATCAGACCACGATGGGAAACGTCTTGCTTGGTCCAGTCATCGATATTGCGATGTGTATCTTGCTGCTGGGATGTGTTCAGTCGAGCACGATGACTTTGCTCAATCATATTGGCGTCTCGACGATGGGAGATCATGCATATTCAGTTCGGGCCGCTGGCTCCGCCGGTTATATGCTCGCGTTGGTGTTGATGGGCTCGGCGGGTAGCAGCGCAAAAACACTCGCCGACTATCATTTGTTCATCGGCGCCACGATTAGTCTCTGTCACGCGATCTTTGCTTTTTTGGCTTGGAGATTACTGCCAGCGCCCGACCACATCTATCAGGTTGTTTCTAACGAGTCCGGCGTCAAGCAGAAAAGTACCGATACGAACAACCTGACGCCTGACCAAAGGGTCACGAATCAATGGGAGTGGTATGGGCTATTGCTGCTGGTTTGGATGGTCGCGATCTGCGAAATGTCGTACGGGCTTTATGCCCACGAGTTCTTGACAACCACTTACGGGAATTACGGCTATTTTGTATTCGCAGGAGCGGTAGCGATTGAAATTGGAGTGCTTATTGCAATGCCATTTCTGCCGAGCATGAAGAGACAGCTTTTGTTCGTGGGCCCACTTGGCTGGGTCTTGCTGTTTGGCGGTTGCTTGATGGCGACTCAGGGATATGGAGCGTTTGGATTGTTCGCCATAGCGCTGGCTTTGAACTGCCCGTTTCAGATATCAACAAATGCGCATGCACATCGATTGAATCCAAGCGTGATGGGTGTGGCCTCGATGACGTTAGCTCAGTCGATTGGCTACATGACAGCCACCTTAATCGCATCGCTTGCTTCGCGGTTTGGCGTCGGACCGACACCGCTTTGGCTGGTAGCTTTACCGCTCGCGATGCTAGCTTTGGTGCTTGCTATTCGAAAACTCTCCCGCCAGGACGCGGCGTTCGATATCAACAATTTTGGCGAGCCGAGCAGCGTGTCGGGGAGCAGGACTGTATCGGGCTCCCAGAAAAGACCGAACGACCTCGAAGGCCGATTCGGGGCCGATGACGCGAGCTCCGATGCAGAGGACATTCATGTCATCGTGCTCGACGCCTTGGCGAGCGGAGTAAGTGTCGTGGCACAGACTGGCTCGGATACCGGGAAACTTGTTCGCCGCCACGCTAACGCCAACTCCTGAACCACAAACCAGAATTCCGCGATCGATTTCGCCAGCAAGAATCATGGTCGCAACCATCTCAGCAAAATCCGGAAAATCGCAGGATTCCGCCGAATTGGTGCCGCAATCCACGACGGTGACGCTGTGGTCCAGCAGCAGCTTGTAGACGTCGTTTTTTAGGAGAAAACCTGCGTGATCGCCTCCAATCGCATAACGCAAGGAAGATGAGTTTGTCATGTAAGAATTCTTGTTCGTGTGTGGGGAAAGCGATTGCCGGCTTTGTTTGCGGGCTTGAATTGGCGATCTTGGTCAAAAACAAAGGCGAAATGAGGAGTGTTGGCACGCTAGTCGCTGTTGCCGTCCGTGTGAAACGTTGTTACACTCCGAAACCCTAGGTTGAATGAGTATTTTGGATTTCGGTGTGTTACCGA
>JANMNR010000187.1:0-19969 GCA_031368325.1 Pirellula sp.
CGATTGCATCCGGCAACGGCGAGCATCATTACCAAAAGCATCCATACCAAAAGCAACGTCGTCTTGCACCGACCAATCTGGCACCCAGCAATCCACGCAAGGCCATCGGATCGGAACTGAATGTTCGATCGAATGGATCGCGGTCTCGAATTGCAGGGGCAGGAGTACGTCATGCAAAGGGTATTATCAATTCGGACCAAGCAAAGCAAGAGTAAGCTGCATTTCCAGGCTGGGAACTCGGTGTAGATCCGCAGGAAGTGTTTTTTTGATAGCAATCATGCGGCCAAACGTTGATACATTTTGACCAAACGGTCACCGACAATATCAGGGCCGCACATCGCGTCGACCCGTTCGATGGCGGACTTTCCATACCGCGAAATGAGCTCTGGTGCTGCATGCAGTTTGCGAATGGCCATCTCCAAAGCCGCTACGTTCTCACTTGGAAAAACTACGCCGTCGACTCCGTTTCGAACCAACTCCTTCATTCCTCCCGCATCGCTTACGATTGGGCAAACACCTTGTCCCATCGCTTCCAAAAGCGCTCTGCATAGCCCCTCTTTGCGGGAAGGCATCACAAACAGGTCCATTCCCCGCATCAGCGTCGCAGCGTTATCGGTTTGACCCAGCAAACGAAGGCGACCGCGAAGACGAGGGTCGTTGGCAAGAGCTGCCAATTTAGGATCTTGTACTGGGCCAATCAGGAACGCGACCCAGTTTGGAAGAGAGTCGCATTGAATCAAGGCCTGTAGGAGCAAGTCAATGCCTTTGACCGGACGCATGGTGGCAACCGTCCCAATGACGAGTGAATTCTCAGGGATTTCATACTTCGCTCGCAAAGTGTCGTTGGTGAGTGAGCCAGACACGGGCCCAACGCAGTTATAAATAACCTCGCACTTGTTTTCTCGCACGCCCCCCTGCATCAATGCGTCCTTGACGGCATTCGACTCGCAAGCATGCATGGCGACTTTGGGGGAAAGGTAAGTGATCCAGTCCGCAGGATCTCGCCAACTTGGGACCCTCGTGATACCATAGAAAGAGACGATTTTTGGTGCTCGCCGCATGCCAATCGTCGCTAGCACTGTTTGCGAAAGCGACCTGGGCAAAAAGGAGTGGACCAAGTCGGGCTTGAACTCGCGAATGATCTGCCGAAGTTTGCCGATGGCGGCGAAGTCTACTTTCCGACGGCTTGAGAAGTTAACAAACTGTTCGCTGCTAGGGTCGTCCGGGTAGGGGAGGGGATTCGCCGGCCCAGCGATCATCAACGTCATCTGTCCGTCCGCGATGGCTCGCTGTTGAAGCTCGCGAGCCAGAGGGGCAGGTGCATTGATAACTAAGACTCGCATCGATCGATTCCATCGGAGTGGCTACACGGTAAACCTTTCGTTAGCCAATTCTGTCCATCCATGTCAAGCAGAGTTTTCAGCTGATGCCGAGATCCTTCTCCAAACGACTGAGCCTTGTCTTCAAATCGCTCACCGTTTCCTTAAGCTCTTCGACGTCCGATTCCAGCTCGGCGATTCGATTATTGGCTTCGATATTCGATGCGGCATTAGCCGAGGATGGACGGATAGGCGAGCCGGAGGGTTCATCGACTTCTGCGCTGGCTGAGATTCCGGCAGCGACCGATTTGCGAACTTGTTCTAGCTCCCACTCGGGGTAAAGGTTGTGTGAAACAATTTGGCCTCGTCCTGGCGGACTAAGTTCAACCACGAGATTGCGCCGTTTTAATTCATTGAACAAATCGGTCATGTGTTGTAAGTCGTTGATGGGTTCCATGCGAGCCGCACGGGTCCGGAGCTCGCCCAATGTTTGCTCGCCTCGCAACAGGAGTTCCGTCATCACGGCCGCTTCGACCTTGCTGATAGCGAGCCAGTTGTACGCGTAGTGCCGAACTTTGGTATTGCGTCCAAGCCCTTGAACAATGGTTAACGCTCCTATCGCGCGGAGTTCGTCGACAATGGTTTCGACTTGTTCACTGCTGTAGTTCGCAATGGGGGCACGATTGGATTTTTGATTGCAACCTGTACAGAGCCCCGCAAAAGTCATTGGATAGGCATCTGGCGTCGTTTTGGATTTTTCCATCAAGGTCCCTAGAACCCGTCGCTGTTTTGCGGTGATCGGCTTCCACTCGGGGGCTGGTTTGGCGGCTTGTCCAACGGGTACGGAGGCGGCCTGGTTTTCTTGGACTTCCATATCTTCCGAGTCTTCCACGATGATCTTCCCTTTTTCTATTCTGATGCAACACAGCGTCGAGGCCGACGCAACGCCCAAGATAACATCGATCTCGATCGGACGAAACGCTTGGTTGGCCATCAACCCGATCGGCTTGGTTCGACGGAATGGCGGATCTATTTCTTCTTTCTCTTTGGAATTACTCGGGTTTGGTGTCGCGTTGCGTTAAGGTGACAAGGTTACTTTTTGTTCCTTTGGAAGACGAGCAAATGCGATGGCACAAAGCAGCGTAGACATTAAGCTGACGCAGTCGGTGATCAACAAACTGGCGATGCGAGGAATTCGTTCTCCTTGCAAAGTCAACGTGACAGTTGAGAAGGGGCTGGCAACGTTGACGGGTACAGTGACTCAAGCCCACCAAAAGACAGCCGCGACGTCGGTGGCGACCGGAACTTCTGGTATCAAAAGAGTGGTCAATCAATTGGTGGTCAAGGCTGCAGAGCGCGGGTCGCACTAGTTCTGAGGGCACGTTTGTGACGCGATAAAAACGGTTGACGGACTAGCTGCCAGCCACTAAACTTTTCGTTTATACGGTGGTAGTAGCTCAGTTGGTTAGAGCGGCGGATTGTGGTTCCGCAGGTCGGGGGTTCGAGCCCCCTCTATCACCCTAGATAAAACCCTGCTTTTTCCTTCGTGTTGTCTGGGAAATGCGGGGTTTTTTCGTTTGCGAATTTTCTCTGCGAGTATCGCGCGGCTTCGCGCCGGGTACTCCTTACGTCGCGCTCCAACTGCTTTTGAATAAGCGGCCATCGGCAATCGCTTTTCAGGCCGGTACACTTGGTCCCCGTTGAGTTTGCTCATCGGAACACATGCTACGCGGTAGCAGACAATGGATGGTGCAGCGTTCAGGTCGCATTTGTGCTTGTTCAAGCACCCAGGTTTAGCACACGCCGTTCCAAGCCACTTTTTGGTCAACAAACGCTGGCGTTAGTCCAATTGGATTTGATCGAGACGTCGCGAGCGCTTGGCGAAGCGGTTAACGGTGTCGTTTTTAGGGCTGGTGGCGCCGCCCTAGCTTCTCCTCTTTACGCAAACTAACTAACCCGCAATAGCAGTATTTCTGGCTTTCGCGTTACATTCGTACCACAACGCTTCCGATCTAAGAATAGCGTGGGGATCGCGTCGAACCCTCGCATTGTTTCCGTTGGTTTGTTGTTGGAAACTCCCGCGAAAGCAACATCTGAGTATACAAGTCCATCATGCCAACACGATTCGCCCTTTTGCTTGCTACATGCCTTGTTGTTGGGTTCGGTGGATCCCAGGTATTTGCGCAGTCCGATTTCGATGATGATGGAAATAGCGAGGGCACTAGGCCACTTGAGTTTGAACCGGTGCAGTTGCCAACACACCCAAGTTGCAAGAACAAGATCCGCGGATTGGCGGCTCCCGTTCCAGGTGCAACGCGAGCGACGGGACTGCTGGACGAGATCAGCTTTACGTTTGCCGTAGATGGTTCAAAACAACCTCAGGATTTTGGTGTCAACGCAAATATCGGAGGTGCTGCGTCCGTCAATTGGGGAATTCCCGTTATCAAGGAATTCGGAATTGGAATGCAACTTGGTACTGGAGTGACCTCATCGGCCAATGCAGTACGAGTCTATGAGCTCCTCGGCGAATCGACGGGGAGAACGCAGAGCTTCACCACCGTGGGGTTGTTTCAACGAACGGACAGTGGTTTTGCATGGGGATTTGCCCATGACTTCTTGTATCAAAAGTCGTTTGATACTTTCCAGCTGGGGCAATGGCGAATCCGGGGCAGCTATACCCTGTCATCGAGCAATGAAATAGGCATCACGTCCTCCCTTAATTCTTATACGGACAAGGGTGTCTTCGGAGCAAGTACACCGGTGATGCTCAGTCCCATCGAACAAGGGAGCATGTATTACCGTCGTTTTTGGGGAACCGGTGCTCAAACGACGGCCTGGATTGGGATTGCAGACAAACATGGAGAGAACAACGCTGTGACCGGCCCATCACCGCCCAAACATGTCCCTTTTCTGTTTGGTGCTGATGTGCTCATGCCATTGACCACCAGCTTAGCGATCTATGGTGAAACGAACATGATCACGCCAAGCGATACCGGAACAGTGGATGCCTATTTAGGCGTTCAGTGGTTTCCTGGCGGTCGCGCGTACCGAGCTCGGCGAGGCCGGTACAGTCCGTTGATGCCATTGGCCGCGCCCACCTCGTTTGCCGTCGACCTGTCGCAATGATGAAGCCGGCCGAACTTGGGGTGTGACAGTTGAAAGGTCTACGGATTGTTACGGCGCGGCGTTTGGCCTGGACGAGTCGGACCCGGAGGTGGGCCGCGGCGCTGCGTCAGGCTGGGGAAGTCCTTTTCAGATTCTGCAACTCTCATTCTGAGTCGGCGACCGACCTCTTCATTTTGATCCCAAACATTTGTGGTTTCTCTGGGATCGGAATGGATGTTGTAAAGGGCCACCGATCCATTGAGGGACTGCACCAATTTCCATTCACCGTCGAGGATGGCGATATCGGAGCCAGCAATGACTAGCGGGCCATTGTCTCTGACCTCGGCTGAATGTAGAGCACCCCAAACATCTTTTCCATCGAGTTTTTGACTCGGTTCCATTTTTAGGCCAACGGCTGATGTGATCGTCGGGTAGAGATCTTGTGCCGAAGTAACCTGTTGACTGATAGTTCCTGAGGCGAGTTGGCCTGGCCAACGCATAAAACAAGGCACACGAATACCGCCTTCGTATACGGATCCTTTGCCGCTGCGATGCGGACGATTGCTACCTGTTTGGTCGGCTCCGTTGTCAGAAACGAAAATGATAAGAGTGTTATCTCGCAACCCATGATCATCGACTGCCTTTAGGACTCGACCGACCGCTTCGTCGAATGCGTCAATGACAGAGGCACGCAGCGCTTGGTCTTGTCGCAGGGCTTTGTATTTTTCTTTGTACGCTTCGGGGGCGCTCAATGGAAAGTGCGGTGCGTTGAAGGCAACTTGCAAATAGAACGGTTGGTTCACGTTTCGTTGATCGATCAGACGCACTGCCTCGTTGGCGATCAGAAACGTGGAGTATCCTGGCTCGTTTACGGTTTGGCCATTGCGCTGCCAGTCAACCACACCTTGGCGGTTGGTATGGGCAAAGTAGTCCACCTCAGGCCCCTCAAAACCGTAGAAGTGTTCGAAGCCACTTTGCAGCGGAGGACTTGCTGTACCAAGATGCCATTTGCCGACCAACCACGTTTGGTATCCGTCGGCTCGCAGGGTGCGAGGGAGGGTTGGTAAATCTGCAGGTAGGCCAGGCTCTCTTGGTCCCAGCGCATAAGCAATACCAAATCGCCGAGGCATTTGGCCTGTTAGCAACGCGGCTCTCGAAGGACTACAAAAGGGGTAGCCGTAGTACCTTTTCAGTTCAACTCCCTCCGTCGCCAATCGATCGATGTTGGGCGTTTTGCTAACTCCGCCATGCATTCCTAAATCGCCGGAACCAAGGTCGTCGGCAAACAGGATCAAAACGTTTGCCTTGGTGTTTGTCACGAGACTGGACTCGGGCTCAGCAGAGTGGACTGGCCCGACAAAGATAATCAAACACAACACACGCAACGTTCGGGAAAGCATACATGTCTTCGATGAGATGGAGGGAACGCTATCTCGGGCGCTGCGTAACGGGCGAAGTCCATGGCAACGCATCTTGCCAAGAAAAGCCCGACGGCCGCTGGAAGAGTGCTCGCGGATAAACCCGAACACTCCTGCGAGTTGTCAAAGGCCAAGCCACACGGATGCCAGCGGGCAACATGGGCCGTCCCGCTAACTCGACGCTGCGATACTATTGAGGATCTGGTCGTCGTGGTCGCTCGCCGCCACCACTGCCACCGCCCGCACCGCGTCCACCTGCACCTCCGCCATCACGACCTCCAGGCCCTCCTTCTCTGCCTGGCCCGCCGCCAGCCCCTTGGCTACCGTGTCGTTCGATGAATGAAGCGATAAATTTCTGCAATTCTTCTTTGCCCAGTTTGCCGTCTTTGTCCGCATCGAATTCCATGGCATGGGTCATCATTCGCTCGGGATTAACGGTCATGCCTTGGGGACTGCCGGGTCCACCAGGACCACGTCCACCACCACCCGGTCCGCCGGCACCAGGTCCACGTCCTTCACCGCCGGGTCCGCCAGCACCAGGTCCGCGTCCTTCACCGCCGGGTCCACCGGCACCAGGTCCACGTCCTTCACCGCCGGGTCCGCCAGCACCCGGTCCACGACCTTCACCGCCGGGTCCGCCAGCACCCGGTCCACGACCTTCACTGCCGGGGCCACCGGGGCCACGTCCCTCGCCACCAGGTCCGCCGGGTCCACGTCCTTCACCGGCGGGTCCACGTCCTTCGCCACCAGGTCCACCAGGTCCTCGTCCTTCACCGCCAGGGCCACCGGCGCCAGGTCCGCCCATGCCGCCGGTTCGGAATTCATCTTCGGTTAGCTTGCCGTCTTTGTTCTTGTCCAAGCTGACGAGAGCCGCAGTCGCATTCTTGATTTCTTCTGCCGAGATGGTGCCATCACGATCCGTATCCAACGCTTCCGCCAAAACAGATCGTCCACGGCCCGCTCCTGGTCCCCCACCACCAAAACCGCCGCCAGGTCCACCACCGCCCGCACCCGGACCACCAAAACCACCGCCTGGTCCGCCGCCGCCCCCTGGTGGTTGAGCGTCCGCGCTCGACGCTCCGACAACGAACAAAATGCCAAGAGTCCACATAAAACGTTTCATAGCAACTTCTCCAGAGGATTGGGGTAGTCTAACATGCCCCAAAGGGCCTTCGATGCGACCTGCCAACAAGGCATGTCGCGAAATGTCAGCTAAACGAACATTTCATTACACTATTCCACGACGCGGAAGACGTCGTTTTTCTTGAACACGATAGGGCCACTGCGGCCATTTTCCGTAAACTCCATGTGACAATCAAACAGCACGCCGAGTGGTGCATCGTCTGCAATCTTAAACTCAACTGAAACGATGTTTCCTTCGCGTTTGATCGAAGTCGCTTCGTAGGGGCCGATCTGCACCCAAACGGGTTTGTCGGTTGGGACTCTGCGTCGAACACCATTTTCGGGTTTGAGTTCAAATTCAATCGTATGCGTCTTTCCTCGCGATGCTGTACCAGGCCGAACGGTAGTGATCACTTTGTCCATACGATTCTCACCCTGCTGAGTGTTGTCGACGAGTGCGCCTGTTTGGCCGCCTCGCATTCCACGGTTGTTGGACGGTTCGACCAAACCGGCATAGCCACCTAAAATGTAAGGAAACCTGCCAGGGGTCACGTGATAGTGATAACCCCGAACTTCGTCAGTGTGACCGTTGCAAACGTCTAAAGCCATCGATTTTTCCAAATCTTTGGCCATGACCCCCTCGGATTCGTATGGGCCGTACAGTGGGAAACCATCGAAAGCGAAGCCCAGGATTGGGGAGTGCGACTTGCCATCGTCTTTGAACGGCGACTTCACGCAGTTTGGATACTTGTGGTAGTGGTACACGCCGGATTGTTGGGGGTGTCCACAGCAGGAGTCCAGCCAAACCTCTGAGTATCCCTCCACTGCGTTCATTCCCTCCATCTCATACGGATTAAAGAACACAACACCATTCAATGCCGTTCCGATTGGCCCCATCGGCAGTCGTGTAATCTTGCCTGCGAGCTTTGGAACGAGCGGTAACCGAAATTTGAAATTTTGAACTCGAATAGAATTGGGGTTGCCACTATTGGGAAATACAGCGGTCGGATGATTCGGATAGCCTTGGCTTTCCATGATTAAAAACTGCTGGTCATGACTGAGTTTGACATTGTCGATTCCATCTTTATTCGAGTCCTTGGTATGGTACGAAAACAAATCGACGTAACGATCTCCATCGCGATAATAGTAGGTTGGTTTTTCGCCAGGCCCCACAAACCAGCGTCCGCCAATACCAACCAAGTCGTTCGGTTTCTCGTCGGCAACACCGACTCCTCCAAGCCACGCGGCAAGGAGAGCTACCGCCCAAAAACATTTCGCAATCTTTTTCATAGTGAGCCTATTCCATAGCAAATCTGCACTGTTTTGTTTTTCGCTTCCTTCACCGACGAAGCGATAATAGCCTACCGTAGCACATCCCCCTTAATTTAGCGTGAAGATGGTGGTATAGATTAATAACTAGCAGGCCTCAAATCGTGCTTACGGCCCGGACGGTACATAAGTCTCCGACAATTTGTCAGAGCCACCGGTCAACGCGTCCAGTGTAAAGCGAACAAACCGAACTTCGGAATGTCCAGGCTCATACAATACTCCAAAGCTACCATCCCGGAGGACAGTGATCTCCGAATAGGCCGACGGACCAGAATCGATCACTTTACCCGCGCTCCAGGTCTTGCCACCGTCGTAGCTAATTCGAGCAGTGAGATTTTTTCGGCCATCCACAGACGCAGCATTGCAGAAAACAAGACGGTCTTTGGAGTACCCATCACGCTTTGCGGTGTACTGAACGATGCACGCATTGCACTGCGGATCGGGTAGGCTCCAGTCGGCTACACTTTCCCATGTGCGTCCACCGTCTGCAGAACGATGGACAACGCGTTTACCAGGCTCAACTCGCGAATTCACCACAAGCGAATCGTCAGGCAACTGCACTACCTTGGATTCATCCCCTGGACTTACTGCACAAAATGGTTTCCAAGTGGAGCCATGATCTGAGCTGGCAAATAGCGTCACGCCCTGGCCGACTCGAACAAAGTTATGGAGCAAAGTGCCGTCCCGCGTTCGAATGCCTCGGCCGGAAGTTATGAACTTGAAGCTGTTCTTCAAGTCCGGACCGGCCACTTGGTCTGTGAAGTCAATGGGCTTCCCCCATGACTTGCCGTGATCGGTACTTCGCTGCACAACAAAACGAAACTCGTTGTTGGCTATATCGCTCGCCATGTAATTGTAGAAACAAAACAGGTCACCCGTAGCTGTGTCGAGCAACAAAGAGGTGTCGCTGCAGCCTCCCTCATCGGTCTGATCAAGGGTCTCGATAGGCGTCCAGTTCTTTCCGTTATCCGTGCTGCGACGGTAGACGATGTCGATGCTGCGTTGGAGCTTCAGATCGGAGGTCGACTTTCGGCGCGCGTCACAGGCTGCGATAAGGTCTCCGTTGGCAGCGGTGATAATGGCTGGGATCCGAAACGTGTGGGTATTCTCGGTGCCTGAAACAAACAGTGAACGGTTGTCCGTCAACGCCATAGGTTCACTAGGCATTGAGTCGGATGGAAAGGACGTTGGATTTTGCGGCGAAATGGAGTGGAACTCTACGTCGTCAATCAATACACCAGAATTCGGCGTCGCAATCACTCGAAAACGTATCGCCTGCGTCTTGTCATTCCCCTTGATCGCAAGTTTCACGTGAGTCCGAAATCGCTTGCCCACTTCGATTACGCGATCCAGCTTTGCGATTTCTTGCCAACGTTCAGATTGAAGCACTTCAACCGAAAATGCGAACGGTGCTTTGCTTGTCCAGCGTTCCGCAAAGAAGGAAATGCCTTGAACATCTTGCATCGCCTCGGGTAGTAGAAAAGTTAGCGAACATCCCTCTTCTCCCAAAATGCGTAAGCATTGATTGCCAGTTCGAGCAAACTCCTTAAAGATTTCAGCATTTCCTTCGGCTTCAAGTCGTACAGGTCCCGCCGAGAGTTTCTGAAACGTACCCGGCGACTGTTCCTCGAATGAGGTTGAAAACAGATCAGCCGCACCACTTCGTTTCATCGCATGGCAACACAAAAGTAAAAAAGCAGCAAACGCTATTAATTTTGACTTAATCAAGATACAGATCGACTCGTTTTGGCAGGTAATGGAAGTTACCAATTTTAGCAGAAGTCACGCGTCTACGTTACGTTTTCAAAACTGTTGGTCTGCGACGCGTCTTGGGTCGTTGCGTGTTTGCTCATGCATAGCGGGTATTTCAACTGCGCGGCAATACCCGGCTACCATGTTCGACCCGTTCCGAGTCAAGAACTCCACTCCTATTTGTGAGTCATCATCGTCATGCGGTATTGAAGTTGGAATTCACTTTAGAAAACAGGGAGATCGCGTTGAAATGGTCGGTCCAGCCATTGCGTACACAACCATTGCATGCGTGGATGATGAAAAAAGCTTTTCCACAAATTTCCCTTGGTCGATGTGGCGCGCCGGCCATCGCGGTGCAAATAGCCATACCATTCGCCGTGTTTTGTATCTGCGAAGTGATTGTGGCTCCAGTCGTGTATTTGCTGATGCCAATGGGCATATTTTTCGTCGCCCGTGAGTTCGTAGGCCATGAGCGTAGCAATGATCGTTTCGTTGTGTGGCCACCAGAACTTCATGTCTTGCCAATATTCTTGAACCGGCTTGTGGAACAGATCACGGAAATAGTAGATTCCACCGCACTCATGATCCCAGCCTCGCTCCCACATCCATTCGAGCATATCGCAGCCTAGACGAATCAGGCTCGGATCAGATCGATATTGCCCCTCCTGCATGATAAACCAGGCTCCCTCGATGGCGTGTCCTGGGTTGAGCAATCGTCCGTCACAGTGGTCCACAATGTCGCCATTGGGAGCAACCGACTCCATGACGGCCCGATGTTCAGGCTTCACAAAAAAAGAACGGATCTCGTCGATACATCGATCGATCCACGTCGTAAGGTGTGAGGTATCTCCTAGATTGGTTCGCAACTCCTGCGCCGTGACAATGGCGATCATGCGAGGCCCCATCGCGATCATTGGACGTGTGTTTGTAAACTTGGCAGGCATCAAGCCTGGAGTGAAATTCCAGTTGGTGAACAAATGGAATAGTTCGTTAGCACGCTGGGCAGATTGTTCATCGCCGGTGGCTTTGAAGTGCGCTGCGTAGGCGATCGACGCAAACGACTCGCTGAAAGCATATCTGCGCTTGCGGATAGGCAAGCCTTCGCGACTGATATGGAAGTACATGCGACCATCACTATCGAAGCAATGGCGTTCGATAAACCTCAAGCCACTCTCAGCCCATTGCAGCCACTCAGGTCGCTTATCAACTGTGTTGTAGAGCGTCAGCAACATCCAGCTCATTCTGCCTTGTGCCCAGACAGACTTGTCCGTGTCTAACACTGTACCATCGGCATCGAAAAAATGAAGGAAGCCGCCATGCTCCGTATCGATACTCCGAGGAAACCAGAACCGCATGGTGTCATCGAGCAGTCCATTACGGTAACATGCCCGAAGTCGTTTGCGACCATCGGGTGTTGTGAGCATCGGCTGGCTTGTCATGATGTTCCTCATTTTACCCCGCAAGTAACGCGATACGCCTTTAGAATTTCCAGCGGATTTCCGTTCGAGTGCCGTAAATGTCTGGTGCGTTATCGAACCAGCCGTTCATCAGGTCCACTCGCCAGATGAGTCGGTTATTGAGTGCGGTCTGGTAGCGTGTTCCTAAGGCGTATTCTGGACCTGCCGCAGCGCTAAGGGCTGGATCACCATAGGTATCAAGTGCTGCGAACTCGGTGACCCACTGCCTGCGAAAGTCGGCGCTGAGTATTTGTAAACCCAAAGCACCGCCGTACGAATTCGAACCGGTAGCGTCGAGTGTTGGATAATTTGTTAATCCATCGGTCTCAAAATTGATGCCCGTGTTGCGAAGGATTCCGCCTGCTCCGCCAGCTCGTGCTACGCTTTGAGGTCGACCGCTTCCAACGAAGCAATTCCAGTACGGAACAAATGTGCTGGGTTGCGAGGAAATGAGGCTGTTTTCAAATAGAAGTAGTGCACCGTCTGCGGATCGATTGACGGCCGGTCCGTCTTGCCCGATGTTGCCGATCAACCGGATCGAGTTCGAAATGCGTCCGAAATAGCGGCGTGTGTAGGCGATCGCGGCGTTATGGTAGGATTGAGATCGTCCATCGAGGTCGTCCAGGTACGCGTAGTCCGTTTCGATGTAACCGTTGTACGCTTCGACGAACCAGGCTGTTCCATACACAGCGGCCGCATTGTTGTCGTTGTTGAACGCAGGGCTGGTCACTTGATTGAAGCCCGCGAAAAACGTCGCTTCGTAGTTTGCCCAATTGAGTGGTTTGCTATGTTTCCACGGTGCACCAAATGCGAAACCCGCAATCGCATCTTCCATCCACATTCCATTTTGATATAGCAATGGCACCAAACCGCAAGTAAACGGCAAATCAAAGGGTGCATCATCACCAATCCAACTGCCGGTGATTGCCCCCAAGTCTCCTTCGAAAAAGGCCGTGTCGATTTGGAAATCGAGCTCGGCCTCAAACTCAGCTCGATTGTTGCTAAAGTCCAGACGCGTAAAGCGGTTGTTGTTATGGTCCAATGGACCGGTAAAGAGGTGAAAGCGTTCGGTACTCGTCAATCGCAAATCCATTTCGAGATTCAAGCGATGTGCCCAACTGCGGACATTTTGTCCCTTGTCACGGTGCACACCTAGACCAGTTCGATAGTCGCCATAGACGAGGAACGACGGCGTCAAAAGATTGACGTCGCTAAACACCGGCACTCCTGGATCGTACATGCCACCCGTGTAAAACGGACGCCACCATTCGACCCAAGGACGCTGCGTGTCGACTGCGGTTTTGCCGTAGTACGTTTCAATTTCTCTTTGTGGGTTGAGCGGTTGCGCAACATAGGGCATCGGAGCGAAGTCCGCCGGCTGATAAGGAACGAGGCAGCTTTGCGCTGCAATGATCGGCGTTGTGCTATTCGACAATGGCAAGTCGCGGGCATGTGTTAACTGCCAGCGTTTGCTATGAAGTCGCTCTTGAAAGGGGAGTGATTCATATTGGGTCTTCGGAACGACAGGTAATTGTGCGGATTGGCCCCCACAGTTCTGCTCGCGTTCGGTCGCGCACCACGGAGCGCCATGCATCGAGCTAGGTTGGTAGCTTGCGGGGTTACAACCGAGCAAAGACTCGAACTGCGAGGAAGACGAATGGGTTCCCGAGTGCCACGGCATCGGCCCTTGCTCACTCGATCTGCCCTCAAGATTGTGTGACGGTGGGGATGGAACATCGACTTTTGGCAACTGGAAAACGCGCCTTGGCTCTGGTAAATTCCAATCGCCAGGAGACTCTGGTTCGAATCCATTGAAATCCTCGGGGGCTCGTTGGACCGGCAATGGAACGACACGTTCCGAAGGGGTTGAAATGTCTGGCCTTGGGTAGGGTATTGACTCTCTTTCGCGTTGTTCGAGCAAGCGATTTTGTTGCAGGTCTTCATCAGGGCTTCTCGGAAACGGCGGCAGCAAATCGACCGCTTCCGAGCTCTTTAGCGATAGTGGCTGGTCATTGGGCACCAGCCCGTTTTCTACGGGTTCCGTTTTTGCTTCGTTAGGATTTCGTTTTGGTGCAGGGAGGAGCGACGCGGGATCCTCCTTGATCGATGAGTCCTTTGAGAAGTCTTGCTGTTTCTTCCTCGTGGTCGCAATTGGCAGAGCGGGCAGTTTACGGATATCGCTTGGTCTCTCCGCGGTAGAACTGGGAACCCGATTCGGCATTGGTGGTAATGCGATCACTCTCGGATGATCGTGCGAGCTATCGTTGGATGGCGGCGAGGAGATCGGCCGCAAGATCGTAAACCGGCTTGCTGGGATAGCTTGGCTCGCTTTCGCGTCTTGTTGCGAGTATACCAGCCCTTGGCTATCGGTTCGAAAGAAGATGATCAACACAGCGAACAAGATCGTTTGAATGAATCGCCAGGTGCCAACTGATCTATAGGATGTAGGGTTTGGGGCAATCATGTTACCGCACCACAAACTCGGTAGAGTACGGGTGCACGTCGATAATGCCTTCGTTGAGCGACAGCTGCATGTCGGGAGTGCCCCCGCAAAAAATCATGAAGTAGGCGGGTTCAACTCGGCTTCGAAGGCGAACACTCAAGCGATACTTGCCGGGCGTCCGTACCAAGTTACCGGGAATCGTATAGTGAACCGCGCGCGAGTCCAACGGAGGGATACTGTGAGCTTCCATCCGAATAAATGGAGGGTGGTTTAAAACGGTGTAAGGAACAGTACCTGGACGGAAAAATGGGAGCGGGTCAATATCAACGGGAACCGGCAGGTACATTTCGCGTTCTGTTCCTTTTACATTCGTAATCAGAAACTTCGTTTGGAAATTGGCGAGTTGTGAATCGCGTTGATATCTACCGGCGCGAACATCCAGCGAATGCCAATCGCACACGTCGCCGTTGGTATCGACGTGCCCAGACTCCCAAAGATGCGATCCGTCCGGTCCGATGAGAACACTGTTTAGCCAGAGTTGGGGCTGCGCACCGAGCGAGCCGCTGGGCATGTTGTGGCCCTCGCTCGTGTTGCTAACGACATAACGCAGTTTAAGATCGCGGCCCACGCGGGGGTCAACGTCAAAGAATGGGCCATCGATACGACCTCCGTTCTCCAGCACTTGCGTGGCAGAGTCCCGTTTGATGGCGACGAGCTTTTGGTTTTCGTCTACGACTTTTCTCGCATCGCGGCGTTCTTGGGCGGAGGCCCAAGCAGGGGGAAAGGAGTTGATTAATTGGCCGCGGGCAATTGCGTTCTCAAAGGCATCGGTTCCCCAGCCTTGGCGATGGTCGAATTGAAGCCACTGCTCGGGTGTCCAACGCAGCGACTTTTCGTTATGCGGAAAGATCCCAGGGTGGGCCAGGGGATAACTGGGGCCGTGGAAGATATGGTTGGAGTGTTTGCGATTGGTATTGATGGCTTTGCCATTTACCTCGGCGGCCGCTCCGTAGGTGTACCCGTTCGGTTTTCCCGGAACGGCCCCCATGTGGCAGTCCTGGCAGGAGACCCCTTTTTTGCAAGCTGGACCGGAGCGATACTGTTGGTATACGATCTCAAGCGCGATCCCGGGCTGTACCACCACTTGATGGCAGCCTGCGCAAAAGGAGCTGTCCGATAGTTGCTCAAATTTAATAGCGCCTTGGTGAATGGCTTGGAGTGGCCGCTTGTCGTTGGGATCCGTTTTGACTTTGTAGTTTTCGGCGTCCGCGATAACGCCTGCGACACCATCACCTCCCCAGCTTCCAACAACAGGATCGTAGGGGCTGCCGGTTTCGATGCGTCGTTCACCGTTAACGCGACCATAGCGTTCGACTACGCGATGGCATGCGATGCAGGTGATGCCCTCGCGGAAGACGGCAGGGCCTGAGAAAATTGGGGCTTCGCGAGGATGGTTAGTCTGAGTAGCGACCGGCGCATGGCAACGAGAGCAAAACGTACCTGCAGTCCCGCGAAGCAGGTCCGCAACAGCTTGTTCAAGCCGCTGAAACATCGGAGATACAGCCGAATACGCGTGACCGCTGACACGCCATTCATCGAAGATCTTCTGATGGCATTTAGCGCAAGTCAACGCCGAAGGATACTTTTCGTTCGCAAAGACTTCGAGGTGCGGATCGATGGCCGCTTGGCCGTTGGTTGGTGCAGGCACTCTGCTATCGGTGCGCTGTTGCTCTCTCTTTTCGTCCGGGCCCAAGTTGGATAGAGGGTCGCTAGTGGATCTGGCGTTTGAACTCGGTGCCAGCAAGTCATCGTCTTTGGCCGCAGCGATGGGTGTTAAAAGGTCATCGTCACCCTCTTGGAAAGCTCGGCTACTCACTGTGGAAAAACGATTCTCGGATGAATGAACTCCCGCAGAATGAACTCGGGCAATGGGCATGCTGGTTAATGGTGGATTTGAATTCGATGAATGGACAGAATGAGGCGAGTATCCTTTGACCAGCGGTTTGTTTTCAACGACTGTGTCAGTTCGGTTGAGAAAGGCCTTGATTGCTGCCGTATCAACTTGTTTAGGATTGGCTTGAAAGCGGTTTACTCCGATTTGGGCATAAGCCGTTCCCGCGTTGGGTTGGCTATTCATGGGCCAGGAAATTCCGTCCGGCTGCGTGCAAATGCCAGGTACTTGAGCAAAAACGCTGTTGGAGGCAACAGATATAAGACAAGTGAACGCGTACCCTATCCACGCACGCAAGCTGAACGAGCAAACTCGCAATGGGACGTGTTCAGTGAGGTTGCGGGATACTGGAAAATCGACGCGTTGCACGGTCGTCCTTTTTTGAAGTGCATATTCGACATGTTTGGCACAACTGCCACTTCATGAGCATAAGGATCGACCAGTACAAGCCGGACCGTCAGTAAAGAGCCGACAGCACGCAGGAGCGGAAGATTTGTAAGTCGCCCCCTAGGCGGTTTAATTCCGCTAAGCCGCATTTCTTATGTCGGAAAACGGTTTTTCTTCCTCAAAAATTGTCTTGAGCTCATGTTGGCTCAAGATAGAAACCCACACTTCGGTGTAGCAGAACCTCACTCTTCCACCTGTTTCACCACGAACCAAATCGCACCCGTGATCGCATGATCGATTCAACCCCCTCGTATCGCTGCAAGATTAGCGATGGCAACACACGTGGCACACTCTATTTGGGTAAGCGACGCGTTCAAGCGGACGTGTTGGAAATGAGTCGTGATAGCTTTTGCGTACGAGTTCCGTCCCGAATCGCTAAGAATGTTTCGGTTGGAGGCAAAAATAAACTGATGTACCAAGAGATGCTTTGGAGTGTTCGGTGCACACACAAGTGGATTGGCGAATCGAACTCAGTCGATATCGAACTCCAGCAACTCCAAGAGTTAACGCCGCCTAAGTTGAACCGCGGCCCAGCCAGTTTTCAAACGAAGCAGTTTGGCCTTGGGCAATCCGACCCTGCGCTTCCAGCGGCATTCCTGGGGACCATGATTCTGATTGTTTTGGTCTTGCCGGCATGGGGAGGAAATTGGGGCACATCAGATGCAATCTGCGCAGCCATCTCAAACACTTGGTCCGCCCTCAAAGGATTGGCAGCCGGTGGTCAATAAACCAAGCCGCTAAGCGAGTCCGAAGAGTTGCTACGCAGCCCTTCGCACCGCTGCCGAATGGGTCAAGCCGACTGGCATTGCTAAAGGCTGATCGTCTGTTACGACCACTTGAACAGCAATATGTCGCGAGGCGTTTAACAGGATTGGACTTTTGAGATTTGCCGTCAGGGTGACGCCGCTCTTGCTCACTACGCTCAGAACGTATAATTGATCTTCGGTGCGGAGATGAAGCAACGAGAGTGCACGTTGGTGAACGTGAGCACGGTAGTTTGGCGCAAAACGCCGAGGGCTCAAAACTGGAATTGCGACGTTGGCTTGAGCAACGGATTGTAGCCAGGCTACTTCTTCGTTTCCTTCGCTTGACAGCAAAACCCAATGCCGGCACGTTTCAAACCCGATCAGCCCCTGCGGCATGAGCAGCATGTCGGAGTGGTTGATGTCCATTTTTCCAAATCGAGAAGATTGAATTTGCATGACTTCACCGTGGACTACAAAATTGCCGATATGCTACAATCGTCACCATCGGCAAGTCACCGCGAGCCGCGTGAGTCTTTTTTGGACTCCTACCATTTTTAACCCGAGGCTCTAAGCCACTGGCAATTTCCGTCTGATGAGTGATAGCAATCTACTAAGTCGTATCGATACGGTTCGTGCTCGTTTGGTTCCTCTACGAGACGGTCTTTGACTACGCTAACAAGGTTGCTCAAATTGAAAAGCTGGATGCTCAGATGGCCAGTCCCACATTTTGGGACAACCCTGAAAAAGCCCAGGAGACGGTTCAGCAGTTGAAGAATCTTCGTGCTGTGGTTGAGCCATTGCGTGGCGCGATCCGGTCGTGTGAGGATTTGGCTGAGCTCGTAGGTATGCTGGACGAAGATCCGGCGGTGGCACTCGAAGTCGAAACGGAGGTTGCCAAGCTTGAAGTTGTCATTGAGCAATTGGAGTTAAAGGCATTGCTCAGTGGTCCGATGGATGAATGCGGCGCTATACTGTCTGTGCATGCCCGTGAGGGTGGTTTGGATGCAAACGATTGGGCTGAAATGCTACTGGGCATGTACACAGCTTGGGGGCAGAAGTACGGCTACTCCGCAGAGTTGGTCGATAGATCCGACAACGAAGGGGCGGGGATCACGCAAGCTACAGTCATCATTCGTGGTCCATCGGCTTATGGTTACCTGAAAGGGGAAGAGGGGATTCATCGGCTAGTCCGCATAAGCCCGTACAACGCAGAAAGCAAAAGGCAGACCAGTTTTGCAGCGGTCGATGTTTCGCCCGAAGTGAGCGATGCTGTCGAGATTGAAATCCTCGAGAAAGATGTTCGAGAGGACGTCTACCGTGCGTCCGGTGCCGGTGGCCAACACGTGAACAAAACCAGTTCCGCGATCAGGCTAACGCACATCCCGACAGGCATTGTCGCGCAATGCCAGAGTGACCGAAGTCAGCACAAGAATCGCGCTCAAGCGTGGAAAATGTTGCGAGCTCGAATGGCGCGCGTGGAAGAGGAAAAGCAAGAAGCAGAACAGGCAATCAAGTACCAGAACAAAACCGTAACAGGTTTTGGCTCACAGATTCGCAACTATTTCCTGCACCCTGACCAACGTGTCAAAGACTCTCGGACCGGATTTCAAATCGGCAATTTCCACGTCGTTCTCGGCGGAGAATTGCAAGGATTTTTAGAGGCGTTTCTCAAGTACAAAATGGTGAAAGAAGCGCGGCAGTAAAGCACTCGCTGCGCAGTCGTAAGGCCGGGTTAGTTCCGACGTACTTCGACGGTTGGGCTAATCCTGGCGTGCTTCGCAAGGGATTCGTGCGCAACGAGGGCAACCATCGCGTCCAACCATCGTGCGCGAATTTAGCGTCGAGCTTTGGCTTCTTCGCGAGCCGCTTTCAGTGCTGCCGTTTCATTGGATAGCTTGTTCTCTGGTCCAGCAGGGAAATACTGAACGTCATCGTTCAAGTAATATGCGCTTGGCAGAGTCTGGCCTGCCACTTGGACTTGGCATCCAGTGTTGGCAGCGACGCCCAGCGAACCCGCTGCAATGACCATCCAGACACCGAGGGTGGGTTTCTTGCAATTCAACCTTTCTGAATTTCCGTTATCCTGGGGCAGGTACCGACCACTGGGGCCAGCTCGTTGCTGTGTCGAACTCAATGTAAGTCGACGATACTGCGGTTTGTATCGGACTTTCTGGCCGGTAGCTTGAGGTAAACTTTGCCGGTTTCAGCGGTCGAAACGTTGGCGTTAACAACAGCAACAAACCATAATGGTTTGCTAGCACATCCATGATCTGCTTGAATTGATCCGACGCGAAAGAACCCAAATGCATTCATTTATAACCAAGGCCCTCTTTTTCTTAATGCTTTTGGCCGGAAAGACTCTTACGAACTCGAATCTGTGGTCGCAGCAGGCTCCAGCGGGCGCAAAAGCACCTACGGCCAATTTGGTGCGTCCAGAGTACTATGCTGCCAGCGATTACTTTGCAAATGGTCAGACGTCCCAGGCGGCCATCGTATTCGGAAGCGCACTTGCACAATCGAGATCGATCAACAACCAAGCTGGCATCGATAGCATCCCGCCACTGGTTAGACTCGGAGAGTGTTTCCTCGAGCAATGTGACACTGGATTGGCGTTAGAAAAATACGATGCCGCATTGCAGCTGACCCTACTTCATTCGCAGCGATGGACTTCGCTTCTCAAGCCTTCGCTGAGCGCGATTCGCCCGGACACTCGAGTGCGAGAAGTGCCTTGGGCGGCGAATGTTCGTGGACCGCAGATGGGGATTTATAACGAAGAGTGGCCAATTGAACTTGGCTCAAACGAAATTCTATTGGAATCTAATGCCGCTCAGGGAGTCTCCGGAAGAATGGTTGCGATCGACGCGTTGGAGATATTGCGTT
>JANMNR010000235.1:0-1870 GCA_031368325.1 Pirellula sp.
GTTCCCAGATGCGTCGTCCGCAGTACCTGCGGCCAGGATCTTGCCGTCGGCTTGCACGGCGATCGTATACGCTTCACTGAAAGACGTCCCCGCTTGAGTGGTGAGCTTGCCGTCACCATCAAAAGAGGTGTCGAGAGATCCATCCGAGTTGTAACGAGCCAGGGCGATCTGGTTGCTATTGGACCCGGCGACCACGATCTTCCCATCGGACTGGACCGCGACCGCATAACCGAAGTCGACGGATCCGAAGTCTGTGGTGACTTTGCCGTCAACGTCGAAGCTGGTATCGAGGGTACCATCGGTGTTGTAGCGAGCCAGAGCGAAGTTATTACCCGAAATCCCAGAGACCAGGATTTTGCCATCGGCCTGCAATGCCATCGAGCCATCGTATCTGACATCGTCACTGGTCGACCCTGCCCCGAAATTCGTGACGACTTTTCCGCCCGTCCCGAAGGTCAGATCGAGATCGCCCGCCGCCAGCAACGATCGGCCTTCGAGTCGCTCGAACTGCAACAAGTGATTCATCAACGAACGACGTCGTCCAAGCTCATGGCTGGCTCGGAGTCTTCGCAATCGATGCGGTAAATTATCGACGGCTCGGGAAAGAAATGATTTCATCATGTTGGGGAAATCCTCTTGAACAATTAAAATGAACAGACTCGATGAAAATCAATTGAGTTATCCCAAAATGAGTCCCAGTGCGAAAGCGTTTAGAGATGCGGAACGGCTAGTTCAAAATACGAAAAAAATCCAATTTCACAGGCCTTAAATGCCAGTTATTCGAAATCGCATGAATGAAAACGTTCCTCGCCAAAAGAATACAAATATTTTGCCGGGCTAGATTGAGCATGTCTACTCTTTTTCTCGCGAAGGGCGATATTTTTCTGAAAGTTTTTCGCAGTGTGATTCGAGTGATTCATTACAATTTTTAATAATCCGATTTGCGAGTTGGATTGGGACGCTGGAACGATAATCAACTTGGATGGGTCATTGGAGAAGTTGAGTCGAGTGGTACGCTACGAAGTTGAATGGTGCTCTATAAAGCTAATGACCATTTGCCGAAGATTGCGACAATCAAAGTCAAAATGATTTCTTGCCGATGATTTACCGCCAGCGAAAACAAGGCCGCATGCATCGCGTTCTCAGGAATTTGGTGGGCTTGCCCCGCAAATTGTTCGGTTTCAAGCCAATGGCGGCACGCCTACCGACGTTCCTTCATGGCTTCGTTTGCTTATTGTTTGCTTGTTGAATGTCGGCCACGCATTGGGTAACCTTTGGGGAAGGAGAAGGATTATGGAAAACGCATCGAACCAACTTATTCGCGAAGAGCCTGAATCGTACTGGCTTCCACCGACAACGTTCCGCGTGGCGGAATCGTTCGAAGAGTTCGTGGCTTTGAATCCTGATCTCATGGTCGAGCAGAATGCGAATGGAGAGATTGTCATTGTGTCACCAGCAGGTAGTGAAGGCTCCAGTCGTGAAATGGAAATTTCCTGTCAGTTACAAATTTGGTCGCGCACGAGTCATGGAAAGGCCTTTTCGGCATCCGTGCTCTTTACACTCCCGGACGGTTCGAAACGTGGGCCGGATGCTTCTTGGATCGCGATCGAACGTTGGGAAGCTTTATCGAAGGAAGATCGGGAAGCGTTTGCTCCTATTTGTCCCGACTTCGTGATCGAATTGCGTTCGCGATCCGATCGCATCAAGAACCTCAAGCAAAAAATGATCGACTACATCACGAATGGAGTTCGACTCGGCTGGCTTATCGATCCGTTTCAACGTCAAGTGTTCATCTATCGTCCGAATCGTGAGACCGAGGCCTTGGCGGAACCTGTGTCGCTTTCGGGGGAAGACGTGTTACCGGGTTTCG
>JANMNR010000262.1:0-6865 GCA_031368325.1 Pirellula sp.
CAAATGCGCAGATGAAAGACCTGATGCGAGTCTGAAGGCGGGCTGTTTGCGGATTCCACAAGTCTGCAACCGAAAGCTACTGCTTCGAAGCTCAGTACGCCTGAGAACGCACTGAATTCTTCGGGCTGACGTTGGACCTCAACGGCAGGATTCAAAATAATCCCCATGCTCTTCATGATGCATGATGGGCAATTGGAATCATCATATGGAATTTGGATAGGCGATCCGTAATCATCGCCAGTCTCATCCATTGCACCAACAACGCCGCAGCAATCGCAATAGGTGTCTTCCACGCGATCGCTCGCCGCCAGCCGCGTGACCAAGCAAGACAAACAAACGTCCTGGGGCGCAATAAAGCATATCAGCATCCAAGCTGTAAGCCATCGCGATAATCCCAGTGACCGATAAAACACGCCAGCATTCCTTTGCTAGGTAGGAAGTCTTTTGTCCCTCTGGTGCGAGAAACATTTCTCTCATCTTCTTCGGCATGCCCGAAGTCAGTCATCAGTTTGGAACATCTCTTTGATTCTAAAATTCTTTGCTGTTTGTGCTCATCTTACCAGGCTTTCCTAATTTCACTCGCAGATCGCTATTGCGATTCTACTTGCCAATCAGCAACACTGGCTGGTGAGGGCATGTGTGGCGAGCGTTCGATGAGCGCCTTTTTCGTCGGCGCAGCACCACTGGTCGCCACCCAACGGTTGACGGGCGGATCTCGACCATACGAAACAGGACACTCAGCCAATTGGCATCCGCTTCGAAATAAATAACGGCGTCAGCGGCCACGCATTTATGTCTGCTCGACCGTTCATAACGGCGGCGAAGATGACGGACGAAACATGGAAAAAAACAGGATAGTATGCTGTCTCTGCGTTTGGGCCACTCTCTCGCGTCAACGACGATGCGCACGATACATCGCAAATCGGCCTTGATTGAGCCATTGTGTTTCAATCCGCTTCAGCGATTCAACAAACCGATACCGGAAAAAAAGGTTGGAGCGTTATCTCGCAATCTACGTCGACGTCCCATGGATTTGCATTTCAGTATCTTTGGTAGCATTACGCTTTGAGTAATCGCAGCCCGTTGGCGACAACCAACAGTGATGCACCCGTATCGGCGGCAATAGCTCCCCACAGCGACGATGTTCCCATCAATGTGAGCGCAACAAATATTGCTTTGACGGCAAGGGAAAAAATGATGTTCTGACGGATGATTTGCATCGTTCGTTTGGAATGACCAATCAGCCATGGCACCTTGGCCAGTTCATCCGACATCAAGGCGATATCGGCGGTCTCGATCGCCGCGTCGCTACCGACGGCACCCATCGCAATTCCTAGTGAAGCTCTCGCCAATGCTGGTGCGTCGTTCACGCCGTCTCCGATCATGGCGACCTGTCCATATCGCGAGACCAAATCGGCGACTGCGTTTACCTTGTCTTCCGGTAGCAATTCAGCTTTAACTTCGTCGATGCCGACTGCTTTTGAGACCACTTGCGCTGTCCCCGCATTGTCGCCCGTCAGCATTACGACCTTTTCAATCCCGAGCCGGTGAAGTTCCTTGATGGCTTCGACACTTTCCTCGCGAATTGCATCACCCAACGCAATGAACCCGCAAACATGCTCGTCATTGCCTACCACGACGATCGAGCGACCGGCGTTTTGCAAAGCTTCCAACCGATTGTGAACCTCGGGCGTTTCTTGACCGCGCTCTTCAAGATAGCGATGCGAACCTAGCCAATAGGCTTTGCCATCGATGGTGCCTCGTGCCCCCTTGCCTTGAATGATCTCAAACTGTTCAGGCAACGGAAGCGCGAGCCCTCGCTTCGAGATTTCGGCGAGGATCGCTTGGGCAAGAGGATGCGAGCTGCTTTGCTCAAGAGCACCCGCCCGTATAAGCAGTTCGGTTTCGTCATGTCCGTTCATCGGGACGATTTCTACGACCGTTGGTTTGCCTTGCGTAATGGTTCCAGTTTTATCGAGTGCAATCGCTTTCAACCGCGACGGGATTTCCACATACAACCCTCCCTTGATGAGCACACCGTGTTTTGCAGCCGAAGCAAGCGCCGCGACGATACTGACCGGCGTAGAGATCACCAGCGCACACGGGCAAGCGATTACCAACAACACCAGGGATCGATAAAACCAATCCGACCACCAGCCGCCAAAAAATGTTGGCGGAATGACAAAGATCAACAGCGCCGCGATCATAACGGCCGGTGTGTAGATCGCGGCGAACTTCTCGACCCACATCTCCGAAGGAGCACGTTTTGACTGGGCATCGCCGACCATGTTGATGATCTGAGCCAGCATCGTATCTTCGGCTAGTTTGGTCGTTTGCACTTCGAGCAATCCATCACCATTGACCGTTCCCGCAAAGACCATGTCGCCCAGCTTCTTTTCGACAGGCACGCTTTCGCCGGTGATCGATGCTTGGTTGATACTGCTTGCACCCGATACGACTTTACCATCCAGCGGCAATTTATCGCCGGGGCGAATGACGACGATGGAACCCACTTCGACTTCGGTGGGGGCTACTTCTTTCGATCGACCATCCGGTAGCTTGACATTGGCCATCGGCGGACTGAGGTCCATCAGCTTGCTAATGGCATTGCGAGCACGCCCAACGCTCCATGATTCCAGCAGTAACGACAGAGAGAACAGAAAGGCGACCGTAGCTCCTTCGGACCATTCACCGATCGCCGCCGCACCGATGACAGCAACCGTCATTAGAAGATTCATGTCCGGTCGTTGAGATACCAAAGACTGCCATGCTTTAGGAAAGACCATACCGCAGCCAGCCAAGATCCCAACCGCATAAAAGGCGTTTGCGAACCATAACAAAGCAAGGTTTGTAGTCCCGCTTCCAAGCCACTCGATCAGAAATCCAATCAGTCCAGCCAGTCCACTCGCAAACGTTAAAAGCGTTCGTTGATTCCTAGTCCAATACGAATCGACTGTCGTCTCAGACTTTGCTGACCAGCGTACTGCCTTTAGCCCACTTCTCGCGATCGCCTCCACGATCTCACGTTGTCCAATCTTTGAATCATTCGTCGTTACCGTAAGCTTTGCATTGAGCAAGTCGAAAGCTATCGATTCTTCTCCAACCAGTGGAACAAGTTCACGCTTCAAAAGCGCAACTTCTTCAGCGCAGTCCATTCCCTTAATATAATATTGCAGTTTCATAAAGTATGCTTCTCTTGTTGATTTGTCCACAATGTCGGCATCATCTCTCGATGCCTATACCATCGTCAACGATCTTTGCAGCCTCCAAGGCATCGAGAAGGATGCTTGAGGATTGAGTACCAATGAGTCGTTTCACTTCGATCCCTCGACTAAAAATCAATACCGTTGGATAGTGGTTGACCTGATACTTCTCCTTGATGAATGGGTTTTGATCGACGTTCAATTCAGCAACAATTACTTTACCCGTCAATTGCTGGGCAAGCTCTTGAATCGTAGGTTTCATTCGAATGCATGGCCTACACCATGGTGCCCACATGTCGACCAACACAAGTTGATCACCTCCTCTGATCGTGTCTTGAAACGTCCGGTCGGTGAGTTGAAGAGGTTCGACGCGAGGTGAAGAATCTTGTTCGGTGTATAACTTTTCCTGACGATTCACACATCCAAACTGGCAAAGCGATAACGTTATAGCCAAAACGGTTTGAGGAAATGCAAATCGCGAGAAGTTTCTTTGCACAGTTAGGATTCTCAAAATGTAAGCACTCCGAACGGACGCACTCGTACACCCTTCACCCTGTGAAGCACAGGACGAAGGATGCACGCAGTGACAACCACTATTTCTTTGGTTTTGATGTGAAAGTTCCACCAGGGCCAGTCAGTTTCACGGGCTCCTTGCCTGCTTTCTCGATCGCTTCCCATAGCTGTAGCGGCGACAATCCTAAATTCTTCTTTGGAGTCACGACAACTACCTTCGACTTGACATCCGTTTTGACCGAATCAACGCCTTCCACTTCAGACAGCTTTGCAGCAATCTTCTTGGCGCAACTCTCGCAGTCGAGCGTTTTCAAGGTAATCGTCGTTGAACCTTTCGTATTCGCAGCTAATGCCTCGGATGGCTGGATCGCGATAGCAGTCGTTGCCAAAACGAACAAGAGACATAGGGAAACACGGTGCATTTTCAGAATCCTTTCATTGGGTGGAAAAAAACACAAGTTTAGCTTTCGAATCATGCAAAATGCGGCCATTTAGGACTCCTCCGCAGGACCGCGATTTTGCAATGATTCGTACTGGATCTATTCAGCAGGTTTTGGTGGCTTGTGTCCGGTTTTTGCTTCGTAAGTCGCGGCAAATTTCTCGAATCGCTTTGGACCGCAGAGGAAACACTGCGACTCTGGGCGATCGTGTTCCTTGCACCAGTCTCCGGCCGCTTTGAATTTGGCGACCAAAGTTGAATCGCATCGGGCGCATTCACTCTCCGGTACACCGTGCTCGACGCACCACCAGCCACCATGACTGTGATCCACGTCAGACGCGGTCGTCGTTTTTGCGCCATCGGACGTTGTCTTGCCGTTGCATCCACTCAGTCCAATCGCGCCCATTGCGAGCAATCCGATTGCCAAGCAGCGGGTTACAGTAATCAAACGCATTTAAATCTCCATCGGCTTTGCCGAAACAAGGGGTTAGACTGTCGATCGCTCTCGCTTGTAAGAAGCTTCAGACGGACCGTCTAAGCTCCATTCGTGCGAGACCTCTGGTTCAGTCGGGGGAACAGGTTTGAAACGATGACCATCATCGTTTCCACCATCTTCGTCGTGGCTAGCACTCGGAAGATTAAAGACTACGTACAAGACTCGTAAAACAAGTAAGCTCATGACCATCGCACTGCACACACCTCCGATGACAACGGTAGCAAGGGGCCTTTGTACTTCTGAACCCATGCCATCGCTAAACGCCATAGGAACAAAACCGAGACTAGCTACCAACGTCGTCATGAGGATTGGTCGAAGCCTGGTCATTGCTGCCTCTTCAACAGCGTCATCAAGTGATTTTCCTTGGCGGCGCAACTGCCGAATCGTAGAGACCAACAGCATGTCGTCGAGAACGGCGACCCCAGACAAAGCAATGAAACCGACGGCCGCCGAGATCGAGAACGGCATGTCGCGAACCCAAAGTGCAAGAATGCCGCCGATCCAAGCGAACGGTACGCCAGTGAATACTCTCAGGGAATCAACCCAATTGCGATAGGTCATATACAGCAGCGACAAGATCATCAACAGTGCAATGGGGACGACAATCATCAGTCGCGTTTGTGCTCGTTGAAGATTTTCAAACTGCCCGCCCCATTCGATTCGGTAACGACCGGCAGGCAATTGCACTCTCTGTGAGATGACTTGTTGGGCTTCGGCAACGAAACTGCCCAGATCGCGACCACGAACGTTGGCTTCGATCGTGATCCGTCTTTGATACCAATCGCGTTTGATCGTGTTCGGGCCTTGGACCTTCTCGATCGTCGCCAGACGCGAAAGCGGTATTCGTTCGCCACTGGGGGTCGCCACGAGTATTTGACTGATTGCTTCAGGATCGGCCCTTGCCTTTTCGGGCAATCGAATGATCAAAGGAAATCTCAATTGTCCTTCGTAGACTTCGCCGACATTGTGAGTTCCCAGAGCGCGGACGATATTCATAACGGTGCTCGCGGTAACACCGTATCGAGCAATTTCATCTTGCTTGACTCGGATTTGCAACACCGGTTGGCCAGAGACTTGTTCGACTTTGACCTCTGCCGCACCTCGTATCGAGTTCAAAGCACGTTCGACCTCCGATGCTTTGGCCACCATCAGATCCAGATCGTCACCATAGAGGATAGCGGCAACGTCTGAACGGACTCCCGAGATCATTTCGTTCATCCGCATTTCAATGGGTTGCGACATCGCAAGCCGAGGGCCAGGGAGATCTCGTAATTCTTCTTGAACGAGCGTCGTCAGTTCCTCTTGTGTCGAAGCTCGCTTCCATTGTTTTCGTGGATGCAGTGTGATAAACAGGTCCGTCAACTCCGTTCCCATCGGGTCCGTGGCTACCTCCGCCGTTCCGATCCGACTCCAAATCTGAGCAATCTCGTCCGGAAACTTCTCCAGCAGCACTTGCTCCATTTTAGTGTTGTATCGAATCGACTCCTCCATCGTCGTTCCAGCAAGTCGCACAACGTTGAGTGTGATGGCACCTTCAGAAAGGCGAGGAATGAACTCTGAGCCAAGGTTAGGAGCAACGAGAGCGAATACACTCACGAGCAGCAAAAGCGCCGATCCGATCACAATCGTTTTATGGTGCATCGTAAATCGGAGCACCGGTGCATAGAGCCGCTTCAGTACTCGAATCAGCAGCGGTTCTTTTTCTTCGATCTTTTTCGGCAGGAAAAGACTTGCCAACACCGGCATCAACGTCAGCGATAACACCATCGAACCAGCCAATGCCAAAATGACTGTCATAGCCATAGGGCGAAACAGCTTACCTTCGACTCCTTCCAAAGTTAGGATCGGAAGGTAGACGATCATGATGATCAACTCCCCAAACATGGTTGGTTTGCGGACCTCAATTGCTGCATCGCGAATGATTTGCAGTCGGCTTCGTCCATCTCGATTGTGTGCCAAGTGGCGAACACAGTTTTCGATCATCACGACCGAGCTATCGACAACCAACCCAAAGTCGATCGCACCCAAGCTGAGCAGACTGGCTGCGATCCCAAACTTCAGCATCCCCGAGAAGGCGAACAACATTGAAAGTGGTATCGCCATCGCCACAATGATTCCCGCGCGTAGATTGCCAAGAAAGACAAACAAAACAGCCACGACGAGTAGACCGCCCTCGAACAGATTCTTTTGAACGGTGTGAATAACATGATCGAT
>JANMNR010000272.1:0-2078 GCA_031368325.1 Pirellula sp.
CAACAACTAAACGATCGCAAGAATCAGTTGAAAGCGGCGATAAGCATCCACTCGGGTTTGCAAACACTGAATGTCAACATAGAAACACGGCGAGACTCCTTGCTGTCTGTTTTGGACTTGGTTTCCGATATGCTTCGTAACCCGGCCTTGGACGAAAAGGAGTTTTCGCTGTTGCGAGATCAAGTGCTAACTCAGCTTGAGAGCCAACGCAACGAGCCGAGTGTGCTGGCTGTACAAGCGGTTTCCCGTGCGCTGAATCCGTACAAGCGCGGAGATGCTCGCTACTCGCCCACGATCGAAGAAGAGCTAGAAGACTTCAAGAAACTCAAGCTCTCAGACGTCAAGGACATCCATGCGAAATACCTGTCTGGTACGGAAGGTGAAGTCTCCGTCGTCGGAGATTTCGACGTTAAGGAAGTCGAAGAAAAACTCTCCGCAATTCTTTCGGAATGGAAGTCCAAAATCGCTTACCAACGAATTGCTGAAACGGCGACGTTGGATTTAAAGTTGGCCCCGAAGTCGATTGCTACTCCCGACAAGGTCAACTCTAGCTACGAGGCAAGCCAACAGTACGCTATCCGGGATGACCACCCAAAATACTCAGCGCTTGTGTTAGCAAACACTATCCTTGGTGCTGGCAGTCTGTCGTCTCGACTCGGAATTCGCGTTCGTCAAGACGAGGGGCTTTCTTACGAAGTATGGAGCCATTTTGCCGCTAGCCCAATTGACGAACGCGCCTCATTGTCGATCTCAGCCAAGACCAATCCTGCCAATCGCGACAAGCTCGTCAAAGCCATTGACGAAGAGGTTCGCAAATTTGTAAAGGATGGCGTGACGGAGAAAGAGCTCAAGGACAATGTTCAAGGATTCTTGCAAAATCAACGACTGCTTAGATCCCGCGACGGTGCACTTGCAAGTATTCTGGCAAACAATCTTTTTACGGGCAGAACCATGGAGTATTTCGAGAAGATTGAAAGCGAAATCTCAAAACTAACCGTGTCGGATGTTAACGAAGCCATCAGCGAATACATATCGCCCGATAGATTCGTCATTGCAACCGCGGGAGATTTCACCGAATCCAACGTCTCCAAACCCGGTCCCGTTAAGCCATAGATTTCGGATGCCTCCACCAGTACATAGTTGGCATCCACTGAGTTATTCCATTTCACTTTCCACCATCCAATCTTTCATATGCCTGTCATCCGTAAACTGCTTGCTGCAAACCGCAGCGAGATTGCGACGAGAATTTTTCGAAGCGCTCATGAACTCAAAATTCGAACTGTAGCCCTTTATTCGCACGAAGATCGTTTCGCACTTCATCGTTTCAAAGCAGACGAAGCGTATCAGATCGGCAAAACCGGAGAGCCAATCCGTTCCTACCTGGACATCGACGGCATCGTCCGCTTATGTCTTGAGAATGGCATCGATGCCGTCCACCCAGGGTATGGATTTCTTTCTGAAAACGCAGAGTTTGCCAAGGCGCTCGCAGCGGCGGGAATCACGTTTGTCGGTCCAAGCGTACGAGCGTTGGAATTGTTGGGAGACAAGGTTGCTGCGCGGTCCATCGCCAAGAAGGTTGGTGTACCAGTGCTTGAGGGTTCTGCTCATGCAGTTGCCTCGCTCGAGGAAGCGATCGCGACGGCGACAGGAATGGGGTACCCGATCATGCTCAAAGCATCCAAAGGGGGCGGCGGACGCGGAATGCGTGTTGTTGAGTCCGAAAGCGAACTTGCGCCCAATCTCGAACAAGCGCAACGGGAATCCAAGAACGCGTTCGGTAGCGATGAGGTGTTTTTAGAAAAACTTGTCGGCAAGGCGAGACATCTCGAGGTTCAAATTCTGGGCGACCAACACGGAAACATCATTCATCTTCACGAACGGGATTGCTCGGTCCAACGCCGACACCAGAAAGTTGTCGAACTAGCACCTGCACCGAACCTGAGCAAGAAGACAGCTTCGGAACTGCATGAGGCGGCCATCGCGATTGCAAAAGAGGTCGGCTACTATTGCGCAGGGACCGTCGAATTCTTGCTCGATACGGAGACAAACAAGTTCTATTTCATCGAGGTCAATCCGCG
>JANMNR010000274.1:0-4919 GCA_031368325.1 Pirellula sp.
TACAGCAGCGGTGATGCAAGTCTGCGACTTGGTCATTACATCGGACACTGCCATTGCCCATTTGGCTGGGTCGCTGGGAGTGCCCGTATGGGTTGTTTTGAAATATGTGCCAGACTGGCGATGGCTGCTAGATCGGCCTGATAGTCCGTGGTACCCAACGATGCGACTCTTCCGACAGCCCGTCGCCGGCGATTGGAACGGAACGTTTGCGGAAGTTGCAACGGAAGTCAGTCGAGCTATCGAGGGACGCAAATGACTGTTCCCTAGACCGGGGCAAATCACTTAGTACATGACAAAGCTACGTGAAGTAGCCTTGCCTTCGTACGTCATCAAAAGTGTTGGTATCAGGTGGCGACGGGGGGGCACTCGAAACCCCGTCGCAACGCGACTACTTTTTGACGGATACCTCCCAGTTTTTTGGGTTTTTGCCCTTTTGGACATCGATCTCCAAAGCTGTTTGATCGTTGAACTTCGCGGGCAGGCTTTCCTCCAAAATGTCCTGTACTGGGCTATCCGGGGTGTCGTATAGTTTTTGTTTTCCCAGCACTCTAGGCACGCGAATTTCGACTTTGTTTTTTCCTAAAAAGACCATAGCCGAATACTTGCCGTCCTTGATCTCAGAGCCTGCAGTTGGCCCGCCACCACTTAGCGGAGTAAACGAGACGGAACCTCGTTCGGCAGGTTTGCCGTCAATCAGCACTTGGCCCGACACTTCACCCATCTGTGACTGGTCGCCGCAGCCAGCGATGCATAAACAAATGCACAAAGCCAAACCACTGCGGCGCCGACCGAATAAATCGCTAGCGACACCCCAGCCGTTATGTATAGCATTATTAATCATTCAGAACCTCGACTTCGCCGCCATTCATACTGCCCATTGCCTGCCACACCACTAGAGAGACGCTGTTGCTGGCAAAGCTAACCGATCCATCGCAACGCGCGATGTTTACACCACCTGTATGCCGACTGCGGGCCGCGTTACGCTGTTGATTTCCAACCGAAGCGGGCATTCTGGGGTCACCGGTCGTCTGGAACCATCCGTTGGCAAATAAGTCCGGCGAAGATGTATTCGGTGTCGTAAGAGTGTGAAACCGAAAGATGCCATCATCGTTGTGAATGTCGCCGCGCCAATCATTATCAAGGTCACTCTTGGCGATGAGGTACTCGGCAAGCAACAGTGTATTCGAGGTTCCATCTGTAATGGTTCCGAACGTTGTTCTTCCTGGCCTAGTACGTTGGTCTGCTTTATGTGAAAGCGAAAACGGTGCGAGCCCCACGGGAGCTACAAACGCGTTGTGATCTGCTGCATTGTTACGCGGATATGTGGCATTTCCCCAATTGACGACGTAATTGCCGCGGGTGCGTTGATATTGGCTGGCTGCATTGGATTGATCAACTGTGCCGTTGTCGCTGGGGCACAAGTAAGCCGGCACGCGTTTTCCCATCGATCCATTGAGGGTGAAGAAGATGGTGTTGGGAGGAACGTGGAATTGCAATTGGTAGTCGCTGGCATTTGATAAATTAGATTGTTCCATGTGGGGCCACAGGTACATTACCCAAGTTTGTCGCCAAGTACGCGGGACTAACGACGCAGCAGAGTTTCCGGTGGCTCCTAATGGAAACTGCTTTCGCGCGCTTTCGAAATTGTGAAAGGATAGTCCCCACTGCTTGAGGTTGTTTGAACACTGCATTCTTCTGGCTGCCTCGCGAGCGGACTGCACTGCGGGCAGCAACAACCCGACCAGGATGCCTATTATCGCAATCACAACGAGCAACTCGACAAGCGTAAAAGCTTTTCGAATTGCTAAATTTCGGTAAAGGTACATGAATGAAATTTCCTTTCAAAATAGATAAAGCAAACCGATGCGCACCGTAAAGGCTTTTAAGGTTGGAATACCTCGCGTTAGGATAATGCATTGACAAATGAAAGTTCAAGCCCATCCCGCGGGGGGGCTCAACGGAAATAATTTTAAATTTTGGCTGATCGAAAAGATCGGATCGTAGATCGTGCAACTCGCGTAAACACTGTGCCTATTCCCTTAGTGACCGACGTGGTCGCGGAGCCGTCTAGGCCAGAATCACGAATGCTTCAAACTCTCCGGCAGCATTTTGAAATGGACTGAGGGTGGCAAACGGTTTATTGCCACGATTGTCTCTGCCAATTGTGGTCCAGCAGTCATAAAGCCATCGGAAACTTCCTTGGTAACGACAAAGGTTACTGGAATATCAGTAACGCATGCGTCAAACGCCATCGCACCTCTTTCTTAACATCCCAGCGTTCTGCCTTTCGTCTTCGCACTTCGCGGCGCATCGAGCGGCATTGTGGCCCTGCCTTGGTCGCCTACCGAAATGACTTCGTTATTCGGTAAAGGTGGCTCTCGGGATGCGGCGCGCCTCTTTCGCGTTCCAACAAACACGCAAAATATATTCAGTATGCAGTTGCATACAGTATGCAAAACGATATTGTTAGCAAAAGCAATTCGATGTCCGTTTGGAAGTGGTGGGAGAGGCAGTGATTTCCGATTTCCAATCATCGCTTTGACTACGAGGACGAATAAGAAAATGAAGATGAAACTAAACCAAGCCGTTTTGCTGTTTGCTTGTGCTGCTGCCGTACCCGCGATCGCCCAAACCAAGCGGGACGGAGATCAGGCCGCGAAAGCTCCTCGACCGATCACACGCCTGATTTGGCAAGACAATTCAGACCAACGCGTTCGGTGGGGAGATTTGGTGCGGGACGCAAACAGCTTTTCGATCAATGCCAAATCGGTAGATGGCTTTCCGAAGCTTGACGCTTCGCAACAGAGCTTTGTTCAAATGGAGGATGCCAAGGGCCTGGTGGTCGTCGGGGTTCACGATAACGACAACGGCAATTTTCAAAGCGGCTGGATCGCGATGAACTCGGGTGTGGACGAAGTAGAGCATGGCAACCATTCACACTGGCATTATCCAAAGCCACCAGCGGTAGTCGTATCGCAACTTGGTAAAGACCAGGGAAACCCGGCGCACGTTTACGAGTACCAAGGGGATGTCTTCCTCGCCAACGACAAGAAGAACGGATTCACCGTCATGTCGTCACTGGCAATCCTAAAGTCGCCATCGGCTTCGCTTGCTCGCTTTTTCCCGGGCGGTGGGAATCATATCACTCTTGCTGCCGTTGACCGAAAAGTCTGTTACGCAACTTGGGCGGATCGCGATGGTAAAAACCTAGGCCGAGTTGATGTGGTCTCCATCAGTAGCGAGTCAACTAAAACAGGTTATCAGATAAAGTTACCAAGCGGCGGTTTGCACGGCGCAACGTCCAACTCGGGGCGTGTCTTCTTTGCGCCCTCCGACGGTATCTGCTGGGTCCAAGCCGATGTTGCGTTGGCATTGAATGCGAACAAAGTAGAGATCAATCACCTATCGCTCGGCGAGGACCCTTTGACCGGAAAACCCATGCGCACGGGGGCATTCGCAAATCACGAGAGCCATGTTCTGTTCACGACGGGATCGAATGACGCGGCAAGCTTGTGCATGATAGACGCCAAGTCACCAAAGCCGACTGTGATGAGGTTGCCTCTGCCGACAGGGGACGGTCTCTCGTTGACAACTCCGAAGTGCATAAAAACTGCCGCAGGCAAACACTATGCTTTTTGTTTTAGTGACCGACGTGGTAATGAATTAGCCGAGTCTCTAACTGTTGTCGACCTAGACCCGAACGGAGACGGAAATCTCTCGGATGCGAGAATTGCCAAAACGATTTCGGTCGGAGCTAGCAAGATCGAAGGGCATGGCGGGCATCACGAAGTCTGTTTCTCTGCCAATCGTCGAATTGCATGCATCACAAACCCAGGAGACGGATCGATATGGGTTCTTTCTCTGGTCAATCTTGAAGTGGAAGGCAAGCTACAGGTGAACGGAACCCCATGCCGCATTCTGGCAATTGGTGGTTAGGGTAAGCCCAACTGCTGTTTATTCATCACTCCTTGCTGGCTTACTCCTTTAGACAATTCTTCATAACCATTTTCCCGGACGAGGGTTTTTATCTTGAAACGAACATACTACATTTCAAATCGCCGTGCATTTACGCTTGTTGAACTCCTCGTGGTCATCGCGATCATTGGGATACTGGTCGGTTTGCTTTTACCGTGGCAACGTAGCGCCGCTCATTTTCCGCTTGGAGGAGGCGAGCTACCTGGCCGGGATGGTGGCCGGGCGCCTGACCAGGAGTAATGTGCTTGGCTTCGTCGGCGGGATTGAGCTGCCCCCCATCAAGGCGGCCTACCAGGGCTGGGTCAATGGCGCCAGGGCGGTCAATCCAAAGGTCACGAGTCGCGAGATATACCTCAACAGCTTCGATGATGCGGCCGCTGGCCGGGAAGCGGCATTGGCGCTGATGCGGGTGGGTGCAGACATGTTTCACCACAACGCGGACGCGGCCGCACTCGGGCTGTTCCAGGCGGTCAAGGAACAGGCCGGCGTGTACGTGTTTGGCGCGAACGCCGACCAATCGAGCCTGGCCCCCGACCGGGTGATCGGGAGTACCGTGATCGACCTGCCACATGCCTTCCTTCTGGTGGCCTCCGAGGTGCGCTCGGGACGGTTTACGCCCCGAGTGGAGGCGTTTGGGCTGGAGAGCGGCGTAGTGAGTTACCTGCCCAATCCGCGCCTGGACAGCCTCGTCCCCCCCGAGCTGAAGGCTCGCATGCGCGCTGCGGCAGACTCGATGGTTACCGGCACTCTGATAGCCGCACCCCGCCCCGCCACTATGGAAGCGGCACGACCAGAACGCCCGAACGGCTACCTTGTGATACTCGATGCACAGCTCACGAGCCTGAAATGAGTCCCGGTGTTCCGCTGCCCGACGTGGTGGGTTATCTGGACGCGTATCTCCGTATCAGGGAGATACCCGACGAGCCGAACGCGATCAACGGCCT
>JANMNR010000315.1:0-12706 GCA_031368325.1 Pirellula sp.
ATCGAGCTTGCCAATCAGAATGCGTAAGTGAACGCTAGTCTCCGCGACACAGAGTCGACTTCAAGAGCCATCATCCAAGGGATACCCATGATTTATTTTAGCCGCATTTCGAACCTGCTCCTCTTATTTTTCGTGTTGGCGAGTCTTGGCACCGCGCAGGAGCGGCCGATTGCGGGAATGATGCGGTTTCCAGACGTCAGCCAGGACAAAATTGTCTTTGTCTACGGCGAAGACGTTTGGACAGCTCCGCGAACCGGTGGAGTCGCCTCGCCGCTTGCGGCACCGACAGGCGAAGAAGCTCTGCCACGATTCAGTCCCGATGGCAAGACGATCGCCTTCGTAGGAAACTATGACGGAAACGAAGACATCTATACGATTCCGACCAACGGCGGTCCCGCCAAGCGAATCACATATCATCCCAGCGCCGAGTTACTTTGCGATTGGACCTTTGACGGAAAGTTGCTCTATTCATCCGACGCCTACGTTGGCCTTGGACGCCAATCGCAACTCTTTGTTCGCGGAGTCGACGATCCACTGCCGCAGCGACTTGCTGTTCCATACGGGACCAATGGCGCGATCAACGGCGATGGAACTTTCCTTGCCTACACGCCGCACAGCCACGACTACCGAACTTGGAAACGGTATCGCGGAGGGATGGCTTCCGACATTTGGTTGTTTAATCTGAAGTCGAACGAGTCGAAGCAGATTACCGACTTCGAAGGAACCGATAGTCTTCCCATGTGGCATGGCTCAACCGTCTTCTACATTACCGACGCGGGACCCGAGCGCCGACTCAACATTTGGGCCTACGATAGCAAGACGACTGAACGCAAACAGTTGACCAAGTTTAAGGACGATGACTGCAAATTTCCAGCCATAGGACCTGGCCCTGACGGCAAGGGAGAGATCATCGTGCAGAACGGAGTTGGCTTGCACTTGGTGAACATCGAAACAGGGGCAACTACTCCGGTGCAAATCGTTGTTCCGGGCGATCGGCCCAAGATCCGTGCTCGAAATGTCGACGCATCCGAGTTCATTGCTGGATTTTCCGTTTCGCCAAACGCCAAGCGCATTGCAGTCGCGGCCCGCGGCGACATTTGGACAGTTCCGGCCAAGAACGGCTCGCCACGAAACCTCACCCGAAGCAACGGCTCCGCCGAACGCAATCCAAGCTGGAGCCCCGACGGCAAATGGATCGCTTATTTTTCGGATGCCACAGACGAGTATGAGCTGATGGTTACACAATCCGACGGCACGGGCGAAACCAAGCAGTTGACCAAAGACGGAAAGTGCTTTCGCTTTAACCCTACTTGGTCTCCGGATGGAAAGTGGTTGTACTTTTGTGACAAGACCGGCGCCATGTTTCTGCATTCGCTCGAATCCAACGACACCAAAACACTCGATCGCGATCCGACTGCTGGACAAACCACGGTCGCCTGGTCGCACAACAGCGAATGGATCGCTTACGCAAGGAATGAAGACGAGCGATTTTCGAAAAGCGTTATCTGGGTCTACAACGTCATGGACGGGACCAAACGTAAGCTGACAAGCGGCTTCTTTAACGACGAGTCGCCTGTCTTTGACCGAAAAGGGGATTTCCTTTACTTCGCATCGTCAAGAGCCTTCAACGCGCCGAAATACGAGGATTCCGGTTCGACGTTTATCTATGCCAATACTCAGATCCTGATGGCAATGCCCTTGCGGTTGGATGTCAAGCGACCGCTGCTTGCCGAAAGCGATGAGGAATCGTGGAAGAAAGAAGATTCGGACAAGAAATCAGACTCCGACAAACCCAAGGACAAGGATGGCGACAAGGCTTCTGAAAAGAAGGCCGAGTTCAAGCCGTTTGCAATCGATGCCGATGGGATCGAAGCTAGATCCTTTCAAGTTCCAGTCAAACAAGGCACGTTTGGCCGAGTCGCTGTCAATGAAAAAGATCAGTTGGTCTACGCACGGGTCAACGGTCGAGCTGGCGATGAAGACGGACCTGCCGGGAAAGGTATCAAACTGTTCGACTTCGTGGGCAAGGACAAAAAAGAACAATCGGTCGTGGATGGGAAAGCCCAGTTTGATTTAACGGACGATGGTAAGATGATTCTCGTTCTCGAGGGTGGGAAGAGTGCTTGGATCGTCGACGCTGCTCCTGGCCAAAAGCTCGAAGAAGCAGTCAGTTTCGGTGGAATGAATGTAACGATAGAGCCACGGGTCGAATGGAAACAGGTGCTTCGAGACGCTTGGCGCGTAGAGCGAGATTTTTTCTATGATCCAAACATGCATGGCGTCAACTGGCAAGCGGCTTATGAACACTACTCAGCCATGCTTGAGGACTGCGTTTCTCGCAGGGACGTGAGTTTCTTGATTCGCGAAATGATCTCCGAACTCAACGTTGGACACGCCTACTACAACGAGGGGGATGTCGAGAAAGCACCAAGAGCTACGGCGGGACTTTTGGGTTGCCGCTTTGAATTGGTCGAGGGCGCGTTCAAGATTGCGGAGCTCTATCAAGGCTCAGCCTGGGACTACGATGCACGCAATCCACTGGCCGACCTCGGAGTCAAGGCGGGCGAGTTCCTATTAGCGGTGAATGGAACGCCAATAGACGCAAAATCCGATCCTTACCTCGCGTTCCAGCGAATGGCAGGAAGCACCGTCACGTTGACGGTCAGCAGCGATCCAAAACTCGATGATGCAGATCGCAAGGTGGCAATCAAATTGCTTTCAAGTGACAGCGAGTTGCGTTTTCGAGGTTGGATTGAATCCAGGCGTAAGTATGTCGAGGACAAGACGGACGGCAAGGTGGGTTACATCTATGTGGTAAACACCGGCGTTCCTGGCCAAAACGACCTGGTCCGGCAGTTCTACGGCCAGATCAACAAGGAAGCTTTGATCATTGACGATCGCTGGAATGGTGGCGGACAGATACCAACACGATTCATCGAGTTGCTAAATCGTCCTGCGACCAACTATTGGGCGTTGCGAGACGCTCGCGACTGGGTATGGGCTCGGGATTCGCATCAAGGCCCTAAATGCATGCTGATCAACGGCATGGCAGGCTCGGGTGGCGATATGTTTCCGTCTTTGTTCAAGCAAAACAAGCTCGGCAAACTGATTGGAACTCGAACTTGGGGTGGGTTGGTTGGCATCAGTGGCTATCCCGGAATGGTTGATGGATCCAGCGTCACAGCACCTTCGTTTGCGTACTATGATTTGGATGGAACCTGGGGAATCGAGGGGCATGGTGTTGACCCCGACATCAAGGTGATGGACGACCCTGCATTGATGGCAAATGGCGGAGACCCTCAACTCGACTCGGCGATCGCATTGATGAAGGAAGAGATCAAGACGAATGGATTCAAACAACCGCCGCGTCCAGCTTACCCAAATCGCAAAGGCTTTGGCATCAAATCCGAGGACAAGTAACGTGGAGGAGCACGCGCGAACCGTAATGGGATTTACCCGTTTTTAGGCTCCGTAGCCTATCCTACAAATTAAAACGCGGCGCAAATTTAGGCGAGTTTTGAATCCGAATTATGGCCTTTCAACGATTGCCGAAATGAGCTCGTCTATTTCGGCCAAGTCCAGTTGCATTTGTTCCACTCGCATCCCCTCATCGATCATGGCAACGGTCAACTGACGTGATCGTTCAAGAACAGCCCGGGCTTTGACCGGTTGCCCGTCCCCAAGAAAGGCACGTCCGAGCATCGTAATTGCATTCGCGAGTCGGCGTCTGGACTTTGCGTCTTGCCGGTTGGCGTCAACAATCAATTCGAGGAGCGGGATGACTGTTTCGAACTCCCTTAACGCTGATGGCGCCTCGCCTAATCTCTGGTATGCTTCTGCGCGTTTCAACAACACAAAACTATAATCCCCTAGAGATTGCAGCGATTCGGGTTGTCGTTCGTATATCGGTTGGACGACGCTGAGGGCCAGGCCCAATTGATTTAGGCAAGCCTGCAGGTCGTTTTTCTCGAGATAGACCTTTGCGACTTTGACATAGCAAATATAGAGATCTCGCTGCATTTGGCCATCCGTCGGGTCTTTCGCAATAAGCTCCAAGCTGATCTCCAAAGATCTCTTTGCATATTGGAGTGCGTCGTCTAACTGCATTTGAGCGATAGCCACATCGGCAAGCACTTCTGCTGACATCGATTGAAATCGCCTTGCCATCGCACTTTGTGGGTCGAGTCGAGCAAGTTCATCGGCCAGTGAAAGGGCTTTTTGATAGTCCGCCTGAGCATCGGCAACTTCTTTCAACAGCATCCGAGTGTCGCCACCTTTCATGTACGAAATGAACAATTCCCGGCTCGATCTCACGTCACTCGGTTCGGCTGCATGCAATTCTTCTCGCAAACGACGGGATTCGAGATAAGAGTCCATGGCCATCTTTAATTGCCCCCGCTGAGCGGACATGTTTCCTATACGATCTAGTGAGGTACAAAGATCTCGCTTTGCCATGGCATTGTTGGGCCGACTGAGGAACAACTCCGTCGTGATTGCAAGGTCTTGATCGTAAAGCTTTGTGGCTAAATCAAGATCTCCATCGTGAACTGCGATATCGGCGATCCTCGATAGGCAGACGCCAAGGCGTCGTTTAATGTCAAAGTCGTTCGGAAATTCGATGGACAGAGGTATTAGAATCGATTGTGTTTCACCAAAGGCATCGCGTGCACGTAAAAAGTCTCCATCCTGAAGATGGATCTGACCTAAGAAATCGACAGCAAAAACGACATCCATGGCCGCCTCGACGGACTTTGGTGATTCCGCGTAGAGAATCCTTCGCATCGCCAATGACTCCCCGAGCAGTTGGAGAGCCTCCGGTGTACGAGCGGTTTGGCGAAGGACTTCGGCCTGCTTTTGCTGAATCATTGCGATCATTTGGCGAGGGTCCTTGCCCTCCTGCGGTTTCGAACGCTTCACGATGCCAATCGCCTCGGCGTACATTTCACCGGCTGCTTCAAGAGGCGAGCGCGTTAAATTATCGGCTCGCGCGAAGTCGAGTTTGATGTCCTTGGTACCGACGCGGGCAAAAAGATCCCCCAGGTCGACGAGCGCTGTCGCATTGCTTAAGTTCACTTGGTCGTCTGCAAAGTCGACGGATATTTCACCCAATTTATTAAGAACTGTCGTTAACACGTTTCGCTGAACGGCCGCACCGCCAGGAACATTGGACAAGCCGCGTTCGACATCGACCAGGAATGTATTTAGGATTCCGAGCACTCGCTGGCGTTGTCGAACCGCTTCTTCTCCGTTCTGTTTTGCAACCAAAGCGTTCTGGGAGGACTCCAGTGCAGACGCTTGTTCGCGGATGTTGGAAAGTCGCAGAGATTCGTTTTTCACCGACAGAATGCTTAACGTGACACCCATGGCAAGCAACGTAATGAAGAGCGTTGCTAGCCCACTGGCAACGAAGGCTGGATGTGCTTTTGCCCATCGTTGCCCCCTCTGGAAACGGGACTCTGGAAGCACAGAAACCGGCTCGTCGGTCAACCAGGCTTCTAGATCCATGGCCAGTAGCTCGGCGCTAGCATACCTCGCGGATGCATCAAACTGCATGGCCTTTTGACAGATCGCAAGCAAAGGTGGAGGAAAGCGACCGAACTGACTTAATGCGTATGCGTTTCCATACTGTTTTCCGCTATCGATACACACATCGGTATCGGCTAGCGAATGCGCAGCATTTACGGGTTCACGATTGACTTGCTGCGATGGTGAGCCGGTATGGAGGTAAGGAATGGTATTCGTCAGAATTTGAAACAGCGTCGCACCAAGCGAATAGATGTCACTCGCGATCGTGATTTCCTCATAACGGCCGATCGCTTGCTCTGGGCTCATATATCCTGGCGTTCCAACAATCGTTCCATCCAAGGTCTTGTCGGATTCGCGTTGCTGGTTAACTTCATGCGTACTCGATGGCGATGGGTTTTGGTCATTGGAGCGGAGGTTTCTGGCTAGCCCCCAGTCCACGACAAGCGTTTCGCCGAAGTCGCCGATCATTATGTTGCTTGGCTTTAAGTCTCGATGCAGGACTCCGCGGCTGTGTGCGAATCCAATTGCCCTGCAAACCGTTATGAATCGAAGCATGAGATCGCGAGCAGCTAAGTTCTTTCGGAAATCCAAATCAAACGTCCTCCCGCTATGCAGATCCGTGATCACTGCCTGCATGGACCGACCGTGAATCAGTCGCATCGCGTAGAAAGGGCGGCCATCAGATCGTCTTCCGGTAGCGTAAATCGGAACGATGTTTGGATGTTCGAGATTGCCCGTAACAGAAGCCTCTGCGTCAAAGCGTTGCACAATCGCCTTAGCACTCGCAAATTTCCGCTTGAGCTCCTTGATGGCAACTTCGCGTTGGAGATCTCGATCGAAGGCAACGAAGACGTTGCCAATACCACCTTGGGCCAAGTTTCTGACAATGCGAAAGCGAGGGGAAGGGTCGTTAAGTAAAAGTAGCTCGTCGGACGCTTGCGCTGGCGGCACCGCGCGGCTATCATCGTGCGTACTGCCATTCGTGGCTGCGTTGTCTCGCGTGTCCCGATTTGGAGGGATAGCAGGACGGACGACCGTTCGTGTTTGAAGCATTTCCCATTGTTCGCAAATGCACTCTCTCTGCTCCGGGAATCGTTCAATGATCGCTTCCGGAGATCTCAGTTGATCCCAAGCATCGAGGATCTCCATCTCAATCTTGATCAACTCTAATTGGAGTGGCGATCGGATCTCAGCTGGGGACTCGTCCAAGAAGGCTTCAACCGTGATATCCATCCCTTGCGTTCGCCTGGATTCGTATTCGCTACACAGGCAATCGATCTTAGCAAGCTGTTCGTTGGAAATCTCGGAAAAATCAGGGTCGAAGGATTTCATACTTGGCATGGAGGTTAGTCTGCTGCAGTGACCATGGTTTATTCCAAACATCACTTTTAATGTGCCCATCGCTACAAGGGTAATCACCGTTCTGCACGAATAGGTGACATCGAGCGGATCAGATTTCGGTTGGCTTTGGCAGTTCGGTGGTCTCGAGCCAAATGCGCCGAATCCGTTCCAATTTTCGCTGAACGGTTCGGCGAGTGATCTTCATCAATTCCGCGACGTCCTCATTGCTGTGCCCCTCGAGCTTGAGAAGTACGATTTTCTTGAGGTCCGATTCCGGGAGTTGGAGCATAAGGTATTCGGACATATCGGCCACTTCGGCTGCAAAAGCGGGGGTCGGCTCGTGCGACGGAAGCGACTGAAGCAAGCTGACTCCCGAACCGTCACCGGGTTGCAATATCGTTTCGCCGAGCGTTTGATTTGCGTCACGCCGCTGCTGATGCTCGTATCGGAATTGATTTGCAATCTTCCGACTTGTGATGACAACTAGCAAAGCCCAGAGGTTGCCACGATCGCCGACGTCAGGAAATCGCTGGGCCTCAATTCCTCGACAAAGGCTTCGAAATGCGCTGACAGCCGCGTCCTCCTCATCGTAGATGCGCCGCGTGGAAGGGCTCATTCGGCCGCGGGCAAACACCATCAACCGATGGCAAAAATGCGCCCACAATCGACTCGCGGCATCTTGGTCTGCAGCTGCAAGCTGTTCAATCCAAAGAGAAACGGGCTCTTGGGAAATACTGCCAAAATTTTCAGGAGATGATGTCACTAAATTTTCGCAAACCGTGATTGAGTTAGTAGATCGACAAGAAAGGGGTTAAGGCCTCGCAGGACAATAGACTGCCAAATGAAAACGTCAGCCTCTGGACGCCCCCCATCGGTCTGCCCCCGGACGACTTCCACGATTCGCCACTCCACAAACACCCATTGTAAACAGAAATAGCGGCTATGACAGGTACTTCGAGGCCCTCAATTTGCGCAGCACGGACCGCAAGCTGTCATTTCCTTAGCGGTCACACCCAAAGACAGTCTAATGACTCTGATAAAAACTATGGAAAACGCTTGACTTTACACAAAACGGTTGACTCGGCGGCAGGGAGCTCAATAGCAAAAACGAGTCGCTACGATTGGCGTTGGAGGTAATTCCAACCCTTTGCACTCACCGTGTAGCATAGTCTTCCAGCCTGCTTTGCCTGGTTCAAAGGCTGGAAGCCTATGCCACACTCAATAACCCCATCTCAACGTTTAGAAAGAACATCATGTCCACTCAAAAGTCTCCTTTTTATACAGCCATGGCTGTGTTGTTTGGTATCGTCGTTTTGGCAGGCGGAGCAGCAAAGCTGTATCGAGGCGTTAGCAATCTAAGCGGATCAGGGCTCGCCCCAAAAGTTGGCGCGTTGTTGAAAAAGAGTGATGCGTCCGTCGCCCAAGCCGATCAGCAATCGACTGCCATTGCTCCAGCGTTTCAAGAGCTCCTTGCTGACTTCGACAAGCTGGGTCTCGATGCGTTTCGATCGGAAAAGCGCGACTCATGCGAAAAACTCATTGAGCAGTTCGCGGCGGTAAGCGAGCATCTTAATGAGGCTTCGAAATCGCTAGTTGATGCAACGAAACATGGTGCGGATAAGAATACAAACGAATTCCTGGTGGCACGCTCTCGATCCTATAAGCTGTTTGTCAAAGCGAATAACCAGAACATCGATATTTTACGCGTGACGCTGGACGAATCGATCGTCGACAGGAATGTGCTCGTTGAGAAAATTTTGTCCCTCGCACAAAGCCGAGATGCGGACCAACAAGCGGCAAAAGAATTGGCAGCGGAGTCGGATGCGATCCTGAAACGATCGTAAGTGGTACAAAACATTTGATGCTCTTATTAGAGGCTCAGAATCATCGGACAGCGGTTTGTAAGGCCAGAGTTTCAATTGCTCGTCGCACTGTATGCTGTTCATTTCGCAGTATGGGTACCAGTTGCGTTGCGGCTATCACCTCCAGCCTTCCTTGCACAATTCTTGATGGTTTTTGCACCCTTGGCTGCCTGCTACGGCCTACCAGCATTTTGGCACAGCGTCGCATACGCATTTCAGAAGAGAACTCCTATTTCGCATGACGGACTGGGGTTTCTACCAACTGTTCAGTTATGCGTCCTCACGTTTACCCTGCTTTGCTTTGGGATGCGAATAGCCGGTATCCGATTTTAGGGCGCATGTCATCGCCCAGTGTGAGAAAAAAATTTCAGGACAAGCAACGAGAGTTTTAAAGACGGAATCCGTTTTATTTCGCTGCATTTTTTGTTTTCGCCCATTTGTAGCGTCACGTAACAAACGGTTTTAGTGATTCAACATGTATCGCCAACACAATCTAGCTACTTGGACCTCCCACACGTTGTTGGACGAATCTCACCAATTGATATGGCAACCCATTTATGAACCAACGAAAAGGCCCCCGTTTCTCTTCAAAAGGTAATTCCAAAGCAGGAGACCAATTTGGAAGACGCACCAGATTGCGGCGGCTCATGGTCGAATCCCTCGAAGATCGTCGACTGCTTGCCGTCGATTGGCGGAATCCCGTCGATTGGCGGAATCCCGTCGATTCGATCGACGTCGATAGCGACGGTGCGGTTTCTCCCCTCGATGCCTTGGTCGTCATTAATTATATCAATGCTGGCCAGCCCGGATCTCTGCCAGCCCGACGCGATATTACCAAGCCGTATTTCGACGTGGACGGTGATCAGGGCGTTTCACCATTAGATGTTCTTAGTGTTGTCAATCATCTCAACGCCAATGGCAACGGCGCTCGCACTCTAACTGAAGCAGCAGGACAACTGGTCAATGAGACCAATCTGACCATCACCCTCGGCCAAACGAGTGGAACTCGAGGCTACCGCGTTCAAATCGATACCCAATTCGACACCACCGATCAATCTGCTGCCCTTGAAGATCTGTTGGCAGTGTACTTAGTAAACCCCAAGCAGCCAACGACAACGCTTCTCGATCGCGGTACGAATGGAACCGCTTTATTCACACTGGCAGGTACCAAAGCCGAGTTCGTGCCGGGCCGAGTTCGCTGGGATGGATCCATCTTGGATATTGATCTAAGCGATCTTGCTCTAAGCGATACCGGACTGCTTAAATTTCAATTGCTCAATAGCGACAGCGACGGCAAGACCAAAGTATCGATTCAGCCGCTCACCAACCAAGTAGACGAAAACGGCACGAATAGTCCCAAGCTAACTTTGGGGGGATCTCAAGTGGCTGCGGGGCCATCGACGAATCTTGCGAATCTAACGCCGTTTGCCGATGGCCAAATTCAAGTCGGCAACGTTCGCTTCGATGCGTCGACCGGCAAGTACAATGCAGAGATTCGACTTCGCAAAGACGGAGACTCTCTAGGTCGAGACGTCGCGGTCGTGTTTCCTGGTCTGCCTGCAGGGGTCTCGCTGCGCAATCCTTCCGGAACAACAACGGCTGGCGAACCCTATCTCAACTTGAAAACCGCCATCCAACGCGGTGGTCTAACCAATGGTTCATGGACCGAACCGGTAGCGATTGAATTCAATAATCCAGGCCTATCCCCATTCGTGCTCAAGCCCAAAGTGCTCGCCGCAACGAATCGTGCGCCGACACTTGCCCCCATCGCCCCCCTCACCGTTATGCCAGGGGGAGTCCTCAACGTCGCGCTCAATGCAGCAGATCAAGATGGCGACGCAATCTCCTTTTCGCTGAATACAACAGATGCAACCGAATCGTTGCCGACTGGTACCGTCGGGGCATCTGGCACTTTAACCTTCCGGCCCAAACCATCGCAGCTGGGGACTTATCAATTTGATGTGATCGCCAGCGATGGGGCTCTCGAAGCGACTCGCTCGGTCACGCTCAACGTTGTGGCCGATCCGATCACGACGACGCGCGTTTCAGGAAAGATCCTGAAGGTGAACGGTCAGCCGTTGGCAAGCATGCCGATCCAAATCGGTGCCGTTCAGGGACTCACCTTAGCGGACGGTTCGTTCATGCTCGACTTAGGCTCAGGCACCGTGGTCAGCGATACGCTCAAGGTTCGCGGCGAGCTTATAACTGGTCCAGTTTTATATCCATTCATTGCAGAGAAACTAGCCTTCATACTCGAGCACGAAGTTTACGCCGGTGTCAACAATGTAATCGATCGCCCAATCTATCTGCCGGAGATCGACATAGCCAACGGCAAGACCATCAATCCGACACAAAACACGACCGTAACCTCAAGTGCGCTTCCAGGTGCAAAGGTTGAAGTAGCAGCAAGTACGCTCATGAATCAGCAGGGGACACCGTTCACGGGCGTGCTCAGCATTACCGACGTACCAGTTGCCCTTACGCCGGCAGCACTTCCCGAAGGGTTGATGGCGGACCTCGTCGTAACGATCCAACCGGGCGAGATGGTCTTCACGAGGCCAACACCGCTGTCGCTCCCCAATGCTGGAGGCTATGCGCCAGGTTCGCTTTTGGACTTGTGGTCGATCAATCCCATCACGGGCGAGTTTGATAAGGTAGGCGTCGGCCAAGTCGATGCGGGCGGTACCGTTATCGACACGATCAGTGGCGGCATTCGCAATTCCAGTTGGCATTTTTACGGACCTCAAGCTCCGACGGGACCAAAGGCCAAGGGAGATCCTCGCAATAAAAAGCCAGAAGGTTGCCCAGCGAACGCCGATGCCACCTCTAGCTGTGAGTTGCATTCAGGAGCATTGATCGAGACGCATGAACTAGTCACATACCAGTCGCAAGGGATAACGCGCGGGCTAACGCTGACGTACGATTCATTGCGAGCGGACCCCAGACCCATCGTTCACTTTACGTTCGACGATTTGAATCCCAACCTTTACTCGGTTCCAAGTGCTGTGCGATTAATCGCGGAGCTCGAAGTCAGCTGCAATGGAATTTCCACCGAGGTGCCAGGCTTTCAAGGGGGCGCGTACGGGCTAACCGGCAACAAGAACATTTGGCGATTGCCCTTGGAAGCGGGAACGGTCGATGCGGCTCTTCAAGTCGATCTGCGCGATCGAACGACAGGAGTGTACGACTATACGCTTCGTTCCGGTATGCTAGGGTATGCCGGTGCCCGCGGTTTCATCGGCACACTCAACGAAACGACGGGGCAAGTCACATCGGTCAATACGCGTCGCAGTTCTCTCGGCGCTGGCTGGGGAATCGACGGGCTCCTTGAACTCGTCGAAAACAGCGATGGCTCCGTCCTCATTGTCAACGGCAATGGCGGCGAACTTCTGTACCCCCAAAACGCGAACGGTTCCTACGATCGTCCACCCGGGGAGTTTGCAATCCTTAGTAAATTACCAAACGGCACTTTTCGTCGAGTTTGGCCTGATCAAACCATTGAACAATACGGGCCCCTCAATAAGCTCATCTCGCTGACCGACCGTAACGGAAACGTAAGCCGTTACCAATACGATAGTGTCGGTCGGTTTACTAAGTTCACGGACCCTGTCGGATTGGAAACGACTCTGACCTATTCACAGGGTAGTGTTGAAATCACCGATCCAGCAGCCCGAACGACACGACTCAACTTGGATGCGAGCGGCAATCTGATCCGAATCACCGATCCCGATGGTTCGTCGCGCCAATGGCGATACGACAGTCAACATCATATGACAGGTGAAACCGACCAATTGGGCAACATTGAGACATCCAATTACGGATTCCACGGACGAGTCACCGACGTGATCCGCAAAGACGGTTCCAGACGCCAGTATGCACCAATTGACATCCAAGGATTGTTTCCACCAGAACAGACCGCTTCGGATCCGATTCAAACGCCTCTTTCCAATCCGATCGCAGGCAGAATCCCACTTCCA
>JANMNR010000352.1:0-15247 GCA_031368325.1 Pirellula sp.
CGATTGAGATTCTCGGCCACTCGGTGCGGGGAGTGACGTACCGACATTACGCTCATCGCGATCCGCTTGCATTTCTAGCCATCACTACAATTCCGCAGCCAACTGCGTTTTTATCCTTGATCAAAGGACATGATGGTGAATGTCCATGCTGCCGTAGACAGTTTTGATGGCGGAATCGGACTTGCGGTGACCGGAGCGCTTCGCGCAGCAGTGACACCTGAAAATGGTACCATTGCAACATAAACCGACAGAGCGTGGATTGTGTCCATCGCGCAGAGTCAGTTCGACGTTTGCCGGATAGTGCCCATCGGTCAATCGATTAAAGGCATGGCCGTCCAAGTTCCGCTGGTTGCGGGAAGCTCCCAGCGATTGCCAGTGATCCACCGAACTTCTCCCCAGATATTCCAAACTCCAGTTATCCTCTTTCGATCATCATTGAATTTGCCGACGTATTTGATGGAATAGGATTGTTGCCCGGGAACGGAGGACACATTACCAAACTCATCCGAAACCCAAAGGCTTCCGTATCTTTTCTCAAATGTTATTCGATCTGCAGTCAGTTTGCCACGAATCGTCGCTGCTTCCAAAATGCCTGGCTCGGCGTCCAAGATTGTCCCTCTGAAGCGACCGAAGCGACCGAACCAGCCGATGCGAAGATGCAACTCAAAATTGGTATCGGCGTAGCACTCTGGCAAAGAGCCAGATTGATCGTAAGAATAAACACCAAGCCAGCGTGTTGCGATTTGTCCGTCGGCCATGACGATCCTCGATAGAGACGATTCATTGCCGCAATAGCGGAAGTATGAGTCGCCGAACAAGAAATCAAGTCACTGCGAATTGCATCTTCCGCCCGGCCAAGCCGGACGGAAGGCAATTTGCAATCGAATTTTACGGAACAAAAGGGGATGTCAAAACCCTCTTGTCAAGCTCGATCTTTTCTCGGACCTTGCTTCGTAAAGACCAAAGCCTCTAGAACGCGATGTAAAGCGGAATCTCACTAAGCAACAACGATTCCTGGCCCTTCCTTTCGACGGGATTTCCATACGCGCTAACAATTGATTTTGCGGGTTTTCCATCAGTGACCCGTGCAATATCCAACGGCGTTTCGTCGCCAAATGTCCAGGCCACAACAAGATTTCTCTCTCCATTGGACCATCGCATGATACACACATCATCGTCTTCATGCGGAATGAATTTACCTGGTCCTTCGAATCCCGCTATTTGCCGCGAAAATGTCGCCATCAAAAACCAGGAAGGACGCATTAGTTTTTCAATAGACACCTCATCGTCATCACCCGACTCAAGCTCGAAGAGATTCTCATCCTGCATCAATGACTTTAGTTCTCTCAACAAAGCAGCTTCGCAGAGCGAGAGCTTCTCAGAACGATTGCCTAGCATATCGTCAATTGCAAGTCCAACCATTGAAAAGGTCGAAATCGTAGATTTGTCAAAAATATCCACGTCGTCAACATATCCGGGACCGATCACGAGTATCAAATCAAAGTCTTTTAGCAGCCTAGCTTGCCTAAAAAAAGTAAGCATCTTCTCTTCGTTGTAGTCAGTTGAAACCATCAACATTATTTTCGTTTCGCTCTGTATGACTGCATTTGCGACAACATCATTTGAGAGCGGAAAATCAACATCCATTTTCATAGACTGGAAAGTCGGACTCCCATGGATTTTTCTAATAAATCGATCAAACGAAGAGGGTGATAGTCCACGGACAGTATTCAAAAAAGCAGCGGTAAAGCGGCTTTCGGTGGTGGTAGCCATTTGGGGAGTAATCTCCGGTTTAAGGTTGTGTAGTTTCGATTTGTCTAGCTCAATTGCTTGAGCAACGCTTCAAAGTCCCATGTGTTGGGACCGCACAGGCAATGCCTGGGAGTCAATCCAATGGCAGCACATTGGAGACATATGAGCACAAATCACGCCCTTTAGTACACGGCGTGCGAAGCCTCTTCCGACCATTCAGGTTTCGGTGAAGCAACACTTTTGAGTTGAGCAGCCCAAACCATTTGGGACTGATAACTTCTCGAATCAACAACTAACTCCTATTCCGTCTCAATTATCGTTGGCAAAATCGCAGTATGGATGCTCCTCTTCACGCGAAGAGGCATTTGCAAACAACCATCACAATTTGAATCTTGGGTGGCTCGCGACGAAAAGTCAAGGACCCTGGCGGGAAAATACAAAAATATTTAAGGTCTTCAGCGATTGCACGGTGGTTTTGAATAGCTCTGGAAACCTGCATTCAGAAATATGCCACCTCTATTAAGCACGGAAAACTTCGCAAAGCGATGCGTCGACACTTGGCTCCAACTCGCATAAACCGTCGCCTGCTAATCGTCTACACATATGGGATCAGCAGTAAAATTGCCTCGTGAAGGGGATAGTCCTTTGTAGCATACTTGGGTCGAACGATTTCGTGCGGGCTAGTTACTTTGTCCTCTTCCGTACTTCAGTGTTGACGGTCGCGGCCTGAAAGGCTCGATCATCCGTTGTTCCTGAGCTGCAAGTACTCAACGTACATTTGATTCGCTTCTTTCAGCTTGAGCGAACACTGGGTTGTTCGCTTCAAGATCTCTTTGTTGGTCCGCGAAGGTTGACTTGGTGACATCGCGAGCAATGCGTTGTAACCGACGAGGGCGCAGTAGAAAACCATGTGGCGAAAAAGCAGCCGACACATCGGGTCTTCATCGATCTGGCCAAGGCCATCGAGGTACCTTTCAAAATTGTCTTTTGCCAACTTGGCCGTTTCACCGTTCTGGCTGGCAGCTAGCGAATAGAATGCTTTTTTCACGAGCTCCAACAAATCGAAGTCTTTCGTAAAAAGTTCCGGGTGTTTGGCCGTCACTTTCATTAGTTCTGTGATTGCCCCTTCATCGCAGTTTGTCGCTTTTTCGAGAAGTTCGGCCAACAACTCTTTGGTTGGCGATCCACCCTCAGGTGACACGGTTTCGTTTGAGGTCGAGTCGATCGTTGCTTGCATTTTAGTAAGTCCTTGTGTTTTAATGCGCACGAAACCGTGCTGGGATAGTTCAGCGGCGTACGCACGCTGCAAGAATTTGAAACTGAGATCGAGGAGTTTTGCAAAGCCGACGTACTGACTCAAGTAGCTGTCGGCTTCCGCCTGCTCTGCGTCCATGCTTGCCACGTGCAATGCTGTATAGCGTGCATACATTTCGGTCGCGGGATGTTGCTTTGGGCCAACAAGGACCCTGCGCGGTTGGCCCTCAACGCGTTTAGAAACATAAAAAGAATTTACCATTCAATTCACCTTGATTTTCTGGTAAGCCAACGGGCTTACGCTAAGGATAGGGAAGTTCGTGGGTAACGGGCTCGAAGATGCGAGATCTTCAAAATGGCCGGCAAACGGCTTTTTGCTTCAGTTGGTTTACGACGTTCTTGCGGGGCGACGGAGTCTACGTCCACCACGTCCGTTGTTCTCAACTCCGGCATTGCGTTAACAACGGCCTGCCAGTGTTCCAGAAACGAGGGTTTCGCAAAGCTGGTTAACCCTAGGTTCGACGTTTGGATCAGATTGGACACACGCATATTGGTTTCCCAATCGATCGGCTCCATGAGGCACCAGAGGAATTTCAGATAGTGAATTTCAACCTGTTCGCGTTGTCTTCCGATCTTAGTCAACAGATCGTGTGTTTCGCCACGATGGACAAAGGCATCCAGCGCCATAGGAATTAGGTTCCTGCTACGGCCTACGAATAAGTAGAGGAAGCTCTCCAGGCGATCATATCTTAAGTCTGCATACGATTTGGCGTTTAAACGAACAGGCTGCCGTCGACGGAACACACCACGGTGTCGCTCCTCGCGTAAGTCGAAAAAGTAGATCGAGTACGCGAATACAGACTTTGGATCGAGTTCCATGAACTTCGCGATTACGTCCGGAGACTGACCAACAGAAAGTCTCAGCCGTAGCTCCAGTCGTTTCACGCCACCTTCGTCATTGATCTTAATCGCCTCTTGGATGTCAATATATTGTTGCATGATCTTCGCTTGCCGACGCTCGTGCAGAAATCCCATCCGAATAGTCCGGAGATACCGGTACATACGCGTTACTGCGGCACCTTCCACTTGCGGCGAGCAGTACCTTGTGGATCGCCCGTGAGTAGGTGCCAACTCGGACAACAGTTCGTTTGCCCGCATCCAACGCCAGTCTGGCTGATAATTAGGGCCATCTGTGAAAATCTTGTAGTACTTGCGTTTGCGTCGTGGCATAGTCACCTCCTTGGGTGCAATTTTGCGAGTGAGTTTGAGGAGTGCAATCGTGAAAGGTCGCACATTCGTGGAGCAGCTACATGTTCTATATACCAATTGTAACGTCCTAAAATGCGGCTCTTCGGCAAGCGATGATTGGTCGTGCCTTGTCATCCATTCTTCCAAAGCGACCCTATTACGGTAGACCCAAAGATTGCAGATTTTGGAAAATACTTTGGTGCATTTATGTATGCATGTTAAATGACATTGACAGCCCACTTGCGAGCGCTCATTCACTGTCATTGACTGTCTCGCCGAATGCGTTACGTAGCGCGGTGCTTGAGCACCGCGTTTGTTTATTGCGAACTTAAAGCTAGTCTATAAGGCCTAAACGAAAGTGTCAGACAATGTGCGCGTGCGTATCGCAGACGATAACAGTGCAGGTCACATTGGCTAGTTCGCTGCGATCTGCATTTGACGACCAAGTTGCAGAAGGGAGCCTTGATGCGAATTGTCTTCATGGCAAAGCAGTCGTGCCGTTACGTCTTGGTATCAGCAAAGACCGCACGGCTCATCCCTACGCACCATACGTCGCGTACGCGTAAATTTCCTTTTACTACATTCAGCACATGTTGCGGAACACCCTTCAACGGAGCCTAATTCAACCTTGATGCTATTAGCTTACCGATTCAGCCTCAAACGGTTGATTTTCAGTGGCTTTTGCGCCAAGTGACAGCATTTCCGCCCCTTGGTTTAAGACATCGAGCCTACCGATTTCGGCGGGAATCGCGCGTTTGGGAACTCTCAAGGAACAATTTCATGCAACTGCCAAATCCAGTTTCGCGCCCCAGCGTGGTTTTCGGTGGTCCGGCCTTAAACGCTGTCAGTTGTGGAAAGACTTCGACATGACCGTTGCGACAACTTCTGGCTGCGGATTATGACCGGGCGTGATCGGCCAAGTCTACAAGCTGAATGCTTAGTTCGAGTGTGACGCAATGCTGGGTTCGACATTGAGTGTCCTCGGCTTTATCTTTTGCAAACACTGTGGTCATTGGCCAACCGTAAAGATTACATGTCTTCCTTGTTTTTCGGCGCGATGAAATAAGGACGGTAAATCGGAAAACCAGTCCCATATATACTGACACTCCAAATTGCTCTTGGGCTCCTGGTAGTCATCAGTAATATCCCAATACCTTTCTGAAATGAACTTCGGAGTTACGGCTGCAGACGCATCAGCTAACTGCCGGAGCCGGTCATGCTCGATGAGTGCGACGATTTAATCGTCGCCCCAATGAAGTTGTTCCCCCCCAGTATGCAAAGCCGCAACGGGTTGCTGCCACCATCAAATCTTGAGCTGCCGTCAGTGAGGCAGCGGTGAATGGCATCCCAAGCCTTATCGCTCTCGCAAACGAAACCATCATCGGTTCGCAGCGATGCGGCTGTTTTATGTTACTGCTATGCACCTAAACCGAGCCACGAAACGCGTCATATATCCTGATGGGAAACATTGCTATTGGAGGAGCTTGCCAACGGTTCTCTGGTCGGCAGCGACGCATATCTGCCAGCCGCATTCAGATTTACTTTGTTCGAAGGAGTGATGTTATGTCACATCATCTGGTCGTTCGTGCCCGGGTGCGTGATCCGCCGGTAATTCGGGCTACTTGTGCGTCTTAGGCATCCCCCGCCCACGTACGGGATGGCATGCTGTTCCTGGCCGAGGGATCGCTGGGCTGCAAATCTAACGAATCCGGTGGCCACGACTTCAGGCCCTGGGGAGCGATCGTCTCGAGGTTAAGGAAAATGAAAATGGCGACACCAGCCGTGCACGCTAACGCGTGGTTTTGTTTACTAATGGCAGTATGTATGTTGCTAGCGTTAGGTTCCGCTACCGGGCGCTTTCATACAGAATGGTTCATGATCTGCGTCGTGTTAGTTGGTTGGATATGCTATCTGGCCAAGTAAGGAAGCGGGTATACGGACCCGAGAGTACGGGCTGAGAGGGCTGAGTCGGGGTAAATACCCCGACTCTCCCTACTCGCCGTTTGCTAAGTCACGTTACGATCGTGGCGAGGCTGGTTCTTTCTTTAAGCCATTCGAAACGGACCAACAACTGATGCAAAGGCGGAAGCCTGCGAATGTCTAAATCGTGTACTGCTAGCAGTTGGTGCTCAAGCACCGCATGTCGTCGGGTGTGTAAACCCTTCGCAGACGACCCCGGCCATGAATGGCGACAGCAGTTTTTCTTTAGCTATTAGGTACCCGGCTTACCAAGCAATTCAGGTCAGTGGGATCGGCCTAACATGGCTGCGTGCAATCTTGAAAGTTGACGCGGGTCTCGGTGATCGCGTTGCGTGGCGTTTGTCGAACTTCGGTATCGCAGTCAGCCAAACATGTGTTGAATAACCTGCGTTCTTAGCTTTACTGGTAGTCCGTGCTAGTCACCGCTAACCATGCAAATCCTTAGATAGCAATGCACGGGAGAAGGAGCTATCCATAAACTAGTGGTGCTGAAAATTGCCGTGCCAAAAGGTGGCTTCGGGCTTGATCATAGCGTTTATGTTGAATAGCGTCTTTGGCTTGGAATTCGGATGAAGGTGCCTTGCGAATTGTTGTCCTCTTCCCTGCCTGCCGTGTGATGGATCAAGTTTTGACAAACCTCGCGGTTGCTGTCGCACGGGGATGTGTGAAGTCTCACCTGTCTAAAATTCTTCACCAAGTGTATGGCGATTTAGCTACGGTCATCGTCCAATAGCCGTATCGGCGAGTAGCGATATCCGTCAAAGACGTGCTAGAGCACCAAGCCGATGGATATCTGATCTTGGCTTTGGTAAGCCGTGATTGCCGTTCCCTCCCTACACATACCGAACTCGGTCGTTATCACCTATGCGTCATATCATCTCTGCGGTTGGATTGAAAATTACGGTTTCGCCTCCGCCCCCTTTCGATGTGGCGACACATGCCATCGAGACAAGCATGGAAGGTCAAAGTCTGTCTTCGCGAAGGGTTCGCCCGTCGCTGCTACTGCCAACCCACGAGCGGCGTTCCGAACACATTAACGAGGCGATGGCACAACAATCCAGTTACCTGCGAGAACTAGAGTTGTCAGAGCCGGTCGTCTCGGCAGGACTTGCGGACATCTTCATTGCGCAACTTCGGAAGATGGGGTGTGAGGTGGATGTGCACTTACCGCTCTTTACGCCTGAGCGGTTTGTCGCGTCACCAGCGAAGGTGACGCCGTTGACCGAATTCATCGCAAAACATAATCGCGGCGAGATCGTCATGCACCGCGAACTGGTCCAGAAACAAACGATCAATGAGATCATTCGAGCCTTTCCGTCGTTGCGGATCTCAATCGTAACGACAAACAAAAAGGTTGCGGAGAACATCGCCGAAGCCATCAAGGACGACGGCCAAGAAAACGAGATCGAGTCCAGTGCTACAACTGGCAACTGGCCGCGAGTGTCGGTTGGGACATGTTCTCAGTTAGAGCGGCGTCTGAATAGATGTCCTGACTTGCTCCTCGTCACCGAGCCTCGGATATGTGCGCATGTTGAGTTCGCGGAACTTCTAGCGCACGGTGCATGTGGTCTGCGGATTTTTCTGCTTCGGCAGTCGGGAAAGACGTGTTCAGACAAGAATTGGGACCGAGTGATCCCTGCTATTGGATTTGACAGTATCGCGGTCGACGAGGCTTATCGAGTTCGAAGTGAACTGTCGGTTACCCGCACAACCGTCAAGTGCAACATTGGCACCGGGCAAGGCCTCGACGAGGTGGACCTAGTTCGTATGCTCGAGAAGAACACTGAACGCAACAAGAAGGTTGCGAAAATCGCCAGATCTCAGACTGAGAGAAACCCAACGGGAGAGGTTGTCGTACTATGTGCTGCCGCGTCTCACGCCGACGCCTTGGCGAGATACTTGCCGGGCTGGAATGTCGTCACCGAGCCGGATGGCATGCCAAACGGGCCTGCAAGTCTCTTGGCGCCAAGCAGTACGAAGCTCATTTGCACCACGTCCGTTCTCCGACATTTCCGCCCCGCCGGGGATCAACTGACACTGTTGTGGGCAGGATCGCGTCCGAACGCATTCACGTTGCCGGAGGCGTTGCGATGGCCGCTAACCGGCAATCAGGGGCGTGTCGACGTGATCGACATCCAGGACTTCATCTTTGTTGGTAACGACAGCAACGACCAACCCAGAGGCAACAGCCCAGATGCCAAGCCGTTTGATCCCATAAAAACTGTGAGTTGTTGGAATCAGTATCGTATGGACCAGTATGAGTCGGACTGGGGCCCGCTGAGCAAAGTCAAGCGCGTTGAGAATGCACTACGTAGGTTGGTTATCCAACGAAGTGCTGCCAGCCGAAGAAACGTTTCTGCAACGCCAGCGGAGGGTGTGCGATGAATAGACGATACAGCTACGCGGAGGATTCAGTGGTTGCGTTCAATCTTGGATCAGACCGATTTCTTCAGCATTCACCACCAGACCGCACAAACCGGGTTACCGAGTCCGATATTCTCACCGACCCCGACCAGCTAACGCGCAGTAATTTAAACGACCCCGAACGCTATGTTCGAACGTTTGAGCACTGGCGAACGACAATGGGGCCGTCGCCAGGCGTGGACGGTATTAAACTGAGCGAATACACCAAGGGAGAGATGGGAAAGGCTCTGCGCCTGACTGCCAAAGCTATCAATGACAACGCATTTCACCCAAGAGACCATCGTAAGGTGCTGATTCCCAAGTCGGCTGGACGGTTTCGTACGCTAAACATCCCGATCGTTGCAGAACGCATTGTGGCGCGAACATTGAATCTCGCGTTGCTTGACATTCTCGACGCCCAAATGCCTGACGCGTTCCATGGCTACCGGCGTGGTCGTAGCATCCACACACTGCTCGCAGATCTTGCGCGAGCGTACTTACCGGGTCAGCCGTTCTACGTCGGTACGGCGGACGTACGCGACGCGTTCCCGAGTGTTACGCGAGTTGCCGTCGAGCAGGCGCTCAACGGATTCGTGCCAGACCAAGAGTTGCGGGACCTGTTACTGCTGCTGACCTTTGCACATTCCAAATTAGGTTTGCCGCAGGGCCTTGCGACGAGCACGACTTTGTATAACCTTGTTGCATCTCACAATCTGTCTTGGCAAACACCAGAACAGGAGGGGAGACCCCACCAGCTGCTGTATGTGGATAATCACGTATACGCCGGTGGATTGGCCGAATCGATCGAACAAGCGTTTGGTAACCACCAACGGGAATTGGCGAGGATAGGGATGGAATTCACACCACCCCTAGACCATGTCGATCTTTCCAAAGGTAAAGCGGAGCTTTTCGGGTTTGAGTTCAGTATCAGCAGGGGACGGGCAACGTACACCCCCACAAGTGCAAATTGGGAAAAGCTGGAGCAACCTATACGGCTTGCATACTTGGATTCGGATCCGGAAGCAAAAGCGGAAAGCCAAATAAAAGCATGGATAGCTTGTAACGCCAACACGATCGAAACGGTGGGAGTAGAGCGGTTACTAGGGAGGATTTCCTCTAATTGCCGACAGAACCAAATCCACTTGAACCTGGACCATATACGGGTTGCTGCTACCCAAGCTAGCGACCGGTGGAGCCAGCTGATAGCAGGACGAGTTCCTAAGGTAGTAACGGGGGATGATCTACTAGTGGACAGCTCAAGAGACACTCAGACGATTTGGTAAGGATTACTACGTGGGTCGGTGTCGCTCCGCTTAACCTATTGGCGATTTTGATCGTCACTTGCCGATCGGATGATCGGTCTTTTGGCAATCTCGTACTGCTCGGCGACACATTGGTTGTCGAGCAGTACTTGGTTCCAATTTCAAAACTTTAGCAGTAGCAGTGCTTAAGCACCGGTACTATCCTTTCAACAGTCTGACCAATACGTGTTGTTGGCGGAGATGGAATGGCTTTGCGTGCAAAATGACTTTCGCACGTAAGCCTCGAGATTTGTCTGTCTGGTAGACGTCTCGTTGAATTGAAATGGTTGTGAGCGATGCTGGATCGGATCCCGTTCGCTCGATAGGACAACCACCCCGGTGTCGATCTGAGTACGACACCGGAGCGATAGCTATATCGCTTGCGACGCCGTCATGGTGTTGCCGTTCGCCCGATGGCGATGTTCATCCATCCACCTTCCAACACTCAGCAAAACATGTCAACCATTCAGAGTACCCCCGCGCCCGAGGACCAATCCGCACCAAGCGATCCCCCGGCTCCTGTTTTCGCAATAAGTATATTTAATCACACCGCGCACATGCCTGAGCGGCTACCGTTTGACGTCGTGTGCGACTCTATCGTGCCGATAGTGCAGGACAACGGCCAAATACACGCAGTTCGATCGCAAACCAGTTTGGTACACAGCGCTCCGGGCAATTTGCGTTGGAGTTTCCGCAGACAATTGTTGCCGGTAATAGCTAATGAGCTGCGCCACATGGGCGTGCCATTTACAGTCGATGTTTCCCACCAAACTCACAATGGTACCGATGCACGGACGGCATTGCTTCAGCATCAATTCGCCGCTCTCGAGTATCAAGATCGCATGCAAATGATCGATTTTATCGGTCGGCTTGCAAACCGTTATCGAAGCGCTCGGATCGCAGTACTCGCAAGCTCGCGTAACGAATGTTGGAGACTATGGCAGCAGTTGTCTCAGCGGACAAGTTCGCAAACTTTGGTTGTCGTACGTGACTTGACTGACGCAGAGTTGGCAAGGCATCATCGTGCGCCGCAAATTATCATCGGAATGCCCGACGCCCTTGTCGGAAACGTTGATTTTACGGCCGCCAGCAGCTTCGACATCTTTGTAATCGCAGACAAGCGAGTCCTATACCGAGAGCGTCTGTTCGATTTCCTCGTGCCCGCAAAACCTGAGGCCTACATCCTCACCTGCCTCCCCAGCGACGTGATGTGCGACCGAAAATGGCAGGCAAAAATCTACGAATATGGCGGGCTCACACGCGGACTACTTCTGGGAGGCGGGGGTGTTTTGCCTCAGCCTCGCATTGCGATTGCCAACTTAAACTGGAACGTTAGCGGCGACGATGTTTCAACGACCGATTCCGAGTGTGCGATCGCTTGCGACAATGAAAATCGCCGTATGCGGGCAATCGAACGATGGCTGAGACGGCGGCTATACACTGACCGCCAACGAAACACGTTCCTTGTTTTCGCCACCCGAGACGCAGCGGATAGGTACTGCGTGTTGGATCGGACATACTCGCGGTTTCTCGATGCCGATACCTATATTAGACCTGCAACACGTATGGTCCTCCACTCGGACCAGTTAGACCGGTTACGCGTAGCAGGTGACAACCTCGTAGTGTGGGCTGGCGCTCGGAGTGAACCGATCGACCTCTATCGCACCTTGGCAAACCAGATCGTCGACACGGCTGAATTAGCGTTCGTAGACCTGCAAGACTTTCCGCACGGTCGTGGTAGAGCTGGATCCAGGTTGGCCCGCATTGCCAGGGATTGGAATCGCACCCGGAGCCAAAACTACGCTCGCTGGGGTTATTTGCCAGCCGGAGACGATTCCGCAGCACTTCGTGTTGCGAGTCGCACTCTAATACGCCCAAGAGGAGCAAACCCAAATGAGTAGACTTCGGTTTCGGGATAACAACTTGGGCTACGGCTCGTCAGGAATGCGTCAACCCGGTAGAGGCAACAGCAGGCGCGCACAGTGTGAAGTGCTCCGACTACCTGCGTCCATGCCTTTGGGCAATATTGAGCCTCGCCACATCTTTGATCGAGATGTAGCCCTCATGTGGTTTGACGCGAACCGTGGAATCCAAGGGAACGGAGCCGGTGTAGACGGCATACGACTCGACGAATTCCACAGGCCCGACATAGCCAATGTATGCGGGCAGATCATCGCAGCCATCCACAACCGCACCTTTGTGCCAAACGAACTGCGCCAAGTAGATCAGCGGCGTCCAGATGGGAGAATTCGTTCGCTGCAAGTTCCCGTCGTGTGCGAGCGCGTGGTGTTTGGGGCGGCTGCCGATATGCTTGCATTGCCGGTTGGGCAACACTTGGGCCCAAACATCCACGGGGTAGTAAGCGGCCAAGGCACGGATCCGATGTTGTTGGAGATCGCGCGGTTCATAAACACTACACCAGCTGACCAAAGCATATATGTCTGCGAACGCGATGTCGTACGTGCTTTCGATCAAGTACGTCATGAAGCCGTTTGGAATGCCCTACGGCAGTTTGGTTTCAACGACGCACTGAACGACACGTTGCGCCGAATTGTGACCGGATCGCATGGACCGACAGAAAATGTTGGGCTTTCGCAAGGTAACCCATTTTCGCCCATGCTGTTCGGTATTACATTAGCGTCGTGCCTTAACCTGACTGACAACCAGGTGGAAGCAGCGGGAGTCCTGACCCCGCGAGTGTACGTCGACAATGTCGTCTACACCTCAACCCAGGATCGTTTGATAAGCAGTTCAATCGACATGCACATGGCCGCATTGGCCACTGCTGGACTCGAGTACGGGGTATCCCCGGATCCGATAGCCAACCTCCAGGAAGGCGACTCGGTAAAGATCCTAGGGTACCGGATCTCACTTAGGGACAACCAAGCCCGGGTTGAGGTCCAACCAGAAAGAATAGCCAGAGCTATCGCAACCCTACAGAGGACGGTGGCAACAGCTAACCCAGCAAAAGCCATTAGGGACTTCCTGAATGGCTATGTTGCAAGTCACGGGATTGTTTACCACACCGCTGGAAGAGACTACTGCAGGTCAGTCCTCTCAACCCTGTGCGTAAGCATAGAGATTGGGGAGACAGAGTTGGAGACAACTTTAGACCGGTGGGAAAGGAGTGGTAGGCGAATACAAAACCTATTATCTCCTCCCCCCTAGGACCACCTAGTGTATTTCCCTTCCTTACGGACAGCAGCAGTGTATGCTCACTACATACACAACAGGATTACTCCTGCTCGCCGTCCGGCTGCACCGCTCTTTTGGAGCAATACTGGCCAAGTGCCATTTTGGGTGGTGGTCATCGCGTAATGCGTTGGCCGCCACTTTTCATTTGTTGGTTGGTAATGCCGAACAGCCCACACATGCCAAGCCACTGACTTGATCGTGGAATGATAACGATAGCATTGTTGCGATCAGCTTCGTCGCATTGTTGCGGTGCTTCGACTTGGCGAAGCTCATGCACAACCGCTGCAGCTTCTGAACTGTCCGATCGCCGGATCAAAGTTGCATGCCCATTCCGAAATTTACTGTGAGTGCCAAATCCGCTTAGCTGAATCGGGGCACGGCGGGTTGTCGCCGATTGTAAGTAAGGTCTTTCATCGTCGACAAACAAGTGAACATCCAACCGTCCAGTGGCTGCAACAAGATTCTTCCCGCTCGACATAGTGGTCCTCCTGATGACTTGCAAGAAACGCAAGCGTCAGGGAGGTTCGTTCCCAAAAATGCCCCCAGCTGGAGAAACCATTGGAGTTTGCCTTGCATGCCTTCGGCTAGCGTTTAGAATCCGCTGTAACGGATCGCTCACCCCCATGAGCAGAGACCGGCCAACTCAATAAGGAAGACACGTCAGTTCTCTTGCGACATGGTCGTGAAGTGAGCATCGCGTTTTCCAAACTGGCTATTCCGTGAAGCAAAGACGAAGGAGGTAGATCGGGTCGAATTCCAATTACTCAGGTGCGTTGCACGGCGTGAATGACTGTCACCGTTTGGGTGAGTAATTAAGGATTTGAGCGGAGAAGAAAAATGATGGTCTTGTACCATTTAGTTGGCCAAGGGAACGCACATCGGTCGTTGCCAAAGGCTCTGGAGGGCTTTCGTAACGACTGCCTATCGAAAATGACCAATAGCTATTGGCACGAAACATGTGTCGCTAGAAGTACGATCGACAGTTTTGGAGCGGAGCACAGTAATCGTTCGTTATTAGCGAGCGAGTTCCAAATCAAGACTATCGATGCGGAGGCATTTGCAAATGTCTAAGCCAAAAGCATCTGCCGCAAACAGCGCAACTGCATCTGACGTTGTTGCTCGAGTTTTGTCGGAATCAGTCCTTAGTATCTCGCAAGCTCGAACTGAAATCGCTAGGATCACTGGGCGGCATCCCGACAAATCTTCGATTATTCGATGGATAAGAAATCGGAAGCTAGACGGTGTTCGGCTTGGACGCGACTGGTTCACATCTACCGAAGCGTTGACTCGCTATATTGTCAGGCAGACAGAGGAGAATTTGTAAGAATTTGGCATGCAAAATCCTGGGGAACATGGACTCCCCAGGGTTGCTTTGGGCTAGCAGGGATTGGGTTTTTGGATTCGACACCGATCAGACTGACGTTAGGGCGAAGAGCTTAATTCAAAATTACTGCACTCTTGCCAACCAGTTCCTAGTCGCTCCGCATGCTCTGCCATACCAAAACAGCTGAGCAAGCGGGTTCGGACTTCTTGGAGAGGAACAACTGCTCTGCTGAAAATTGACGTTTGTCCTTAGTCACTCTGATGGTGGTAACTTCGGAGGACTGCTGTGCTTTTGTCCACCATGCTTCGCTACTCGAACAACAGTTTCGGTTGGGTGCACAAGGAACTACAGTCGCCCAATTCAGTTGACAGATGGAAGCTTGTTTTTGCCTCCAATACCGCTACCGAATAATACCGAATAACCCCCAATACCGAGATTCAACGTATCCGGTTGCATGAAATGCAACGTTCGCTGTATACTGTTTTCGCAGTATTTGAATGGTTTTCCAGCAAAAGTAGACTTGGGAAAAAGTGACCTACGGAACCGAAGGTTTCTGGTTCGAACCCAGATAGGTGTACTTGGAGAAAGCAGGGGCGATCCGTCTCGGAAATCGATTTTGCAGCACTTCGTCTGTAGGATTTATCGATTGAGATCCTCGCTTCCAGAGTTTGTTTTGGCGGAGACATCACTTGGATGGCTTTGACATAGAGGTAGCACCTTTTGTCTCGCGACGCTCAATGGCATGAAAATCGCCAAAACGTCTTGGCACCCATTTCTTCCATCCACTTAC
>JANMNR010000219.1:0-9317 GCA_031368325.1 Pirellula sp.
GATTTCGGTTTTGTAGGGCTTTGGGTACCCCGAAGGGTCCGATACAATCTTGTCGACGCACCATCCAAAGGCCTGAAATGGAGCACAGCATGAAGAGAAAACGAATAGCTTGACCAAGAAATAAGAACGCTATCGCGTTTGGTTGTTTGGCCGTACTTTCCTTACTACTCAAAGCCGACAACGCTAGAAGCAACGAAGTCAAAATGCAGATTGAATCCGCTCCGTTTGGCAAAACGACCGATGGCAAAAATGTGACGCTTTACACGCTCACGAATTCCCAGGGAAACACGGTTCAAATGATTGATTATGGGGCGATCGTTGTTTCGATTAATGTTCCCGACCGAAGCGGCAAGAAAACCAACGTTACGGCAGGTTTCCCTACGTTGGATGGGTATCTTGCTCGGCACCCCTATTTTGGTTCTACCGTTGGCAGATTTTGTAACCGTATATCCAAAGGCAGTTTTACCATAGAGGGTAAACACTATTCGCTTGCGATCAACAATGGCCCCAATCATTTACACGGAGGGACAGTTGGATTTGATAAGTTGATATGGACCGCAAGCCAGGTCAAATCGGATGCGAGCGTTGGATTGTTGTTTTCGCTTGCCAGTCCAGACAATCAAGAAGGTTATCCTGGGAATTTGGCAGTTACGGCAGAATACCTGTGGGACAACGAGAATAGATTATCGATCCGATTTAAAGCAAACACCGATCAGTCGACTCATGTCAATTTGACCAATCATGCCTACTTCAACCTGTCTGGTGCGAATAGCGGAACCATTTACAAGCATGAATTGACGTTGCCGTGTAGCAAGTTTTTGCCGGTGGACGAAAACATGATTCCAACCGGGTTGATGTTCAATGTAGCGAACACTCCGTTGGACTTCACCGGAAAACGGTTGATTGGTGAGCGAATTGCTGAGCTCAAAGAAACAAAGGGGTACGACCATTGCTTCGTCGTCGATGGTCCTGCAGGAAAACTTCGAGCCGCAGGATTTGTTGCAGATCCCGTAAGCGGGCGAACCATGGAGGTCATGACAACCCAGCCGGGAATTCAGCTATATACAGGCAATTTCTTGAGTGGCGAGGCGGATAATGCTGGGTATAAGCAGCATGAAGCCTTTTGTCTGGAGACACAGCATTTCCCGGACTCTCCAAATCAGCCGACTTTCCCTTCGACTCTTTTAAAACCGGGGCAGACTCTCGACGAAACGACGACTTATCGATTTGGTATTCGAAACTGATCGTCGTCCACTTTGACTTGACGAATATTTTTTGTTTTCTTGTGGAAAGTGTGTACGACTGACGCGTATTTGTATAGATTAGAACATCACACACACTCGCAGGTTTTCGATGGCTTCCGCAAAAGTATTTATGCGATTAGTAGGGAGCTCCTTTTCCCCGTACGAAAACGTCGTCCCGAAAACGATAGAGTTGTCCACATGACTCGCCCGAATCCGAGAATTACCGCCAGCAGAACCACATCGCATCGATGCTCCCGAAGGCTGCGATTCGACGTGCTTGAAGACAGGCGTTTGTTGGCTGGAGTAGATGTATTTGTTTTTGACGATCTTGACTCATCCCGGTTCTATGATGCTTCAAAGGATGGTGCGCTTTCGGGACGAGCGGTTTATGTGGATCTTAATGGCGATAGCAAGCTGAATGCCTCGGAGCCTTGGGCTGTAAGCGATTCGAAGGGAATTGCTTCATTTCCCAATCTTGAACCTGGCACATATTCCGTACGATTGCTTGGGAGCAACAAGTCGGTCGAGCAAACATTTCCAACTCGTCCAGCAGATCAGGGAGTTTGGTCTAGTGGTCTTGGAGTGAGACGGGTTTTGGGGGTGGAGTCCAGCGGCACAGCTTGGGGATTTACCGGTTCTTCGTTAATTCGAGTAACCAATTCGTCGGATCAACCGATGCGATCTATCGGTTTCGATTCTGCGTACATCATGGATGCCATTTTTGAGCAGTCCATCGACGGTGTTTCGTTTTCTGGTTTCGTATTGACCCGAAATCTGGATCAGTCGCAGGTTCTTTGGAAGGTGAATACTGCGGGAGCAGGGACAAAGCAGGCATTGAACTTGGACGTAAATGCAGCGAGACAACTAGTGTCAGTCGGCGATCGTGTGCTGGTCGTTGGGGGGCTAAATCAAAATGAGATATCGATAATCGACACCGATGTGACAACAAACGCGTTCGTTATGAAGAATATCGGCGTTTCCGGATTGCCGTCGACTGCAAGCGTGCGTGAAGCCGGGGGGAATGGTTTTGTAGTTTTGGAGGACGGCCCGTCGCCCAACCGGCTTTCTCTGTACCAGCTGAACAATGGCGTTGGGCAATTAATAGGAAAACGATCCTTTGCCTCGAAGATTCTTACTTGGCAAGTTTCGAGTGACAACGCGAGCATCGCCGTTTCAACCGAAGACGATTTCGTGGTTTTGCGATCCGAAGCCGGGTTACCGACAAACGCGATTTTACCCACTGCAGTCGGGCCTATCGTATTTGACTCCGTTCGCAATTTGTTGATCACTGGCAACGCTGCCAACTCCTCAGAGTTGACGCTTTGGAGTACTTCTACTTGGACGAAATCGCTTGCAATTTCGAATACCAGCGGACGGTCTTTAACAAATGCGACGCTCAGCTTGAACGCGGCAGGGACAGAGTTGGTTGTTTTGAAGGATGGGGATCTGTACCAGCAGAAAATTGCAGCCGCTACTGCAGCGGTGGCCACCGTTGTCGCCAATCGAGTCGAACGTGTTCAGATTGGCTTAAGACATACAGGAAACAACACAAAACCAGAATTGCTTGGATTAGACGCGATTTCCGTGGATGAAGATGGACAACTTGAACTGGACGCCTCGAAAATTCGGTCGCGCGGTTCGGATCGGGACGGAGACTCGGTTGTTTACCTCGTTCAAAAAAGTCCGAACATCGGACAGATCCACATTAATCAAGATGCAATCGGCACGTATCGGCCATCGGCAAATGCGAACGGTCACGATGCTGTATCGATACAGGCGTACGACGGTAGGGACTGGTCGGTTGTGCAAGTGTTACCAATTGTGATCAATCCGGTCAACGATTTGCCATCTGACATTGGTTTATCAACGAGTATGATCGAAGAGAACCCAAGGATTGGCTCAGCATTGGTTACCTTAACCACGTTGGATCCGGACGCCGATTCGGATTATCAGTACGTAGTGAATGACCCGCGATTTAGTGTCGACGACGGCGTACTTCGGTTGGTTCGGGGAAATGTCAGTTACGAGGACGAACCGATCATCGTTTTGGCAGTCACCGCGACAAATCGACTTCGTTCTGAAGAAACGATTGTGCGATCCATCACCATTAGTATTCGGGATGTTAACGACGCACCAACGGGTATCAATGCTCCTAGCCGAGTAACTCTGCCTGAGCTGACCGAAAGTCTGGTCTTGGGACGAGTGAATGTTATCGATCAGGATACCAACGAATTGTATTCATGGGTCCTAAGCGACAGTCGATTTGAAGTGTTGAACGGCGTGCTGAAGATGACTGACGGCAGCACCGTTGACTTTGAAACAGAGCCGACGATTGCCATTGTTCTTCGAGGGAAGGATAATCGGGGCCAGTTTGAAGTCGAAAAAACAATTTCAATAACCGTCACGGATCAAGACGACGAACCTGCGGGTCTAAACTTCACCAGCCTGGGCACGCTGCAAGAAGGAGAGATTGGAACACCGGTTGGAAGCGTCTCGGTGATTGATCCTGACCGGGGCGAAGTCTATTCGTTTAATGTCAGCGATAACCGATTCGAAGTTGTTGGCGGAGTCGTTAAGTTACGGCCAGGTGCAGCGATCCGCGATGCTGGGGCAGGCTTTCTGGAATTGATGGTAACTGCCACATCGATTCGCTCAGGCAGTCAAACTCGTGGATCATTGCGATTAAACATCTTAACAGACGAAACGCCGCACCATAACGACAAGAATCCATACGATGTCGATGGAGACGGTAGGTTAACCCCGCTCGATCCCTTAATCATCATCAACCATATTAATGACAAGGGTATTGGCCCTATTGATGAACCCGGCGAAGGAGAATCCCCGGTGCCGGATCTGGATGTAGATGGTGACGGGGAAGTGACGCCCCTCGACATTCTGATTTTGATCAATAAGTTGAACGAACATACCGACGACGACTTCAGTTCGCCTGAGTCTGAGGGCGAAGGAGAAGGGGTGCAGTTTGAAACACGGCCGCTGGTTGAGGTACCCGCAGTTCCTGTTAGCAATGTTTACGAGGTTTCACTTGAAAGTTACCTTTCGGAACTCTCAGAGGATGTTGGACCTCGACGATTTCGCCGTAAATGACGTTAAGTGCTTGAACAGAAGGCGTTAGCCTTTTCGCCGAAGACTTGACAAATGTAGGCTAATTTACTATTATGTGTCAGTCTGGGTCTGGATTTCGCCCATTCGCAATCAACCTATCTCTAAGTAGTTTCAGATGAACTTCATTTCCGGAAAACGACATGGACCGAGAGCACTTGTTGCTTTTGGTTTAATTTGTTGTTTTATGGGTGTGAATGCGTCAAACGTCGCAGTGGGGAGTTGTGGCGACTATCTGCACCACCCAAACGCCGAGGCGAAGAAAGGTAAGTTGTATTCTGAGAAGCAGGGATCTCCATCGAAGGATTTTGGCTGCAAGAATGGTCGTTGCAAGTCCGTTCCCTCTCCAATGCAAAACGAACCTGGACGGGTCGTAGTGGTTTCTCGGCAACCGGTGAGTCTAGCTAGAATTCATACTTGTGATTTCACATCAATTTCGATGGGGAAGTATATCGGCACGAATGATGCACTGCCACCTCAGCCTTCTTTGGATCTTCTTGATCCACCTCCACGGGCGAGCTAGTTCTAGCATGCTTGCGCCGATGAAGTGGCCACGAGCGGTAGCTAGAAGTTGATCTTTATGAATGTTGGCTTCATGTCCGTTGTAGTCGAGGCATGATTCAATCTGGGTGGAACACCAGACCTTACTTATTCTTTTTTATTCAGTCTCATCAGCGACGATGTTGTTTGGTAGGACTGTGCATCTGCCGTTATCTTACTTATAAGGAATTTTGTTATGTTGCATCGCATCGTTTCAAAATCTCGTGGATTTACCCTTGTTGAGTTGCTGGTGGTTATCGCAATCATTGGCATTTTGGTGGGCCTGCTTTTACCCGCTGTTCAGAGTGCTCGAGAAGCAGCTCGACGCATGCAATGCGGAAACAATTTAAAACAGTTCGGTTTGGCAATTCATAATTATGAATCCGCGAACAAAAGGTTGCCAGCGGGCAGAAGCCCTTCTGGGCTATCGACGCACGCACAACTTTTACCGTATTTGGAACAAACAAGTGTTTACAACCTAATCAACTTCAATGTTGCATGGGACCATGTGGACAACACGGCCGCGAGAGCTGCAGTTTTACCGACGTTCAATTGCCCATCAGATCCGGTATCAGTTTTGCCAGCGGGATGGGCAGGTACAAATTATCGAAGCAACCAAGGATCTGGCATTCTAAACGGTCTAGCTCCAACGTTGTCGAGTGATTCGAATTTTGGCTATCCGAATCCAAATGGTCCTTTTGTTCCGACAACTTATCTGCGAATTTCGGCGGTCACCGACGGTCTTTCGAACACAGCAGCGTTTAGTGAACACGGCAAAGGAGACTTCAGCAACGCGATTTCGACTAAGACAGACACGTTTTGGCCACAAACCAATCCTACAACTCCGGACGAAGCGGTTCGCGATTGTAATGCGATCAATCCGCTCGACTTGCAGTACCAACGCAACAGCAATGTTGGGGCACCATGGTTACAAGGTGGGCATTCGACCAGCAATTACTTTCACGTTGCACCTCCGCAAAGCCGTTCGTGTATGTTCCCACCGGGACGGATTTCGACCACTGCTAAAAGTTTTCACACCGGTGGCGTTCAGGTAATGCGTTGCGATGGCTCGGTCTCGTTCGTTGCTCAGACGATTGAGCTGATGGTTTGGCGAGCGCTTGGATCGCGAGCCGAAGGTGAAGCAATTTCAGGGGCAAACGATTGATGCCGATTATCCACCATCGACTCTCTAAAGCGGTATTGTTTCTGGCCAGCATGACTTGTGTTTTGTTGCAGCTCGGTTGCACACCCAGCACGGCACCAATGTCGGACGCTGGGCGGGCAAAAGAGCTTTTGCAATCAGCCCTGGATGCATGGCAATCGGGGGCCAACATTGAGGACAGTAGAAAGGCAAATCCGCCAGTTTACGTAACAGAAGATTTCTGGCGAAATGGTTCTAAGCTTCGAGAATACAAATTGGTGGGCGAAAGCGAAGTGCTGGGTAGCAACATACGTTTTAAAGTCGATTTGAAATGCACAAACAAGGCTGGAAAAGCAATGGACAAATCGGTTCGCTATCTCGTCACAACTGTGCCTGCATTGACGATTGTACGTGAGGAAGGTTAGTTTGGCCCAGAGCTAGAGACATCGAATGGCGAAGCGAGTGTTATGGGGCGCAGGGTGAGGTTTCACGCATAATCCGGACGGCATGCACCGTGCCGCTAGGAAAGGTCGACAATGAAAATTCGAAAATACCGTTTGTTTAGCACTGTTGTAACTGGATGCCTATTACTTCCAATGGGTACGGTTGTCGGGCAAGAGTCACCTACAGGAACGCGGCCAACGCCGCTCACTCGTCCTGAGCTTAAGCAGTTAATCGAAGACGTAAAGGTACGCTTGCCGCGAATACCGCTTCCCAAATTAACAGAGCAAGACAAAGAAAAACTAGGCGAACAAGTCGATAGCTACGAAAGCCGGGTCAAGCATCATTACCTCAACGGCATCGAACCAATACGCGCCGTGCCACCGCCATCCTCATCCAACACCAAGAGTGGACAGCCCACAAACTTGTCTAGGGAGCAGGACCCAACCTTTACGTTAGACAACGCGTTTAAGATCGAGTTATTCTGGATTGTCTCTCGTGTTAACAACTGCCAATATTGCATCGGTCACCAGGAGACAAAACTGCTCGGTGCGGGCCGAACAGAGGACCAAATTGCGGCGTTGGATGGCGATTGGTCAGAGTTTGGTGCTGCTGAGAAACTTGCCTTCGCTTTCGCTCGCAAATTTACTTACGAGCCAAATTTGTTCAACGACGCAGACATTGCTGGCCTGAACGAACACTACACGGACCGTCAGATTTTGGAAATGATATTTTCGATGTCGGGCAACAATTCCATCAATCGATGGAAAGAAGCTATTGGAGTACCGCAGCGCAAAGAGGAGGGCGGCTACTCTCGACTTGCAACAGTTGGTCCCGATGGGCAACCCGCGTTGGTGAATCCAAAATTACCTCGCGGCACTTACCTTACACCGACTTCTTCGTTCTTTGAAAAAAAGGTGTCCAAGGTCGCGGTGTTTTCGATGGACGAGAAATCAGGGGCTTCCTCATGCCCGACGTTAAGCAAAAGACCACCACTGGAGTCGCAGGAGTTCGTTAAAGATAAGCTTCTGACGTGCAAAACGCGTAAGTCCAGACTAAGTTTGGTTGACGAAGCGAAAGCCAGGAACGACATTCCGGGCTGCGTTTCCCTGGGCGGGACGTTGCCCAATTGGGTTCGATTGATTGCGAATTTCGCCAAGGCGGGGACGAGTCGTTTTGAAAGCATTCGTGCCGCCGAGGAAAAAGGGGATATATCCCCTTTGCTCAAGGCTCAGTTAAGCTGGATTTTGGCGAGGCAGGACCGAGCCTGGTACGCGCTAGGACTGGCCCAAGCACAATTGCGAAGGTTGGGGCAAACGGAGGCTCAGATTTGGGCGTTGGATGGCGATTGGTCGAACTGTACGCCAAGGGAGAGAGCGCTTTTCCAAGTTGCTAAGCAGCTTGGAACCTCGCCTGTCGTCTTGTCGGATGCTGAGGTAAAGGACGCTCTGGATTTGGCGGGCCCTCGTGACGTCGTGCAGACTATCAGCTACACCACATCCCGCGCCTCATTCAATCGACTGACGGAAGCGGCTGGGCTGCCTTTGGACGAATAACGCGGCTGCCACCCTAGTCGCAGGACGCTTCAGCACGAGGTGGGCAACTTTTTTGCTAGTAACACTGGCCTTTGGCCCGAAAAAACCGATACGTGGTGTCCCCTTGCATTCGCCAGCTTACGTGTCGCGTTGTATGGGAGGAAATCTGGAATTGAGGAAAATTTCGAAATTATATGCTTTACCCGCGAACCTTAGTAACGATAACATAGTCTGACTGGTGCCACGGATTTTAGATCGGTGGCAAATGTATTTTAGTTTCATCGTCATCTCAATCTGCGCCTAACGGTGTAGGGAGGCTGCCATGCGTAAAGTCAATTTTGCTCAACGTTGTGCCAATGTGATCGCTTCAGTGCGAACAAGCGCGATTGTGGCGGGCAATTTGGTGCGTCAGCTGCTCCTGCATCTTCTACATGCGCTACAAGGTACGTCGAGTAAGTCGACGGGGCATGAACGCCCCGAGATTTATTCGTGGTCCAGAGGATGGGCGGATTTTATGGGGCCAATGATGGTCCCGGCAAAATCCAGCTTATCCATAAGGTCCACCAGCAAACGCGATAGTTAAATCGCTTTGCTGACCCAAAAAACTTGCTTCACCCAACTGCCTAGCAAGTTTTACTGAATCGTACCGATGGCAGTTGGCACGCGAAAAGTCTAATTGGTCGGTTGTGTCATCGTTTATGCGTAACTGCGTAACGAAAAGCGTTGATTAAACCGCCCAAAACAGTCGAGTAGCACAGCCAAAATCCTCCTCAACCATCGCCTTTCGGCTGTCGTTGAAACAGGGAATAACTGTGCGAATTGAGCTGCGTTAGACCACTCGCGTTGATCCAAAAGTCCATTCCATCAAGCTGATTTCGCACAAAAGCGATGAATCGAGCGGATGGGAGTCAACGAGAGATGAATTGAGAATGACCCTGACTAGTGAACGAGTTTATGCCTACGAAGACCTGAGCCAAAGCACCGTTGTTGAATTGGTTATCCAAGCGCAAACAGGTGATCGCAATGCCCAGGAACAACTCTATTGCCGATTCCAGCAACATGTTCTGTCGATCGCTCACAAGCGATTGGGGAACTGGGATGAAGCTCAGGAGTTGAGCCAGGACGTATTCATTCAAGCGTTTCGTCGTTTGAGCCAGTTGCAAGTGCCAGAGGCATTCGGTGGCTGGTTGCGACAGATTGTTCACCGAATGGCGATCAATCGCGTGACGCGACGTCCAAAGCCAATGTCTGTGGATCACGAGATCCTCGAGGCAACGGTGACGTGCCACAGCGATC
>JANMNR010000379.1:0-8251 GCA_031368325.1 Pirellula sp.
CAGAGCCCTATCCTCCGTCCAAGCAAAAACAATTTTAACAAAAACTATTTTCCCCGTGTTGACAACCCAGTACTCATAGAAAGGGGCCGGGGGATGAGGAGGCAGGAGTCCGGAAATGTGAAAGGCACAAAGGGGTCCGGTCTGGGTGAATTCTCTTTGATTTTGGATTTGTCACTTACCGGCTGTCGAATGTACCTGAATTCATCTCGGATGATCGATACGATCTGCTCTCGAGTGATGGTCAATACCCCCCGTCATGGTCGGGCCGTTAAGGAACGCGAGGCTGGAGCCTCCTGTGCGGTTAGTTAGCAAGCTGGAGCTTGGTAACTAGGAACGCGGCTTTAAGAAGACTGCTCAATCAGGACACACCTCCTCATCCCCCGACCCCTTCTCCTCCCGAGGAGGAGAAGGGGAGTTAGAACAACAAACGCTACGGGGGAGAGAAATCCAAAGTGTTCGGAATGCGAAAAACGATTTTACGATTGAAAAAGAAAAAGGGGTCAGGTCTCTTTTAATGGCGAAAACAGGATTCAAGTTCAGATGAACTACCGGACGGGACAATGGTCCCATCCTACTTTAATTATGAGTCAACAATGAGATCTAAACAACGAACCATAGAACGACTAGAACCTCGCCACTTGATGGCCAGCGATTGGCAGAATGCTTCGCTTATCCGTGACGTCGACAATTCTTCCCTGGTCACTCCGCTGGATGCTTTGTTGATCATCAATAATCTCAACAGCAACGGCTCGCGAGAATTGACTCCTCGCGCGCAGAATTTCGGCGATCTGTTTTACGATGTCAATGGTGACAACTATTTGACTCCCCTCGATGTTTTGATCGTCATTAACGCGATCAACAAACTCGGCAATAGCCAACCTACGGTCGTCGGCGGTATTGCGCCTGCTTCCGACCCGAATAACAACGGAGTTGTGCTCGCCAACAACGTCACCATCCAAGGCCAAACGTTGGCCAATTCCTCGGTGACTGTAAGTAGAACAGTTGTCCTCAACTGTTCGGAAGTGCCTTGCACCTCGGAAACGGTTGAGGACAACCGTTCTACATTGGCGGATGCAGAAGGACGATTCAGCGTTGACTTGCCAGTTCCCGAGGGCGTGCAAACGGTGCGGCTGTCGGCCCGCGACGAACTAGGTCGGCGTTCGGACAAGACGATCGAGATTCGTCGTGGCAATACCATTCAAGATTGGAATGAATCGGCACTCGATATCGTTCGGCAGTGGACCACCACCTCGAATGATCCCTATCAAGGTCGTATCGTAACGGCACAGCCTCCGCTGGTCGCTCGTAACCTAGCCATGATCCATGCGGCCATGTTCGACGCTGCCAACGCGGTCACTGGAAAGTACGATGGCTATCGTGTTGACCTGCCGCCACAAGTCGGCGCCTCAGAGAGTGCGGCAGCAGCCGCGGCAGCGTTCGAAGTTGCCAAGTCGTTGTACTCCGCCCTGGACGAGATTGCCGTTTGGCAAGCTTCGCTCGATGAGACATTGGCACAAGTGCCCGATGGGACCGCGAAGACACTCGGCATCGAACTGGGACGGAGCGTTGGAAAGGCTATTCTTGCCGACCGAGTCAATGATGGTGCCAAGGCTAGCTCGACTTATGTTCCAACAACCGAGGTAGGGAAATGGCGACGCACGTTCCCTGATTTTTTGCCGCCACTCTTGTCACAATGGCCAAACGTTAGACCGTTTTCACTTGCGAGCGGCAATGAGTTTCGACCGGCACCGCCTCCTGCCGTCGGTAGCACTGAGTACGCCGCCGCCGTGGATGAAGCGATGCGAATGGGTGGCTTTCAAAGCAACGAGCGAACCGCTGAGCAAACCGAGATTGCTCTTTTTTGGGCCGATGGTGGTGGCACCGCAACTCCTCCCGGCCACTGGAACAGCATCGCGACCGACGTGACGCTCAGCCAAGGGACAGGTTTGCTTGAGACCGCTCGCACTTTCGCTTTGCTGAACATGGCAATGGCCGATGCAGGCATTGCCTCGTGGGATGCCAAGTATCACTACGACGTGTGGCGCCCGATCGACGCGATACGTCAAGCCGATTCGGATAGCAACGCAACGACCGTGGGCGATCCCTCCTGGATTCCATTGCTTAAGACGCCACCGTTCCCAGCTTACACATCGGGTCACAGCACATTTAGTGGAGCCGCAAGCGCGGTACTAACCAGGCTTTTCGGTGACAACGTCGCCTTCGAAAGCCAAAGCGATGGCCATTTGGCAGCCGAGCAACGACCGCTTGATCCTTCGCAGATCGTGACGCGGCATTTCGCCAGTTTCAAACAAGCCGCCGAAGAAGCTGGCATGAGTCGAATTTACGGCGGCATTCACTTTCGTTTCGACAATACCGCTGGCATAAGCCTCGGTGATCAAGTTGGCACAGCCGTTATTGAGCGATTGCTTCACAAAGCGATCTAATCCGCGAAAGTAGTGTCACACAATAGTCCCGTTCGGTGATTCAAGTAATGTCGGTGAAACATACTTGGAATTCAAAAAGGGGGCTTACTCAATGCGAAAAACGACCAGTAGATCGACGTTCATCGGAGCACTATTCATTGGGTTAGCCGCATCGTCGAACGCAACCGCTTCCGACGTTTTCGCATTGCTTGACAAGAATGCTGATGGCGTTTTGAGTGGAAGCGAAGCGAAAATGTTCAAGGCCTTTGACCTCGAACCAGTCGGCCAACCCGATGGTGAAATCACCAAAAAGGAATTCTATGCAGGACTCCAACTACACAAGAAAAAGCGTGAAGAGCAGGACCTTGAGATCTATCTAGGTCGAAACGGAAACCAGGACGACCGTCTATCCGGGAACGAGATGAGCGGATACGAGTTTGCAGACCTCGATGGAAACGGCCGGATCACCGTTCAGGAGCTAAGCGAGGGGATGGCGATGCAGCGAACAAAGCTCGGGGCGATGTCCCTCGACGAGCTGACCGCTGAGGGGAATCGTCGCTTTCGATTATTGGATATCAATGAGGACAGCAAGCTTTCCGGATCGGAGGCTGTCGGCCTATTGATGTTTGATGTAAATGATGATCGCCGTATCTCACTCGACGAATTTGTATCGAGTCTTTTTCTGGATGCTGCGAGTGCCGGAGCAGCCCCGTTGTCTCCAGCCTCCCCTACGACCGGTGACCCGATGCGATCCGTAGTCGACGCGATCAATCGACACGATTGGGAAGCAATGATCGGGTTGTTTCGGCCAGAGCTCAAGGAGCTCGTCGACATTGCCATCATCGACTATCTCTTGCACCACATCACCGAGAGTCACGGAAAACTCAGTGTTCCATCCGATCGAGATGTTGAGATCAAGGAATCTGGAAAGCAAGGCCAAACTCGCCATGTGGCGAAACCCGCGTGCCAAAAGGGGGCGCTCTCGATTGAAATGACCGTGCTTGAGGGTGCCATCCTCGGCATCGCTTTCAATAGCCCGCAAATCGATCAGTTGAATGACAAAATGTTTGCGGACCTTTTCGCTGACAAAGACGATGCGTTGAAAAAGTTTGCTGATCTATACAAAAGTAATGCTCAAGAAATGATCCGCTTAGCCTGCCACCAAGAGGACGCAAAAGCATTTGGGATGTTTCACCCTCAGATCCAAAAGCAAATTGGGCTCGAGCCCTTTGTGCAAGTCTTCAAAGGACTACGGGAGGGCTGTGGCGGTACCGATGGGCTCAAGATTGAACTTGAGGAAGCAGGAGTCGAGTTGGACGAAAATGGCAAGGGTAAGTTCTTCACAATTTCACATCGCGTTACCGGTAAAAGCGGCGTCGTATTGTTCAAGCACAAAATGCAATTCGTCGGTTTGAAGGGTCATTTTGTAGCCGCCAGCATAGAACCCGTGGAAGCCCTTGAAAAGGTGGATGCTCCGCCGGCGGCTAAGCCATCACTTTCATCTCTGCTGCAAGGTCTCATGTCCCAAAAGAAACCGAAGGAGGCACCTGATGCGGCCGCCCCACCGGCATTGCCCTTGGTTCCCAAACCAACCTCGCCAGGCCCAGCGTTGCCACCTCCTCCAAGGCCCGCAACGGATGACGATGACCCTGTGCCGCCACCGGCACCGGCACCCCGAAAATCCAAGCCGTGAAATTAATCAACAATAGCGCGCAGCGAAATAAAGGCGATTCATCCATGTCCGTTCAACTCATGCCGACTCTCAAGACTCTTGCGATCACGGCGTTGCTTAGCTCTCCGTGCATTGCTCAATCCAATGACCTTCAGCGGTTCATACAACAAGATACTAACGAGGATGGATTTCTTTCCGGAAACGAAATAGGCATTTACCGCAAACTGGACACGGATGGGAACGGCAAGGTCACCCGGCAAGAGTTCTTAAAGTCCACTGGAAACCCGAGTGACAACGTCGTTGCGAAAAGCGATCCGACCACCATGCTTACAAATCGCACAGCAAGACCGACTACCGACTGGGATCGTTCCTTGCGAAAGCAGTTGGATGCCGGATCCGGTTGGGCCATTTCCATCGGAGTGGATGGATACGCTACGGATCCGCTCAAGTGCTGCGTCGCGGATGCTCGATTAATTGCAGAAACACTTCAGCAACGATGCGGCTTTCCGTCTGATCAAATACTTCTACTGACTGACAAAGAAGCGAATAAAGGCCTTCGACCAACTAAATCCAATCTGAAGTCAAAAGTCTCCGAGATGCTTAAACGCGTCCAGGAGAATGATACGGTCGTTGTTTCATTCGCAGGACACGGGATTCTGCTGAAGGGGACGGGATACCTTTGCCCGCTCGATTTCGATGGCGCGTCAGCGGTCTCAAGCGGCTGGGAAATCGATGAACTACGAGTTTTGCTTCAAAACTGCAAGGCGGCCCGCAAGTTGCTCATTTTGGATTCTTGCCACTCCGGCGGTTCGAGTGGCAAAGCGGCCTTTGGTGCGTCCGGAATGCAGGTCGGATCGGCTTTCAAACTCGCTCAAGGCCAGATCACTTTCTCAAGCTGCCGCGCGGACGAGCAAGCGCTTGAAAGTAGGGAAGACAAGCATGGGCTCTTTACGCTTAGTTTTGCACGCGGCATGGAGGGTTCTGCGGACTTTGACCAAAACGGAATCGTGGATAGCGATGAAATCTATCGCCATGTGCTCACTGAGGTTCCAGCGATGGCGCGAGATCAAGACATGTCACACCATCAAACTCCGGTTCGAATCATCGGACAAGACGTGGTGGGTGTCTTTGCGCTGGCGCCGGTTCGAACCGGTTTACCAAGCACGACCAATCGAAAGGGGCTAAAGCCAGGAGATGTTGTTACCAACTCGATCGGATTGCAAATGGTCATGCTCCCAAAGGGGATCACGATCAAGGGCTCACCCCTTTCCGAATATAAACGAGGCGACGACGAGGACCCTCGTGGTGTCATTCTGACAAAGCGGCTTTTCATGGGCACCCATGAAGTGTCGCAACGTGAGTATCAAACTATCATGTCAGTCAATCCAAGCTACTATTCGAAAGAAGGTAAGGGGGCTTCGGATGTGAACGGACTACCAACCGATCGGTTTCCCGTTGAGCAAGTTGCATGGAGCGATGCCGTGGAGTTTTGTACTCGTCTAACAGCATTGTCCAAAGAGCAACAGGCCGGCCGAATCTACCGCCTGCCCACCGAATCGGAATGGGAGTTCGCATGCCGGGGCAACAGTCTGACGGCATTTAACGTAGGCGAAATCATTGAGGGAAGCCAAGCCAACATCAAGTCAGAATCTGCTTACTGGTACTCGAAACCGTTTTCGAGCTTAGGGCGAACCCGAACGATTGGCAGCTATCCGTCCAATGCCTTCGGGCTATTTGATATGCATGGCAATGTTGCAGAGTGGTGTTCCGATTTTTACGATCCGATCCACGTAGGCGAATCGACCGGCGCTCGCCCAAGGAACTTGGAAGACGTCCTACTTTGGCTCGAAGACTATGGTGTCAAAGTTCAAGACGGATTGGTCTTGAAAGAAACGATCAACCCTGTTGGTCCCAGGCAAGGGACTGTGCGAGTCGTTCGAGGTGGGTCGTTCAACACTGACGGCGGGCAAGCTCGCAGCGCGGCGCGTCGTCAGCAGAACCCAGCCTACAAACACCGAACGATTGGATTCCGCGTTGTTTGTGAACAACGTCTCCCAACCGAATAAGCCACTCCTAACCTTGTAAACAAACTGCTTTCAACCCCATTTCCCCAGGAAGATTTCCAATGAAACGCTTGTCTCTAATTTGTGTCCTATTGTCGTCGACGGTCTTTTCTTACCCAGTCTCAACCATGAGAGCGGATGAGCCTGCGGTCAAGAAAGTAGAACGAAAGTATTCCAAGTCCTTTGCGGATGAAGATCTAAGCAAAAAAAGCTTTGCCAACCAAAACCTGGACAATTCCAATTTCGAAAACGCGGACTTGTCCGATTCAAATTTCGAAGGGGCTAGTCTTAAGAATTGCAACTTTCGCGGTGCGACGATGAAGAATACACGATTCAGCAAAGGGGACCTTACCGGCTCCGACTTTCAGGAAGGAACTCTCCAATACGCAAGTTTTTACATGTCGGTCCTAAACAAAGTGAACTTCGAGGGACTCGATCTTTCGACGATTCAGCTCAACGAGCTGAAGTTGCGTGGCGCTAATTTCCGCAACGTCAAAGGCGTTTGGAACATTTACAACGCCGACTTCTTTGAAGCCGACCTGCGCGGTGCCAACTTTTCGAAAGCCATCGATTTCAATCCAGCTACCTTTCGCAAAGCCAGATATGACCAGTTCACACGATGGCATGAAGGATTCGATCCAAAGGCACGTGGAGCCGTATACGAAGAAACCAAAGACGAACCGGTCAAACCCAAGGAGACGCCCAAGACAGACGAAGCCGCGATGGAAGCTGTCTTCACTAAGCTTGATGGCAACAACGATGGCGTACTTTCCGGGAAAGAAATGGCTACCTGCAAAGACCGCGATGCCAACAACGATGGCGAAGTCACACTTGCTGAGTATCTCTCACGTAAGTAGTTCCTGATGTCAACTCGATTGAGATTCCAATTGTGAATTCTCTTTGCTTCACCTGCCCTAATTGCGTTAGGGCAGGCGGCACTGACGATCTCTAGACGGTGTCGTAAGGCAAGTGGCGGTCACCGCAGGCTCCTATTTGAAAATTGGTTTCCGAATAGCTCAGGCTCAGGCTTGGCATTTGCAAATAAGCGATTGCTGCTTAAGCTAAATCGTCTAAACTCGGGGTTCTCGTTTTGCCTAAGCAATGCCTTTCCCCCACTCTTGGAACTTCCAAAGTCGCCAGCGCGATGGATTGATTCAAGAAAACGCTTCCCACCAGTCAACTTTGAGTGATAAACCTCTACATGTCCCGATCATTGCCGCTGCCTGCAGCCCTTTGCGAGGTTCGGAGGGAGGAGCCGGATGGAATCGAGCTCTCCAGACAGCTCGCTTCTTTAAAACGCATGTGGTTTCGGACGAATCGGTTTCCAAATTAGAGGTAAACGAGTATTTGGCAAAGAACGGTCCGATCGAGAACTTGTCCTTTGAATTTGTTCAGGACGGATTCTGGGGACGATTGCTCCGTAAATCTTCGCTTGCGTTTTACCTTTCTTATCATTTATGGCACCGTCGAGCATTGGTCGTGATCAAGCGATTGCATAGCCAGCATCATTTCGACTTGGTCCACCAAACAACGTATTGCGGATATCGAGACCCTGGGCTCGCATGGAAGTTGCCTATTCCCTTTGTCTGGGGCCCAATTGGTGGCACCCAAAATCTGTCGTGGCGATTTCTATTCTCTTTAGGCCCCAAGGGAATTCTAAATGAGGGGATTCGAAACATAACGAACCAGATTCAGCTCCGGTTTGGTCTGGCTGCGCGACGCGGGCTGAAACATTGTTCGGCATGCTTCGCTGCAAACTGCTCGGTTCAGGCGGATTGCAAAAAGTACTTTGGTGTCACACCGGAGGTTCGTCTCGAAACCGGAATCAACCTGATCGCAACGCAGCCAAGGCCCAAGCTACAAAAAGACGGGCCGTTCCGGATTATTTGGAGCGGTGATTTGCAGCCTAGAAAGGCGCTTCATTTACTATTGCATGCAATTCGGCGTTTACCACCCGACGTGAAAGTAGAGGTTCGGATTTTGGGTGACGGCTCCGAACGAGCACATTGGCAAAAGCTGGCAAGGAACTTGGGAGTCGATGACCGAACATCGTTTATGGGGCGCGTGCCACGGCAAGTGGCGATAGAGCAATT
>JANMNR010000383.1:0-38952 GCA_031368325.1 Pirellula sp.
GCGAGCAAGTTTCCAATGGCGCGATCGTTGTTTGCTGCGATGCTTGCAACGTTAGCCATTTCGGACTTGTCTTTGATCTTGATCGACATCTTGCGAAGTTTTTCGGTGATGTCAGCTACCGCGGCTTCGATCCCGCTCTTCATTTGAATTGGGTTGACGCCAGCAACAACAGCCTTGAGGCCTTCGTTGAAAATCGCTTCTGCCATCACCGTCGCGGTCGTTGTTCCGTCGCCAGCAACGTCGCTGGTCTTCGAGGCAACTTCGCGAACCATTCGTGCGCCCATGTTCTCGTAGACATCTTCCAAGTCGATTTCCTTGGCGACAGTCACACCGTCTTTGGTCACGGTTGGGCTACCAAAGCTCTTCTGAAGAATGACGTTGCGACCGCGAGGTCCAAGTGTGACTTTGACGGCGCGTGCCAATTTGCTAACACCGCGACGAATCGCTTCGCGTGCTTCTTGATCGAAAGCAATAATCTTTGCCATTGAATTACTCCGTGTTCTTTGTGTTGGAAATTAAGTTGTATTGGGTTGCTGGAAATTAGCCGATGATCGCGAGTACTTCGTTTTCACTCATCATCAGGTATTCTTCGCCGTTAACTTCGATGTTTTCCCCTGCGTAGCTAGTGAAGAGGACAAGATCACCGACTTTGACCTGGAGAGTCGAGCGACTGCCGTTGTCTAGGACTCTTCCGTCGCCAATGCTGATAATTTTTCCGCGAGTAGGGCGATCCTTGGCCGAATCTGGCAAGAAAATCCCGCCGCTTGTTTTCTCTTGCGATACTTCTCGTTGAACAACGATTCGATCGCCGAGTGGTACGAGCTTGACCTTGGTCTTTTCTTTGGTTGCGGCAGCCATTGAACGGAACTCCATGCGTAAAAAGAGGGACTGTTTTGTGGTTTGGTAGGTGCGAAACGCCAAAACGGCACAGCACCACATAAGATCGCCCAAAGAGCAACTTTCGTGCCACAAGCCAGAATCGAAAAATACGCTTAGGGTCTTTCCGCAAGAAAATCGTGGAATGGCGTTGTTCTCGCATGGGACTCGGTCCAGAATATTAGTTCAAATTAGGTCCAAGATTTTTCGAACGAAAGTGGATAACATGCCGATCCGGGTCGCCTGCCAATGTGGACAAAGCTTGAATGTTCCCGATAGCATGGCGGGTAAATCCGGGAAGTGTCCGAAGTGTCAGCAGCTGATTCGAATCCCTGGGGCCTCCGAGGGACAGCCCGCGAAGTCAGCTACGACGCAAAAGCAGGCCAAGCCAGCGTCAGTCGCCGCGGCTCCTGTGAGCAACAATATGGCTGGATTGCTGGATGCAGCGGGACTTGTTCAAAAGTCCGGACAGTTCTGCCCGGCTTGCGATCAGCCCTCGAGGCCCGGCGCGATCTTATGCACAAATTGCGGCTTCAATTTCTCGGAAGGAACCAAGGTTGAAGGGCACAAGTCGGTTGAAAAAAAGCAATTCGGTAATAAGAATTTGAATCATGCCGCCGAGATGATGAAACGCGAGGAGTCAACGCAGATTCGGATGCTCGCAACCGGAACTCCCTGGTGGATGATGTTTGCGGCTCTAGCCGGTCTGATGACTTTTTTGAGCGGCGCATTAGTCAAGATGGACGCGAATCAAACTGGTCAGGTTTCCAACATCGCACTTATGGCGAAAATTCAGAAGGCCGATTGGCCGCCTGTCATGGCAGCGTCCTCAGGGCTAGGTCTTTTGCTGATCGCGATTTTTTCGAACATTGCAATGGTTTGCACTGCGTTTTTCGAGTCGCGAAAGCAAGGGCTCCTCTGTTTATTCGTCCCGCTCTATTTGGTCTATTACATGTTTTCTCGGATTTGGTCGCAGAAGCTTTTTTGGACTGTGGCCATAATGTTGGTAACGTCGATTTTCGCCGGTGTATTACTCGGATACGCTTTGCCGAAAATATAGCCATTCACTTACGATTGCTTTTACCTAAGATGAACATCACTCACACGCTATCGGTGATTACGATTTGCCTTGCTTTGACAGAGGCAGGGTTTTCTCAGATCGTACAGCTCCCATCTACTGGAACGTTTTCGCTCCAGACAAGCGTCTTGGCACCGGATTCCGGCTCAGCAAATTTAAGTGGCAACCAACGAAATGCTTTAGGTAGCCGTTCGCTGGGGCCTGGTTCGATCGCATCTGGTTCCGCAATGACTTCATCTGCTGCGATGGTGAGAGCAACGATCATCGACTTAAACGAACTCGACATCATGATTCGTTCCCAAGTAGGAACTAAGCCTACTGTACCAGATCTGGTGTCCAGCCGTTCCCAGCCGTCAAAGTATGCATCTACCATTAAAGGCACGCCAATTAGAAATGCGGATTACGAATACCTCGCCGCACTGAGCCATCCTGCGGACAAGAGCGATACTAATCAGATGAACTCGGATGCAAACTATTACCTTGCTTTGGCAAGTAACGCAAAGCAAAATCGACATTGGGCTGCTGTTGAGCTGTATTACAAGCTTGCCTGGGAGAGTTTGCCGGAAGCACGTCGAGAAGGGGTTTCCAAAGCACTCTTGGAAGCCCGAAGCAAGCCGGTCGACGATCCATTCAAAAATTCGAAATCGAACGCAAAGTAATGCTCCGGAGCCAGCTCTACATCAGAATGGCGCCGTCACTTCCTGCTCCCGATTCCCACTGCCGCCGAATCTCACGTAGGCCATAGGCACACATCTCAAACTGCTCACTCAACCGGTGCAGTAAGTCTGATGGTGCCTCAGAATCATCTTCTGCTTCAATCTCGCTCGCAATTTCGTAAGCCATTTTTCCTTGATGGCAGTAGCTGACGAATTGATCCGGGCGACCGGGACCTTGGAGGCCTCGCAGCGATTCGGGGTAGAGTCCGGTCCAAAACAAAGTAAAGTCACCGATATGCCGATGGACTTCCCGTTTCGCTAGTCCGATCCGATGCTGCGCTTCGGTCATCATTGTGACAACCTCCGTAGCTCGCTGACCATTCAACTGACGTATTCGGTGAAGAGTGTCCGTCTTAGTAAATCGCACCAAAAGTTTACTTACGTAGTTTACAAGCTCGGTATCTGCGACCCCTAACTGGGAATGAAACGCATACTCGGAAAGACCGGCGAAGAACCGTTCTAGAGTTCGATTGATCGAATGGTCACTTGCGTCATTTTCAAATTGCATTGGAAAAGCTCCCCATGAAAAACAGGAACTGTCCTACCCTCTTTCCAAACTATTTACTGACCCCATCGGATGTCAAGATCGAAATGCAGGGAAATTTAAATTGCATTGAGGAGTTCGTACATGGATCGCACCGCTTTTGACTGATAAGCCGATCAAGCGGAAGGGAGCGACAACCTTTCGAAAAACGACGCGATTTTCCAATTGCCGTTGGCTATAAGTTCTATTTCTGCCGAACACTCCTGTGCGCTTCGGTGTACTCCAACTAAATCAAACTAACTTCACCTCCAGTAACGAATTGGCTAAACGCATGACCTCTCTCTTCTTTGGAAAAAGCGCTGCAACTAAAAACTACGAGAGCGAGATGGTTCTGAAGCTTGCAAAGAGGGAGCAAGAGATCAATGACCAATTGGCGCAGCTATCAGCGCTCGACCGCTCAATGGCCGTTATCGAATTTGATCCTGATGGCAGAATCCGAACGGCCAATCAAAATTTTCTAGACACATTGGGATACACGTTGCAGGAGGTTTGCGGCAACCACCATCGCATGTTTGTTGAAGAAAAGACGTCCTACTCAGCTGAATACGAACGATTTTGGAGAAGCTTGCGAGAAGGTAAGTTTATGTCCGGAGAGTTCTTGAGGTTTGGCAAAGGCGGGCGCGAGGTTTGGATTCAAGCGAGTTATAACCCCATCCGTTCCGCCAACGGCTCGGTCTCGAAGGTGGTGAAATTCGCGAGCGACATTTCTGAAAGAAAATCGAAAGAGGCGGCAATGCAAAGCCAGGTCGAAGCCATTAGTCGCTCGTCTATCGTAATCGAGTTTGAGCTCGACGGAACCGTTGCATTTGCGAACGAGAATTTCCTGACGCTAATGGGATACTCTGCTGCAGAGGTAAAGGGCAAGCACCATAGTGTGTTTATGGACGAGGCGAGCCGACGCTCCCCGGAGTACCGGGAATTCTGGGAAAAGCTGAATCGCGGGGACTTTCAAGCGGGAGTTTATAATCGCATAACCAAGTCTGGCAAACAGGTTTGGATACAAGCCTCCTATAATCCCACCTTCGACGCCAAAGGTCGTGTTTCGCGTGTCATAGAGTTTGCTTCGGACATAACATCGGCCCATGAAAGCCGCCAGCAGGTGACAATAGTCAGTGACTCCATCTCGGATAGCGTGTCTCAGTTTTCGCAGACGATCACCGAGATTTCATCCAATGTAAATCGAACGGCCAGCCTTTCCGAAGAAGCCAAAGAAACTGCGATTAGCACCTGCGAGGCCGTCAGAAACCTTGATCAATCGAGCAGAGTTATAGGCAAAATTGTAGAGGTCATCCAAGAACTCGCTGACCAAACCAATCTGCTTGCTCTCAATGCAACCATCGAGTCTGCACGAGCTGGCGAAGCGGGCCGAGGCTTTGCAGTGGTCGCAAGTGCAGTGAAGGACCTGGCCAAACAAACCGCCGCAGCCACCAAGAACATTGAGTCTTCTGTTCGCGATATTCAACAAAATATTACTGGAGTTGTTACCTCAACGGAAACGATTTCGAAAAGTGTCTCCGAAGTGAGCGTCAACATGACGACCATCGCCGCCGCCGTGGAGGAGCAGTCCGTTACCATGTCATCGATAAGTCGAACGGCAGACGAGCTGCGGGCCATACGATTGAATGATCGCAATTGATCGTCGGAGAGTCCTGGAAAAATCGTCCTGCGATACGCTTGCGGTGAGCTTTGGGGTAAAATGGTAGGACCGACCATCCAGATTTACCACGAGCGAAAAAAACGTTAGATGCGGACTCCGCTTGCCTGGCTCAATACGACCTCTAGTCTCCCGAAGCTCCTGCTCGCATCCTCGGGGATTGGATTTGCCGTCGTATTGATGTTTATGCAGATCGGATTCTTGAACGGTTTGTTCGATAGCACGGTCCAAATCCTTCGTTTGCTTGACGCGGATTTGGTAATCATGAGTCCGGCCCGCTACACGGTCCCCAGCGAGCAACGGTTCAACTTCGGTTTGCTCCAACGCGCACGAACTGCCAGCAATGTTGCCAGTGTTCAGCCGCTTTATATTGACCGTTCCATGTCCGAGATACGAGTCATTGGAAATGTCTCTAGGTCCATTCGTTCTATCGGAGTCCCGCTGGAAGGGAACGTGTTTCTCGATCCAGCCCTGAATGCAAAATGTCGGACGTTAACCGAAGTCGATTTTGCCCTCGTGGATCGAAAAAGCAAGGAAAAATATGGCTTCGAAAAGTATGACCTTCAGAAGCTTCGAGCCCAAGAGGCCGAACTTTCGGGACGCAAGGTGGAATTGCGCGAGTGGGTACAAATCGGAACGGACTTTGTATACGACGGATCACTCATCGTGTCGGATCGTGGCGTTGAGCACTTTTTCCCATTTCGAAACGGAACGAAGCCTCCCTTGGCGGCGGTCGACTTAGGGCTGGTAAAGCTCTCTGACCGAGCCGACAAAGTCAAGGTTCAGGAGGAGTTGCAGTCCGTTCTCGGCGATGCGATTCGCGTGTACGATCGGGAAACGCTCATACGACGTGAAATCGGATTTTGGGCGACCAATACACCGATTGGGATCATCTTTACTATAGGAACGGTGATGGGTTTATTTGTTGGTGTTATTATCTGCTACCAGATTCTATTCACCGATATTCACGATCATCTTGCCGAGTTTGCGACACTGAAGGCCATGGGCTATGGACCTTACTATTTCCTGCGTTTTGTGATGTTGCAGTCTTTTTATTTGAGTGTCTTTGGTTTTCTACCTGGATGGCTGGTGAGTTGGCTTCTTTACCTTTGGCTAGCCGAATTGACGGGCCTGGTAATGATGCTCAGCGTGTACCGTGTGCTTCTAGTTTTTTGTCTGACGTTCATAATGTGCACTATTAGCGGAGCCCTTGCTGTAAGAAAACTTTGGGCCGCCGATCCGGCCACGCTTTTTAAATAAGAGGGTAATCCGTCCAGCGAAAATCGAAGAGGCCGCTTCGTCGCGATCTCCGCTACTCGCTCCGATCGGTTAAGTTTTTGTGGATCGCTCGAACGATATTCCACTTGGGCCAATTCGGAATGGGCAGCTCCATTTGAACCTTCCAGTCCTTTTCTAGCGTTGATGCCACATTCGATTCGCTCCAGCTTTGGTCTGACATCCAAAGTTCATTAGGCAACGACGATTGCAGTATCTCCTCTTGAAATTGCGGTGTTTCGCCAAAGTAGTCTAATCGATCGTTAATGGTCGCGACGATTGCAGAGCCTTGATGGATGGCTTGTCGGATCGCTACTCCCCAAAACTGCGATTGCTCTGCAATCTGCGTCGCTGCCGCAATGGCGCTACTGGTACTAGGGAAAACGGTATTCAACCCATCGTTCATGGTCTTAATAACACAGCCATTGTTGCTTGTGATGATACGTGCCATATTTTGCAAATGCTTCAAAATCTGTGAGCAAGCAGCTTGATCCGAGAGTGAGGCGTACAGCTGAATCGTGTTTGCAATTTTGCATCCCAAAAGAGTCACCGTCGTTAGACTCACCATCTGGCCTGGCGAGAGCACTTCATCGGGAAACCAATCGCGAAAGGCAGGTAGCCGGGCAGCATCGGCTGCGGTGAGCGCATCGGCTCGCGAGGCAAGTCTTTCGATTCGGACTTGTCGCGGGTCCGCGAGCGAATTCAAAAGCGAGAGCACTTGTTCGCCGCTCCTAAGCGTCGGAATATCGTGTTTGGCAGTCGGTCTTGCAAGATCGATGTCCCATCGCCCAACGCGCCCGCTGGCCGCCACGCGAAAATCGACAACATAAGGAAGCTGGGGGCCTCGTATTCGATACTGTCCTTCGTTAAGACGTAGCTGCAAATTCAAGCGTTCATCTGCTTGCAGTCGTACTTGAGCAACAACGTGTGACGAAAAAGCAGGGCCTCCAACGCAGTATGTTTTTGTTTCGGAGATTCGGATTTCTGGATGCGTTCGGAAAATCAACTCGATACTCTGCGCAAAGTCCAGTTCGTAGTCGGCGTTGCACGCTTGACAGTGTCCGTGATCCGCCAGTCCCTTTAGCGTTTCTTTCACATCCGAGGGGATGCGACATGTTGGGCATAAGATATCCCAAAGCAGAATCAATGCTCCCTCACGTGCAGCCAACAAGCAGACTTCGACAACATCATCCGGCTTCAATCCAAATCTGTCAGCCAAAGCCAACGGCCTCAATCGGGCAACGTCCAGATCGCTTGCAAACTCAAGGTATTGCTCCAGGGTATCAACGACCTTGGGGTCAATGCCCTGGGCGCTCTCTCGCACTCTTGAGAATCGCTCTGCTAGTCGGCGTTTCTGCTCGCGAGTAATGGCCTTGGAAGCGGCATAGGCGTTGGAAGCGACACTGGTCGAGTTGGATAGCAGGTATTCATCAATTTTTTCGTAAACGCGACCGAAGTTGCGTTCTGATTTGTTTCCGATTTGGAATCGCGCAAATAGCTTCCCCATGAAGTTTCTTGGCACCATTGCCAAAGTTTGGACGACCAGCGTCCCACCATCCGATTGAGGATTGAGTTCGACGATGTTGGTGAACCAGTGGAAAGGTCCTGACGGAAACTGCCGGAGCACGCTCAAACGACGGCCTTCGATCCATTCGAACGGATGTTCCTCCCATTCCATTGTCATTCCCATCGCTCGGACAGACGCAATTCGTCGCATCCCGAGTTTGGGATCTTGAAACGTTCTGTAGCGGACGGCTGGTAGCCCGACGGCTTGGTTGACCCGATCGGTGTTTGAGAGATACGGCCAAAGTGCTTCGGCGGATGAACGCAATCTCCATTGGAACTGGTATCGTAATACTCCTTTCTCACTGGCATCTGGAACCGCAGGATGCAGTTGAATGGATGTTCGCGACCCGGTTAGCAACCCTTCGAGATCTTGAAAGAGTTCGCCCGCGTTTTGGTAGCGAGCGTTTGGATTCTTGGCCAAACACTTTTCGATGACTTCTTGAATTGCGTCACTGACGGTCGATACCAACGATCGCAATTTGGGAATTGGGGCGTCACAGTGCAGTCTAAAAATTTCGATAGGCGACTGTGCGTTATACGGCAACTCTCCCGACAGACATTGAAACAAGGTGATTCCCAATGCATAGACATCTGTGGCTGGTCCTACTTCTTCGCCGCGGCATTGTTCGGGCGCCATGTAGTAGGGGGTACCCATAATCATGCCTGTTTGCGTCATCGCCATGGATTCTGCTGAGTCAAAGTTTTTTGCTAGGCCAAAGTCCGCGACTTTGATCAGCGGTTCGCTTGAGGTCAAATCGATACAGCCCGCTTGAAACGAGCGCTCGCCTCGCGCACTGAGCAATAGATTTGCAGGCTTGATGTCGCGATGAACCATTCCCATTTGATGTGCGACCTGCAGGCCGCGTGCCGCGTCGGCAATAGCGCCCACCACAAGCGATTCGTTTAGAGGTGTCAGCGTGCGTGTAAAGTCCGCGAGGCTTCCACCGGGGACATACTCCATCGCCAAATACATTGTGTCGCCCGCGCGATTGAACTCGATCAGTCGTGCGATCGCCGGGTGCTCTAAAGTCGACATCAACCTCGCCTCCTTTGCGAATCGACGCGAGGCTTTCTCATCCTTGGCCATCCTTTCCGATAAAACTTTGATCGCGACCATTTCGTCGTTTCCTCGATCGCGACCCAAGAAAACGGCCCCCATACCGCCTTCACCGAGCGATCGCTCGATGGCGAAGCGACCAATCTCGGGCATTTGAGATGGGATCATCTGTTCCCTGGCGATGGCTTCGACTTCAAATGCCTGGATAGCTTGGGTTGCATCATTCATCGATTCGATGCTACTGGAGTTTAAACTCCGAAGCTGCGAACTTGTATGTTCTGATATGACCAAAGACATAGATGTTTGTTGTTGGTTACTATTGGCAAGTCGCTCAGCAACCTCAGCCATGGATGGGCGGTCGATCCAGTCCTCGCGATGCATATCCGCAATCAACTGACGGATGGCATCCGATGAAGTCATCAGTGACGGAGTTTGAATCCAAAGATCATGAATTAGAGTTCCCAAGGAGAAGACGTCATCTGCAAGTGCGATTGCTCCGACGCGCATTTGTGATTGATCATCCGTCAAGGCTGCATCTAGAAGGTCTAGGTTGGCACCGACTTGAGTGGATGCTGGGGCCAAGGAATTGGAACCAGTCCAATAAATGTTTGATGGAAGCAGTAAACCGTGAGCAATCCCAATCTTGTGTGAGGCAGCGACCCCCTCAGCGACCGCCACGAGTATCGGCAACATCTCATTCGCGGCCGGGGCCCGAGTTTTGAAGTGCTGGGCGTGTACGAACGGCGTTGCGGTCGATAAGTGGTCGTCGACCTCCTCCACAATCGAAATGGGCACGACATACTTGTGGGAAACAAGTAGAGATCGTTTAACGCCATCGACCACTTCGCCGCTCGGCTTCATAAATCGAACAATGCGAAATGGTTCATTCTCTCTCGTCGCGAGAAACGATTGAAAGTGGCAAGAACTCGCCAACGGTCGCACTAAAGTAAATTCGTTGATATTCAAAGTGCAACCTACAGAAGCGAAGCGAAAGTAAGAGGAAAACACAACTTGATATTGGAGCCCAACAGGACTACTTGGCGGGTTTAACAATCAGCTCGCCATTCATAACCATCCAATGGCCAGGGAAAGTGCAAAGGTATGGGTAACGTCCGGGAACGTCAGGGACACGAAAGTAAATGGCCGATTCTCCTTTGGGCTCAACAATCTCCGTGTAGCAAATTACGTCTTGGCTTTCGGGTACATAGTGACGAAGAAATGCATCTGGATCGTTTACCAACCGATTGGTGAGGTCGCCAATTTTCTGAAGTGATCCTGGCCGAATCAAGGCCCAATTATGCGGCACAACGTCTGGATTTCCAAACGTCAGCTTGATCGCTTCGCCAGCGGTTGCCTCAAAAGTACGAGTCGAGAATTGCAAGTTGTCACGGGACTCGATCCGAATCATACGAGCATCCGGCAGCCGATTCCGCCAAGGGTTTGGCACACTGCGCTTCAACCATTCCAAATCGCGAAGCATCGGATGCGCATGCAACACCTTGCCAGTTTGGGCTTTGTAGTTCGGAATGTCCGTCCGGTCCCGATCCATTGCATTGATGGTGGCGAACAACTCCTGTGGCTCAGAACCCTTATTCACTTGGACTCGCAAATGGAGTTGGCTGCAAAGTTGCAAATCGGGAATCTCTAAAAAAAGCGTCTTTCCGTCGTCTATGACGTGGGACGCGGAAATGGTTAGGCAATCGTGTCCGATCATGGGTGAATGCAAAACAGAATACTCTTTCGATCCATAGCCAGGCGAATAGCGATAGTTCCAACACTGTGCAAATTGAACAGCGACATCGGCCCCAATCTCCGTCGAAATGGGGTTCCGAAATCGAATCGCGACACCATTGGCATGAACATGAAATCCGGTCGGCAGTTGCACATCCTCACCGGTGTAACGCAATCGTTGGAAACAGCCTGCGTCCGTCGTATACGAGCCCCATCCATTCATGCCTGTAAGATACAGAAGCCCATCAAGAGGATTCAAATGGGCGCGATGGACACCCGATCGATATTCGCCGGGGAGGGGAACAACAGCGCCTTGCCATTGTTCGCCCACCTGATCTCGCAGAATCATCATCGCCGCTCCAGCGCCGTACGAGGTATGTACGATTTGTCCATTGAGAGGCCCCATTCGAGCATCATCTATCCACACTTGTCCTCCACTGGAATTGTCAACGCCGCGCGGCAGGTAAACCAAAGGGAGTTCCACGGCCTGACCTTCCTTCGGACCTCGGTAGCCATGAAAAGGAGGCGGAGAGATTTCAAATTCGAAGTTGTCTGTTGCTTGCAGGTTCTTTGGAACGATTTGTGCAATCATTGAGGTGGGGGTCCAATCCCCTTCCGAGTTCGGTACCGTCAACGTTCCGTCCGGCAAGAGCCCCAGTCCATCCGGGTTCCTAAAACCTGTTGCAACAACTGTCGCCTTCTTGCCGTCTGGTGAGATTTGAACGATGCCTTGGTTGCCTGATGCAATGTAAAAATTGCCAAATCGATCTCGCTGCATTCCGCAAATGTAATCATGGCCTCCCGGTGACGAGTCAAAGGCATTGGAAAAGCACTCATACCAGTCGGTTTCGAGATCGGCATTAAGATCGTGAAGCCTGGTGATTTGGTTTCGTCCTAACACATAGATCTGGTCGTCATGAACCCAAACTCCGAGCGCTTGATGGAGTCCGCTCGCGATGCGTCTCCAACGCGCTTTGGGTACCTGCTTGGTGGTTGGCGCAGCGTTTGACAATTGTTTTGCATCAAAAGCTATTCCCTCAACCCGCCAAACATCTCCATGCATGGTCACCACGATCGCAGTTCCGTCTTTGAGGAAAGCATGGTCGCCGCAAGCGATCGGGATCTTCCATGGGTTGTTCCCTGGAACCTCGATTGTATCGATTGCGAAACCGTTCCCCGTTCCAAAGGCAATTTTGGTTTCAAGAACGTTCAGCCATTGCTTTGGTCCGCCGGCAAGAAGTTGCCTAAGCGGATGTTTTTGCTTCGGAGCAACAATCCGTTTAAATCGGCCGCTCGTTATCGTTGGAACGTCGAGGTATTCCACCCCGTCGACGAGATACAAAAACAAAATGTTATCCTGGTGGACAAAGTACCCTTTGTATTCAATTACGGCATTGGCGAATTGTGGCACGAGTTGGCGGATAGACTTCGCCTCGTCTGGCAGCGGAGTCTCTTTTCCAACTAGCCGGATGCCGTCCATAAATCCATGTCGAACGGATGAGTAACTAAGAAACCCGCCAGACCATAGCTTTTCATATGTCATGGTGTCGGGGTTGAAGCAAGCCGACCAAACTCGCCCTCCACCCATTCGAAAGCAAACCGCGCGTGCGATCGATTTGTTATCTGCATGAAAAGTGCCGCATTGGACCAGCCCTGGGACGACCGAGTTCCATTCGTTCCCCTTCCAGGACTCTTCGTTCTGGTTGCCCCAGTGTCCAAATTCCGGGCCATCCAAACCTGGAAAGGGCGCCAGCCATTCCGGACGCTTGATTTGTTTAGAAAAGTAATCCGCTTGCTTCGAATAGAAGTCGTAAATCCGATTGCGATTGACGGGTTGCTGCCATGCGGAATGGAGTTCAGGTTTGATTGGGGCGCGGTTCAACGGGAACGACGCTGGTTCGTGCGTGTTGGCTGTGCGAATCGCGGCTTCGATGGACGGAAAGTCAAGGTCGGGCTTTTGGCCCAGGGCAACCAAAAAATGAAGCAGGTCCGCTTGTTCCCCACGACCTAGCGAATCGACGAGCCCCAGCGGCATCAGCGAAAGTCCATTGGCTTGGCTCTCGATTTCATTACGTTTTACTTTGGTAACCTTTTGGGTGGCTGGATCTCGCAATGCAATTTCGGTGTTGGACGATTCCGATTCGGACACGTAGCCCGTCAGAATTTCACCTTCGATCGTTGCTATTTTGACCGGTTGATAGGCGGGTGCAACGACTCGACTGGGCCACAATAGACTTTCGGCGATTTGGATCGGAGTGCGTTCTTTGCAAACTCGAGTGAGTTCTGGCCCAATGGCACCACCGGTCGCTCCAACTTGATGGCAGGAAAAGCATGCCGACTTGGCCTGAGTGTAGACACGTAGTCCACGTGCAAAGTCCCCTTGCTCCTGTGCCAATACAACCAGAGAGTCCACCACATCTTGCGAAAAAGGTTTTTCGGCAGCTGGGGCAACGTCCTGAAAGCTAAAAGCCGATTGGCAAAAAGGTACGATAAAAAACAAAAAAAATGGCGAGAGCCGCAGAGCTCTTCGAAAACAATGGTCTTGTATTTGCATTCTCTTAAAATCTATAGTGAAAGGTTTGCGTTCATTGTACAGCGGTTTGTAGTCCTTTCGATTCTATCCGGTAATACGCCAATGTTGTTTCCCCAACGACTCCGCACCAACCGATTCGTCTTGATTCTTGTAGGTGCGACCGTTGCGTTTGTCTTTCCATGGCAGATCGCGAGGAGCCAAGAGGACACTAAATCGTCACTCGGGGACATGAGCCGTTTTTTCGACGCGGACACTGTTCAGATTCCAGCGGAGGAACGCCCAAAGGATCCGAAGCTGGCTCTGCCCGACTCGCTGGATGAAGTTCCCTTGCCTCCATCATCCGACGAACGGCAAGAGCTGTCGGCTTGGGTTCGCTGGTTAGTGCTGCGCAATCTGCCTCCTAGCTTTGAAGACAACAGGAAATGGGGCAAGGAAAAGGAAGTGTTCAACGGAATCCACTTTCGCCGCGAAGGCTGGAAAATTGAAACCAAACGCAATTTAAAGACAGTTAATCAGGGCACTTGGTCCCGTTATTACATTGAGTTTGTTGATCCTGCCGAAAAGCTCCAAGTTAACATTCAAAACATCGAGTATCCGACTAAAGGTCCCATTCGAGTTCAAACCCAGGTCATCGCACCACTCAAACTATTTGGTCGAGTCAGCGAGTGGCGACGAGACGTCCAATTGATCAGTATTTCCACCAATGCTGAGGCAACGGTTGAGTTGAACGTCGCCTGTGAGATTCAAGTGATCGTCAACCCATTTAAGATTCCACCCGATGTCGAGTTTCGTCCTGTCGTCACGGATGCAACGGTTGCATTGCGAGACTTTGAGGTCCATCGCATCAGCCAAATGCATGGACCGTTAGCAGAACTTCTCGGGATAGGAATTCGCGAAGTCCTCGATAATCAGCTTGATAACTATCGCGAAAAGCTGGTGGTGAAAATGAACTCAGAAATCAACAAGCAAAAGGGGAAACTCAAAATCTCTTTTCAAGACTGGCTGCAAACAACGATGCAAAAAAAAACGCAATGATTGGGCAAGTCCCATGATCAGGTTTTTGTTTGGTTCTCCAGGTCTTTTAAAAGCCAGTTGATAAACTGTTCCCAACCTTGCCGGTCGTGGCTGGTAACCGACTTGAACCTAGCATTTTTCTCTTGCGGGATGCGGGAAAGAGTATCCTTGGCGCGTTCAAGTGTTCGCCGGCTATCGGATGTTTTGCCAAGTTTTTTTTGCGCGTTTGAAACTTGGATCATCGCTTCAAGCGACTCCGGCTCGCCAATGAATCGTGTTGCTGCGTCTTGATAAGCGATAATCGCTTCTTCATAGTCGTCCGCGTCATAGAGTAAGTCGGCTACTCCAAATATGCTATTGCGCAGCAGATCCTCGGTGCTGGAATTGTTTGCGGAAACGTCGGCGGATGAATTGATTTCTTGCACGATTTTCGCGAACGTACCTCGCGATTGATTCAGCAATTCTTTGCGTTGTGCTCTCCAACTAGCGAGTGTGTCTTCGTTCGCGGCTTGATTTTCTCGCAGCAGTAAGTCGGGCCAACTTGACGCCATTTTATAGGCATTCGCCATTTTGTAGAGCATTTGTAGCCGTCGAGGATCGTTTTCAAATCGACGTAGCCCCTCTTCCATTCTTGCTATAGCTCGCATCAGTTCATTGAAACTCTTTTCAATGATTGCCAAGTTTTCATATGACTTGGTAGGATCCCTCACCAGCGATTCACTCGCTTGGTCGTGCAATTTTAGTCCACGTCGATAGAGCAAGTCGCTTAAAAGGAACAGTGACTCACGCCAAATGGGACTCACTGGGGCTAGGTCGCCATAGTACAAGTTTTGTACGACAAGTTCTTCTGCACTTTTGTAGTCCTCGCTCGCAGATCGAAGCTTTGCCGCTTCCAACCTTGCATCGTAAACGAGCGGGGTGCTGGTATTGCTCTCCAGAATGCGACTCAATGCGATCATTGCCTTTTCAGGCTTTTCCATGGCATTGTAATTTTTCGCTATCGCCAAAAACCCCTTAGGCAAATCGACCCGATCAAGCGTGGGAAGATTATTTTCCAGGAGGATATTGCTCTTGGAAAACGCTCCTGCGAGGTGATAGTCATTAACGGCATGCCAAAGCAGATCCTGATACTCGGGCGTTCGAATCAACTTTCTTGCCATGGCCTCATAGGCCTCAGCGGCCATTGTAAAGTGTGTCCTTGTGGTGGAGTTGTCCTTTTGCTTTTCAATCTCTTGAAACGCCCATCGTTCATACAGACGGCTTCGCATTCTCAGACGATCCATCTCATCGCAGAGTGGTGGCAAGTTGCTGGCGAACCTAGCGGCTTCGCTGTAGGCCTTGGAGTCGATCATGCGTTCTCCTGAAGCAACCACCTGTTTTCGCATATCTGAAAGTGGCATCCAGTCGTTAAGATACCATTTGATTTCCCCGAAGTTCTTTGTGATGTGTTCCAATGTGTCTGATGCGTCAGCGACTCGCCCCAAATCAATCAAGCAGTCAATTTCCTCAAGTCCGCTTACGAGGCTCTCTGGTTCATACGGAGACGAAAGGCGCAATGAGCTAAATGTACTGACGGCCTGAGTCGTTTTGCCAAGGGCTTTGATGACTCTGCCCATTTCGAGATTGCCTTGTCGTCGAGCAGAAACAGAGGTTTTTGCAGCTGACAGTACGCGTTGAAAGTCATCCATCGCCATTTCAAGCCGTTTTGATTTGTCGGTTTCGGCAAGGCTCTCCGCTAGCCTTTGCATGCATCGCCCATGCACTAGATCAGCGACGGGGCGCTGCTCAGAATCGAGAGGGACGTTTGCTCGCAAGCCCGAACATTTTTCGTATTCGCCATTTGCATAAAGCGCCTGCATCTCTTTGACCAGCGCTCTATCGGTTTCATTGGCGGTGCTTCGAGGCAAGCTTCTCCAATGTTCAATTCTTGCCAGGGCGGACGATGGATTCTTGTTTTCATACGAGATATCGATATCCACAAGACGTTCAATCGCATCTGCCCTCCCTTGAGGCCAGCGTTCAGCTGCTACCTCTAATGGAGATTCCGCCTCATCCCACCGGAACAAATCAAACAATGCCATGCCCAGATAGTAATTTCCGAGTCCTTCATAACCGTCTGGAAATGCGAGATCGCGGCTCTGTTCCAAGTGCTTTACCGCGAGCAGGTTTTTCTCGCTCGCAATACGACGTTGGAGGATCGTTTCGGCCACCTTGTGTTCGCGAGCGCCTAGAATAAATTCGCGTTTCGATCGATCCGACTTTCTCTTTAACGATGTGGGGTCGACAGTGTTAGCGAGCCGAAACGCAGAGTCTTGGTCGCCTCGACGCATCAGCCTCATCGCCGTCTCAAGCTGCTGAGTGGAGTCCTGAGCTGCTCCAAATACGTACAGATACAGCCCAAGAACTGAGAAAGAGGACAATACCAACGCTGCAAGCCCCCCCATCAGAACGGTCTTGCTCAAACCAGAACGTGATGGACTCGCCATTCCCTTGGACCGTCGTCTAGCAAATGACTTTGTGCAAATGACGGGATTCGGATGCAAGATGAGGCCTTCTATTGAATCCCTGAAATGATGCGGGACAAAGCGGCCAAGGGCGCAACCATCACCAGTTCTCTCCATAGAGGATCAAAAAGCAACCGGAGCCCAAACAGGCCTACCCAAAGCACAAGCGATCCGTCGCTCAATCTTTTTAGCAACCGAAGCGTCTGTTCCGCATCAGCTGATTTGGATCCGACAACCAACGCCTTGAACTCAGGCGTTTCTCTATTGCTCAACTCTCCACCGTTGACGGAGAGCGAGCTTAATTCTCTCTCTTTACTCTCTCCCACAGCAATTTGAATCGCGCCCAAATAAGGAATTCCCTCGTGCTGCATCCAATGAAGCGTTTTCGCGATGCCTAACGAATTCGAACTTGCTGCTCTCTTGGGGGACTCGATTCCGTCAGCAGTTCCATGGACATTTGATTTCAATTCCATTTGTTGATCTGGACGCATGCGGATGAGCAACGCAATGCTCTCACGGATCGGTTGCAACCATCCCATCAATAGTATCCAAACAAAAAAGCAAAGGACTGATAGCACCAACAATCTAAAAGACGTTAGGGATTTGACAACAGGCTCCATTCGCGGAGAACCGGTCAAAGATAAAAATCCCCTTGACTTCTCTTGTAGTTTTTTCAGCGTTTGAGTCATCGACTCAAGATTGTCTGTGCGGTTCTGATTCAGCTGTAGCAAACTGTCCATCAGTCCAGACTCGGGTGCTAAGTCGTGTTGGCCATTACCGTAAGAGGTCAAGCGGAATAGGGACCGTCTCGCTGGCTCCCGGTCTGTCGCGCTCGCTGCCATTTCTGTTTCCTTTGGCTCTTCCTCCATGGCAAATTTATCGCGTTCTTGATCCATCTCCAATCGCTTAATGGAATGGGAGTTGGACTGCAGAAGCCAACGTTCTTTCAAAATCTGCTTTTCAAAAACTATGCACTCAGCAGACTCCTCAGACGCGGTTGTTAATTGATTCAGAACCCGCTCGATCTCTCGAGTGTCAGCATGGGTTTTGCAAAGAATGTTGACGCGTACTGACCTAAGGTCTGAGCTGTTGGGTGAGGAATCGATCGCCTCATCGGGCTGGATCTCCAACCGGGAGAATACCGACTGGCCAATAGAATCATCTCCATGGGATTTTTTTGCCAAACGATGAAGCAATGGCAAGCGATGGTGAGAGATTGCTACGTTTGTGGTGAGCCGATACTCGACCTGTTGAATCTGCAAACAGTTCGATCCCCACAGGCAAAAGGTAAGGGATGCTATCAAACAAACCCACCATGCTTTTTCAGCGGATGAGTGCCTTTTTGATTGCTTTGCCTGACTAGGCTTTTGCACTTGTATTACTCGTTCGACAGTTTAAGGCTTGGGTGGAATCAGGCTTGTTAATGCGCTATCCCTGCATATCTTGCATGCTAACACTTGCAATATGTTGTCCATCTTCGGCGTTTCGGCTTCCGAATCTGAACAATTCGTCACGCTGCCCCCCTACGGAAAATCTCTCTCAATCCGCAATCTCAACCTAAACTACACAGATCCACCCAGCCGATAGAGTCAATACGGTGGTGTTCAAATCAACACACCCCATGAAGCCCAGTGTTGGTCGTTCGCTCTACACCCGCAACGCTAGCATGTTCGTATCCTAGTACAATCGCCGAAGGGCACGAGTTTCTGATGAACCGATTCAGTTTGCCAGCTTTCGCTTTACTTGTGTCAGGAGTTGTTTTCTTTTCGGGATGCAGTCTGTGTTGCTCGCCCTATACGGACGACTACTTGACCTACGGATCGAGGACTCCGCGTATGGACATGAAGCATGGCCGAGTTGGATCGATCCTTAGCGAGCAATCTGCAGTCAACGGAGACCCCACCATGCAATCGGACGACGGAGTCGAATATCGGGTGGAGTTTGATGACGAAGTCGTTGTCGAGAACGATTCGTTTCGATGGGGAGCGGATCGCTAGGGTGCGGATCGGACTGCTGAAAAGAATTAGTCAAGCGTTTCTAGGTGTTTGACCAGCTTGCTGGTCAGCAAACGAGCATCGGTGTCGAACGTTCTTTGGAAGTCACCCACTCTGTGCGATGCATCGTATTCTTGAAACGGAGGCATATTACCAACCTGTTGCAGATACGTTGCGAATTGCTGTGATTGGCGTTGGGAAAGATAGGTCGTCATGGCCCAACTAACCGTGTAGGCATTTTCAAAATCGGTTTCAAACGGCGAATCACCATGGATCAGGGCAGTAACCATCCGTTGGACCGCAGGGGGGTGTTTTGAGAGGGCTTGCCATGTGCTCTTTCTGGATGCGGGCCACAGCGATTTGCCATCGCGAGATTGTAGCCCTGAAAGTCTGGGTGATTCAAACATGGTTGCTAGTCCCTCTATAAGCCAAAGAGGAGTCGATGCCCGTCGTTGATGAAGTCCCATGTTAAAAGCCAATTGGTGTGTTGCTTCATGGGAAATCGTGATCTGAGTTTCCGTCTTCGACATATCGGTTGACTCGTACAACAGGATTCGATTGCTATCGATAAAGTAATAGCCAACACAGAATTCTGGCAGCTTGATGCCTGCAGTATTGGCAAAGCGAATAAACTCAGAACGAGAGCCAAACACGACCGCTACCAGCGGAAACTCTATTTCCCTGGTTGCTAACCCGTGTGTTGAGCAGTACAGATTGAATGAGTGATAGAGGCTTCTAAACCGTTGTGCCCACCCTTCCAAATGCTCAGAGCGTGCGACTATCAAATAAGGATTTTCGCTTCGAACAAGGTAGTTTTTGCCGAATTCTGCGCGAAGTTGCCTCGCAAGTTCGTTTCGACCTATCGCTTGAAACCGGTCCTTTAGAACCGCTTGCTGAACGATATCTGCGTTGGTTATATGTTGTATTGAACCGTCGCTTTTCATGAGAAGCGTCCGATCCGAGAACAATCCAATAGGAACGCCAAAGACAGTATTATCGTGCAATCGGACAGCAAGCAGCGGTGGCCGCGGATCCGAACTGCCCGAGTTCGGTTGTGGCGCATTCGTATTCTGACTGCTCGACAGCGAATCGGTTTCTGGCAGTTCTTGAATGCGCTCCGCGACTTCGCGATCGGAGGAAGGAACCTTGGTTCCTATCAATCGAGCAGCCGAACGCGGATTGTTTTCCATCGAATCGACTGGACTTCGATGTTCGTTACAGCCTGCCAACAAGCCAAACGCCACTACCGAAATCAAGCGAAAGGAGAGAGCAGGCAGAAGTAGAAGTTTCGGACTCATAACTAGACTGTAGGTCTCGAACTAGATCCGGTAGGACTATTTGGGCGATCCGTAGGGGCAAGACAATTGTTGGTGATTGGCCTGAAACACTTTTGCCGATTTTGCCGATACAGCTCATGTTCTCCAAATCAAACTGCGAATGCTTGCGTTCGCAATAGCCGGCCTAAACAAGCCCCTGTGACCCATTGGGATTCACTTATGAAAAACACTGTTCGTCTTTGTCTTGTTTTGCACAACCATCAGCCAGTAGGCAATTTTGATGGTGTCATCGAACAAGCTTATCAGGATAGCTACTTGCCGTTCCTCAGTGTTTTCGAACCGTACGAACACCTGAAAGTTGCGCTGCACACGTCGGGACCGCTGATGCTGTGGCTATCGGAACGGCATCCTGAGTACATTGAACGGGTAAAGTCGCTGGTGGCGGCAGGTCGAATCGAAATCGTAGGCGGCCCTTTCTACGAGCCCATTTTGACCATGATTCCGAGCCGCGATCGCATAGGCCAGATTGTCAAGTATACGCGTTGGCTTCAGACCCGATTTGACACTGCCGTTTCCGGCATGTGGATGCCAGAGCGTGTTTGGGAAAGCCAACTGACGCGTGATCTAGTGCCCGCAGGAATGCAGTACACCATCCTTGATGACTTTCATTTCCGATCTGCAGGTTGGGATGATTCCCAACTAACAAACTACTTTTTGACCGAAGATGACGGCCATGTTTTGCGGGTCTTTCCTGGAAGCGAGCGACTTCGATACTTGCTGCCGTTCGCCCCTGCCGCGGATACGATCGATTATTGCCGTGGCATAGCGGACCGAGCTCCAGGCTCCGTGCTCTTGTTTGGAGACGATGGGGAAAAATTTGGTACATGGCCCAATACGAAACAGCATGTGTACGAACGGGGATGGTTGCGACAATTCTTTGATCAACTCACCGCCAATCGGGATTGGCTTTTTACGTCTACACCTTCGGAAGCGATCACGGAAACGGCGCCGGCTGGTTCCGTGTACTTGCCAGACTGCTCCTATCGTGAAATGACCGAATGGGCCTTGCCAGTCGAGCGTCAAGGGTCCTACGACGCTCTCGTTCACGATTTGGAGGGGGATCAGCGCTGGCCACAGATCAAGCCGTTCCTGCGTGGCGGATTCTGGCGAAACTTTCGGATCAAGTACACCGAAGCGAATGAAATGTACTGTCGAATGTTGGACGTTAGCCGCAGACTGGAGTTTGCTCGCCGCGGCAATGGCGATAAATCACTTCTTCCAAAAGCTGAAGATCATTTGTATCGAGGCCAATGCAATTGCCCTTATTGGCACGGTGCCTTTGGCGGAATCTATTTGCCGCATCTTCGCAACGCAACGTACGCTGAGTTGATTGCTGCCGATAACTTGATTGAACACTCCCTCGGCAGACACGGCGAATGGGTCGACGTTACGACAGAAGACTACAACAAGGATCTGTTTCCAGAAATTCGACTCGCGAACGATCAGTTGATCGGATACTTTGCCCCAGCGAATGGGGGAATGCTCTACGAGTTGGACATCCGGGGCATTGAGCACAATCTGCTGGCTACCATGCAACGTCGGCCAGAACAGTATCACGCGAAAGTCAAACTGGGAAACAGCCAAGCCACCAGCGAGACTGCCAGTATCCACGATCGGGTCGTGTTCAAACAACAAGGTCTTGAGGATCTACTTCAGTACGACAGATTCCCCAGGAAATCATTGGTCGATCATTTTTTTGACCAAGGCATTACAGCCGAAATGGTACAAAGTGGTGCAGCCATCGAGCGTGGGGATTTCGCGGCTCTTCCCTACGATGCCAAACTCCGTCGTGGTTCTGGCAAAATCCAAGTGCAACTGCGACGTGAGGGGAATGCTTGGGGAGTTCCTCTAACAATCACCAAAGGAATCACACTTTTCGCTGGCAGCCACGCGCTCGAGATCACTTACCTGATCGAGGGACTTCCTCCGGGGCGTCCATTTGATTTTGGAGTAGAGTTCAATTTTGCTGGCTTACCAGCAGGTGCAGACGATCGCTACTTTTATGATGAACGCTGTGAACGGATGGGCCATCTCGGAACCATCCTGAACATTGAATCGACAGATTACATCGGCCTCATCGATCAATGGTTAGGAGCCAACGTACAATGGACCGCCAATAGGAAAACCAGTTTATGGTGCTTCCCCATTGCGACAGTAAGTCAAAGCGAAGGGGGATTTGAATTGGTGCATCAATCAGTTTGCATGGTGCCACATTGGGTTGTGCAGGGCGACGCAAACGGTCAATGGACTGTGTCCATGGACTTGATCGTTACCTGCGAACACGAGCCAAATTCACGATCTTCCAAGTTACTTCATGCCGAATCCAAAAACCCAGTCATGGTGTAGCTGTGAGTGCATTCCCTTTAGAACAGTTTTTTGCGAGGTGATCCAAGATGTCCATTTCTCCAATCGTACAACAGGCCATAGATATCTACGCCAAGACAGAGAAGACACGCTCTGACATCGCGACCGCAGTGGTCGCGAAGCAACTAGACGCGGACAAGCAACAAGGTCAAGCCGCCGTAAAATTGATTGAGCAAGCGGCGACGTTATCACGCGGTATTGATGTCAAAGCCTAGGCTTCGAAATTCATTTGCACCCTATAGCCACAGCATCCAGCTAACCAAGAAGATGCTGTTCATGTGCCGTCAAAGCACTTCGTCGCGCTCTCGTTGGGCGTGTTGACACTCAATTGTCTTCTTCGAGCCGGATCTTGCCAGAAGCTGGCGGTTTGTTGCGGATCGTTTCGGTTGAGGATTTATCTCCTGCTGTCTTATCCGCTTCTTTTCCGTCTGCCGAGCCAAGAAACAGCGGACCGTCGGTTGAATTCGATTTCGACGCAGGGGCTGGAAGTGATCCCTCCTCGGAAGTCGGGGGCTTCTCCGATTTTACGTTGGTCCCCGTACCGGTTGTTTCGTTCTTGCCGCCCGTCGAGCCTTTGCCAGCTGCATCGGCCGTTGCAGAAGCTTTAACGACATTGCTCGAATCGACAACCGGGTAGCTGGTGATGATCGAGCCATCGAAGTCGATTGGTACGCGGTATGTATGAGTGCGATAAACAGTCCGCATTTCCGTGTACGGGACGGAACGAGCGATACGTTGGGGGACCTGGACCTTTTGAACGACGCGTTCCATGATGGGCGTTCGAATGATCACATCCTCGCTTACCACTTCAGGCTTGTAAGTGGTAACTTGAGTTTGGATGGGTCGTACGTGAGTTTCGGGTTCGTATTCGATTCGCTCCCTCGGAACTTTGCGAGTAACCGGTTTCTGGACAGTCGTTGGGACTTTTATCTTTTCCTGATACTCTTCCATTCGTTCGGTTTTGACTGGAACTTGCTGCGTTACCACCTGGCTTTCCATACGCGTCCGAGTGATTGGCACTTGCTGTTGAACCATCTCCTGTTGCATGCGAGTGGTAGTCACGGGCACTTGCTGCGAAATGATTTGGTTCTCCATACGTGTCGAGGTCACCGGCACTTGTTGCTGAACCATTTCCGTTTGCATGCGTGTCGACTGAATCGGCACCTGTTGCGAAAGTGTTTGAGGCATGAAGCTTTGCTGCGGGACCGCGACCTGTTGAAGGTTGGATTGGTATTGAACCTGGGCAAAGTTCTGGCTCGGTGCCTGATACGGAACCCATCCTAGCCCACCGCGTTGGTAGTTTTGATAGCCGTTGTAAGGGTTGGTGTCGTAACCACCTCGTTGCCATCGAAGGTGATAGCGGACGTCGCCAGGTTGAACGAACTGTTGTGCGACATATCCACCCGCGTCGACGACAGCAGGCTGATAGGTTGTAACGGGTTGTAGCACAGTGTAGTTTTGCGTTTGCAGTGTTGTCTCGGTGACAGGTCTTTGCACTGCGTAGTTTTGGGTCACCAGGGTCGTTTCGGTGACCGGTCGCTGAACCACCTGCTGTTGTGTTTGCATCGTCGTCTCTGTTACTGGACGTTGAACAACGTAGTTTTGGGTTTGGTAAATGGTTTCGGTAACAGGCTTCTGCACGATGACTTGCTGTGTTTGCATAGTCGTGTCAACAACTGGACGCAACGAGGTTACTATCTTCTCAACTTCGGATGTTTCATTGACGTAGGTTGTTTCGTCCACGTAGTCGGTTTTGACCACGGGCTTATAAACGGTGTACGTTTCCTGGCGAGTCGATGTCTCCACCACAGGCTTACGAACGGTGTATTGCCGTGTCTCCTTGCGTTCCTCAACGGTCGGTCGATAGCTCACAATTTCTTTCTCAAGCATGCGGTCTTCGTACTCAATACGATAGGATGTTACCGGAACTTGTTCCTGGACCGTCTCGGTCTGGAGTCGATATCGCGTAACGGGTTCGCAGACCTGCGCATTACCTCGATCGCTTGCAAGCAAAACGAAACCTGCGCCAGCAATCGCGGATCGAAGGAGGATTTGAAAAGCCTGTCGCTTGTGAAATCTTGAGTCCATAACGCCATAACCTTAAAGAAATTCGGAAACGAGTCACTCTATTGTGGTTTATTCCACCAAGTCTTTCAAACAAGAAACCGAATCCTTATCGATAATTCCCTTTGCAAGTGCTTATCTTGTCGATCTTTAGGAAAAGTGCATTTTTTGAAACCTTAACGGCAACTTAGTTGTCGTCAAAGGCCTTGCAATCGGTATACACTGCACAAGATAACCCATCGCACAATCCAAATTACCCAAACAACCCAAATTGCCGCGTTGTGAACCAATGAATGCACCTGAGTCCATTTACTCGTATATGCAACAAACCGACGCCGTTTCGAGCCACGATACGCACTTGTGGACACAGTTTAATCGGGACGGCGGTGCAATCCTGGTGGTGGGGCACGGCACCCGGAATCCATCTGGAGCCAGACAGCTACTAGAGCTCGTTCGGCAAATGCAGATGAAAATGCCGGCGGCGAAGCTTTTCGGCTGTTTCTTGGAGCTGGCTGAACCCTCGATTGAACAAGCGATTGAGCGACTTCATGCTCAGGGAATCAAGAAGACTCTGGTGGTGCCTGTCCTTCTTTTCACTGCGGCACACGCATTGCAAGACATTCCAGACACTGTTTCCGAAGCAGCCAAGCGATTTGGAATCGAAGTTATCGGTCAGACAGGTTCGCTCGGCACCCATGAATCGGTGGTAGCGTTATCGCAAGTGCGTTCATCCGAAGTGATCGCGCTTGGAACGGGGCAACCGTGTCCAGAGTCATCATGTGCACGTGTTCGTTGCGAGTCGGGGGAATGCGAAGGGAGATTGGCTCAAATGGGCCGCATTGGCCTCGCCATGGTTGGCCGCGGAACCAGTGATCTGTCAGCACTGGCACATATGCGTCAACTAACGGAGCTCAAGGTTCGGCAACTTTCGGTGGTTTGTAACCAGACCGGGTTCTTTGCTGGGGGGACGCCGAACGTCGATGGTTTATTGGAAGAGGCCGCGACATGGCCGTGCGATACTGTTCTGGTCCAGCCCCATTTGCTATTCGAAGGTGATTTGATTGAACAGCTGCGTAGCAAAGTACTGGCATGCAGATCGCGTTTCCCTGACAAGCAATGGTTTGTTTCGCGAACATTGGGAGCCGATCCGAAACTTGCCGACGTCTTTCTGGAGTTGGCACAGGAACAACTATTGAATCATGCAAAACAATTGTCACATGATGGAGGATGCACCAGTTGTTAAACGCCTATACCATGACGCGTGGCCTCATCTTCCGAATCGTTCGGCTCTTCGTTGAACATCGAACACCTCCTTCGATGTCGGTAAGTCATCGGATCTGCCGACCGTTGGCACTCATCGCGGGCTTGTTATTGTGGAGCACAGGAAAGTCGCAAGACGGTAATGATGCTCCCTTTCAGCTTCCTCAGGATCCACCCGACTACACAGCTGGGCAAATCGTGGAATGGGAAGGTTGGTCATTTCGATGGCAGTTTCGAGACATCGAGGGTTTGATGCTCAACGATGTGTACTTCCAAGGTAGGAAGGTATTGAAGTCCATCAACTTGTCGGAGATTTATGTCCCCTATGCACCTGGAGCGCCTCGCCCGGAGGATTTCTCATTCGGTGGATTTCTTGCGAACCCGATGCCCTTGGAAATCGGTCGCGATTGCAATTCGGCTGGGACTGGATGCAAACCATTTAACCGCGATGGAAGCGCGGCGACCGGGACCAACGCCGATGTAATGATGCATGAGGAGCCGACGGGTTTTGCCTATGCCGGCACGCAAGGTCGGGCACCTGGCAAGATGTTAGTCTTGTGGTCGATGGTTCACTTTAAGGGAACCGACGATGGTTATACCTATGTAGTGAAATGGAAATTCCGAAACGATGGCAGTATCTGCCCTGAGGTCGGTGCCACGGGCGGCTTGCAGCATTTGAACATTGGAGCAGGCACGGACGCGGGTGTGGTTGTGGGCAAAGACGCGCAAGGAGAGGAAGTGTTTGCTCCGTCGCATGTCCACAATTTTTACTTTCGAATCGACTTCGATATTGACGGCGCAGATTCCAACGTGGCGGAGGAATTCACGTATGAGCCGGATAGCACAGACCCTCAAATCGCACGTGCGGTTTGGCGCCCATTTGAGAGAGAAACTGGACGCGTTCTATCCGAAAACGTCTTTCGCTCTTGGCGCGTCAAAAATCCAAAGTCGCTCAACGCAATTGGCCGACCGCGTTCGTATCACTTGATGCCTGGTGGACATGGGGCGTGGAAAGATGGTGGATTCCCAGTTTGTTCTGGAGACTTTTTCATTACCAAGTTTCGTGCGAGTGAGTTCCCCTACTCCGCCACCGACAACCGACGAATGCTGTCGGCGTTGTCAAATTACTTGAACGACGAGGCGGTTGTGGAAACCGATGTAGTAGCTTGGTACCGACTCTCTTTCGTGCACCATCCCCGAGCCGAAGACTGGCCCGCCCAGCCCATTGTCTGGAACAGCTTTGAGCTCATGCCACGCGACTTTTTGGATGCGAGCCCGTTAAAGCCAAAGAAGTGATTCGACGTGTCGCACCAAATGCCTAGTGTGGAGCCGCATGATAGGTGGTGGGGGATGCCCTAGCCACCACGGCAGTTGTCTTCGGATCGACTCAAAGACGCGGTGAATGATCGTCTGTCGTCGTGCACCTTGAAGCGTTGTATACGTGTGACCAACCCAGCTTGCTGTCGCTGGATCTCGAAGCGTCCGTTCAGCTTCGTTGTTGCTTGGTGCGACAGCAAGGTTGGGTGCAAACGTAAAAGGTTCTTCGAGCTTCGCCTTAAATGTGTTATCTGACGTGACATCCATCACTGTCTTCGCAGAATTTTCTCGCGATTTCAGCCGCAGTTTCAATACAATGGACAGCTACTTTACGAATGCGGGTTTTGCTCCACAACACGCAGACTAAACACCAAGTACAATTTACAAAAACCCTCCGCCCTTGAACGATGTGATTTCTCAGTATTACCTAGACTGGTTAGATGAAATCGATTTTGCATGCGTTCTTATGAAGCAAAGCGATGAACCCAAGCTATGAAACAATGTCTCTCTTTGCTTTTTTTCTGCCTCACCTTGCCGCTGGTCAGTGCTTTACCTTTAGTCCGTGCTTTCGGGCAGTCCGAATCCTCTCCAGCGTTGAAGCCCGAAGTCGTATCTTTACATGATGTCGTGGTTTACGGCGATTCATCCGGCGCGGTGGTTGCGGCGATCGCGGCCAAACGCGACAAGCGTTCGATCATCTGGCTGAATCCCACGAGCTTCGCTGGGGGCATGAGCTCCAGCGGTCTCGGTGCCACAGATTTCCTCGGCTACCGAAGCACCTTTGGCGGTATCGCTTCCGAGTTCTACGATGGCGTTGCCAAAGCATACGGGGCGGAATTCGTTCGCAGTTTCGAGCCGCATGTCGGCAAGCAAGTGTTCGAGAAGATGATCTCTGATGCGGGAGTCTCAGTGGTTTACAACGAAATGCTCGATCGCACTCCAGGCAAAGGAGTGACAATGGATGGTAACCGCATCAAAGCCATCACGACACTCAGCGGTAAAACCTATCAAGGCAAGATGTTCATCGATGCGTCGTACGCCGGCGATCTCATGGCAGCAGCAGGCGTTACCTACACCGTTGGACGTGAACCGGAAAGCCAATACGGCGAAGATATGGCCGGCGTTCGGCGAGGAGACACGAATCCTCGCATTCACTATGGGCAGAAGGACAAGGATCACTTTGTGAAAGGAGTCGATCCCTATGTAAAGCTTGGCGACCCGAGGAGTGGACTGCTCCCACACGTGAACAAGATTGAAGGCCTGACAAATGGTCAAGGTGATAAAAAGATTCAGGCCTACAACTATCGCGTATGTCTCACGAGCAATCCTGCGAACCGCATTCCAATCGAAAAGCCCGAAGGTTATAGCGAAATCGATCACGAACTGCTCCTACGCAACTTTGATGCAGGTGATACGAGGTTGCCTGCGCTCGTCGAGCCGCTGGCAGGACCAGGACAAAAGGTTGACTGGAACAACATGCACGCGGTTGGGTCCGACTACGTTGGTACCAATTGGGACTATCCCGAAGCCAGCTATGAGCGCCGCCGCGAGATCGAAAAACAACACGAGACCTACATTCGCGGGTTCTTGTGGACGATGTCGCACAGTTCGCGTGTGCCGGAGAATATTCGCAGGAAAACAGCAGCATATGGATTGCCCAAAGATGAATTCATCGACAACGGTGGATGGCCCTGGATGATCTATATCCGTGAAGCGCGACGCATGGTTACCGACTATGTGACGACGCAGCTCGATTGCTCTGGTAGTCGCAAGGCACCTGATCCGATTGCACTTGGTTCATTCGGGATGGATTCGCACTGCGTTCAGCACATTGTAACGGAGAATGGCAAGGTGCAAAACGAAGGCGTTATTTGGCGTACGCCGCCTAGGCCGTATGGAATCTCCTACCGCTCGATCGTTCCCAAGAAAGGCGAATGCGAGAATCTCTTCTCGCCAATCTGTTTATCTGCAACGCACGTCGCACACGGTTCGATCCGTATGGAGCCAGTCTTCATGGCGCTGAGCCAAAGCGCGGCGGTCGCGGCTGGCATGGCCATAGACGGCAACGTCAACGTGCAGGACGTGCCCTACTAAACGCTGCGAGAAAAACTTGAAGCTGCCAAACAGATCGTACGACCGGAGTCATGGAAAAGACCAGCGGCTCAGAAAAAACCAGAGCCTAAAGAACCTTCGAAGAAAAAAACGCTGCTATAAGCCCACGCAATTCTAGCCCCAAACCCAACATCGTTCTGATCAAGGCTGATGATTTGGGCTTTGGCTCGCTGGGTTTTGGGTGCGAACAATATCCTGAACCGCAATTGGTTATCAATAATCTTCTTAACCTTAATCTTCTAAAAATTGGACTTTTCTCAAAGCAATGCTCCGAATCATCTTCGCTCTGACGTGCCTCGTGCCCCTTCCGCTCCGTGCCATCGCTGAAGACAAGTCCGACACAGATGTTATCGTCTATGGCTCCACGCCTGGCGGCTTCTGCGCAGCGATTGCGGCTGCGCGCGAAGGAGCTTCGGTGATTTTGCTGGAGCCTTCCGAGCATGTTGGCGGCCTGAGCACGGGCGGGCTGAGTCACTGCGACTCGAATCAGATGGTTCGTGAGACGCTGATGGGGCTGTTCGACGAATGGCACCGCCGCGTGGTAAAGGATTATACGGACCGCGGACTACCCTCGCCCTATGACGCTACGGTAAAAGACCAGTCGCTGTGGACATTCGAACCGCATGTGGCGATGAGGGTGACCCAGCGGATGCTCGACGAAGCGGGCGTGAAAGAGCTTAAAGGGCGTTGGCTTCAGACGGTGACGAAGGACGGACCTCGCATCACTTCGCTCGTTACGGACCACGGGACTTTCAGCGCCAAAGTTTTTGTGGATGGCAGCTATGAAGGCGACCTCATGGCGGCGGCGGGAGTTGAGTGGACCATCGGCCGCGAGGGTCGTGCGGAGTTCGGTGAACCGCTCGCAGGGAAAAAATACCCGAAGAAAAGGATGGAAATCGACGGATTTGACGGCGCTGGCAAGCTGTTGCCGCTGCTCACGACAAACGATGCCGGCGCGGACGATACGGGCGACAAGAACGTCATGACTTACAGCTTTCGACTCTGCCTCACGAAGGACCCGAAGAACCTAATCCCATTGCCCGCGCCCGCGCACTATGATCCGGCACGCTTCGAGATTGTCCGCCGATTTCTGAAAGCGGGCGGCTCGCCGACGCAGGTCGGCTTTGACCTGTATCCGCTGCCCGGTAGAAAGCTGGATGGCAACAACTCAATCGGAAAGCAGTTCTCCATCGGCCTCGTCGGCGCGTGCAACGACTGGCACTCTGCCGATAAGGCAACGCGACAAAAAATTTGGGAGGAGCACAAGCAATACACTCTCGAATTCTACCATTTCCTCACCACCGACCCCGATGTGCCTGCAGGTGTTCGGAAGCAGTATGCGGAGCTTGGGCTGTGTCGTGACGAATTCAACTCGAGCGAGCATTTTCCACCCGCGCTCTACGTGCGCGAGTCGCGACGGATGAAAGGGCTGCACGTCATCACCCAACGCGATATCCTTGATGAGCCCGTCAAGGATGACCCCATCGCCATCTCGTCGTTCCCGATTGATTCGCACGACTGCCAGCGCGTCGCGCTGAAGGGCGGAGGCGTGGTGAACGAAGGGACCATTTTCCCCGTGCGCAAGGTACAGCCCAAGCAAGGCTACGCCTACCATGTGCCGTTTCGCGCCGTGCTGCCACAGCCCGCTCAGTGCGAAAACCTGATCGTGCCGGTCGCGTTGTCCTGTACGCACGTCGGCATTTCATCGCTGCGCATTGAGGGTGCATGGATGGTAATCGGCCAAGGCTCAGGCATCGCCGCTGCTCTAGCCGCCAAAGAAAACATCGCGGTTCAAAAAGTGCCGTATCCGAAGCTTCGTGAGCGTCTGCTAGCGCAAGGGCAGGTACTCGCTTTGCCAGTTCCTTCCAAAGAGGCAACAGCGAAGGTCGATGGTTTCATCCCAACGAAGTCATTGCCACGTCCAAAACCCAACGTTCTCCTCATCCTTGCCGACGATCTCGGCGTGGAATGTCTTTCCGCGTACGGCGGTTCGACGCATAAGACTCCGAACATCGATCGGCTCGCCAAAGAGGGGATGCGTTTTACACGTTGCTTCAGCAATCCATTTTGCTCGCCTTCGCGTGGCTCGCTGCTGACCGGGCGCTATCCGTTCCAGAACGGACTGAAAGTTGTCCTCCACAGCAAGAGTCAGGAGAACATCTATCTTAAGCCTTCACAGCCCAGCTTCGTACGTCAACTCAAGCACGATGGCTACGCTACGCAACTCGTCGGCAAATGGCATGTATCCTTAGAACACAAGCACAACACGATTCAAGAGTTCGGCTTTGACCACTACCAGACATGGCAGATCTTCGATGACAAGGGGGAAAAAACAACTCGTTTCTGGAACCCCTATCTTATTCGTGACGGACGCATCCTCTCGGACGAGATCAAGAGCCGCTACGGCCCGGATGTGGACCTCGAGGTTTGTCTCAACTTTATCGAAGCCAATGCTAGGAATGATAAGCCGTTCCTCGCTTACTATTCGACCTGTCTGCCGCATTATCCTTGGGAACCCACTCCGGACAGCAAAGAGCAAACCTATCGCGCCCCCGAGGCTGGTCACAAGGGCGACCCGAAGTATTTTCCGGACATGCTCGCCTATCTCGACAAGCAAATTGGCAGCATGCTCAAAACGCTTGAAGATCTTGGCGTCGCCGACAACACTATCGTTCTCTTCCTCGCCGACAACGGCACAGACCGAGATCTAGTGCACACATGGGGCGATGGCAAACAAGTCGCGGGTGGCAAAGGAACGATGACCGACCGCGGCACCCACGTCCCGCTGATCGTCCGTTGGCCCGGCCGCATTCAGCCTAACAGCATTTGTGAGGACCTCGTCGATCTTTCGGACTTTTTGCCGACTCTTTGCGAACTTACCGGAGCCAGCTTGCCCGAGTTGAAAATCCATGGACGCTCATTCGCTCCCCAGCTCTTGGGAAAACCCAGCAATCCGCGTGAGTGGATCCATATCCAGAATGCAGAAGATCGCCAACTCAGAAACAGCAACTACATGCTGGACAACAAAAATCAACTTCGACGGGTCGTCCAGCTTTGGGAAGACGCGCCTAAACTAAATGAAAACCGTGATCGCGAACAGGAAAACACGGCCCGCAAGACCTTGCAACTAGCCTTCGAAGAATTGGGGAAATGAGCCATTTACGAACTTGTTCATTCTTTCACCGAGGGTACTGCGATGGCCAGACTCGCGCGTGCGGACGTGTTCGATCCTAAGTTCTATCTAAAGCGGTTCAAACCGAAACCTGTCCAAACGGCATAGTGTTTGGCGAAAGATTCTAGGGCTGCGAAACATCAACTGTCTGAAGTTGCACGCACACGTTGCCGATAATGACACAAGGTGACATCTATGGCACGCAAAGCACGTTGAATCGGTCTGTAGCCATGCGATTTCGTTCTTCTCCTGTCTCGGTTATGAACGAGGCGTCGGAACAGTAAAGTGGAGTGTCCCCACGGTTCCCTTCCCAAATCAAGAGGCCTCGAAAGTTTACATGGGATGTCATGTTTTGTTCCCAAATGGTCGCGGCCCAGCGTAGAATGCTTCCGCTGTCTCATCAGCCTTGCAATGGAACCCAAGACTCGCAGCAACAAGATCATAATAAACCTTAACCACTTTTCAATCTTAGGCCTGAACTGCTCAACATGACTGGAAACGAAAAACTCCGAACGGCATTTTATGGGAAGCGATGGCTCTTTGCCTTGGGAGGCTCGATCGCTTCGTTCGTCTTCATTAGTATGGCGCTGATGGGGCCGCTTATTTTGTTAGGGCAAGTAAAGAACGACTTTGGCAAGCCTTTGCCACCGGTCGCTGGGGTAGTTGTGAGTGCGATCGCGATTCTTTTGGGATTTCTCACTTGGGTTTTGTGGAAGAACTATCTTGCCCGGGGGCGGCCGTTGATCCGAATTTGTCGTGATGGCCTCGAAGTTTGAGTCATTGCCGCATCGGCCTTAAACGAAGATTGGACTTCGCCATCCAAGCCCGTATTGCTGTGGCGCATTATCACAGGCTCTGGCTACGGCAATCGAATTGGCTGGATCTCGTGGGATCTTTTGCAGTCCGTCACCATCGTCGGAATTTCAGAAAAGAAACTGGTTCTTGAAGGACCTGTCGCGGTGCCGACTGCGTTAAAGGGGGACGAGTTAACCGCACGCATAGGGACGAATCTCGCGTTCAAAGACAGCCAGTTAAAGAACCGCCTCCAAACGATTGCCGATACCATCCTGACTTACAAGGATTCGACAGATAGCCGTCAATCATTGCCGAGTTTGTTTGATTAAGCATGTAGATGTAAGTTGCACTTCTAATTGGAGCGCTGATTGGGGTCGAACTTGTGGCGGACGCTGCAGCGACAAAGGGAATCGTTTGGGGACACACCACTCCGACATTTTCCGGGACATGTTTTGCTGCTACGGTGGCAGAATCTGACATGGGATGACGACGGATTTTCCCGTGACATTTGATTGGTTCGAAAGTGCTGTGCTCCAAATCGTTGTGACGCTTTCCATGTAGGAGAACAGAAAGACAATCATGAATGGTTCAAGACTTGACACCCTCAAAACACTCCTGATAAGTGGGCCGACTGAATCGATGGATTTAGAGCTAAAAGAGTGGCTTGTCTGCACTAACTTCAGCAAAGGGATAGTTTGGTGAGAAACATCATTGGTCCAGTTACTTGGTTTGTCTGTTGTGCCACTTGCACTCACTCTCTGTTCGCACAGTCCGACGCGCAGAAAATTGCACTGGCAGAAAGAAGAGCCTATGCTCAACGACAAGACTTTGATGAGGAAGAGATCAAAGCCCTGAGGAATATTTCAGGAATGACGGTGACGTTGCATTTCGCGATGGGGCAAGCAGATCCTCAGGAAGAGTCTGAGAAAAAGGCTAAGGACTACTTACCAAGACAAGGGGCGGCACCGTCACTGCCAGTTAACAAGGAACTAGACTTGTCCTTAGAGCAGCGATTAGAGCTTAGGAAGATAGACGAAGCTCTTCTAGAGATTGCAAGGCAGTCTTACGTTGATGGGTTCACTGTTGAAACGATAACTCGACTTGAAGCATTGCCCTCGTTGTTCGCAGCCCAGGAATCGAAAAGAATCGAAGCCAAGGTGTCAGTGAGCGCCATTGGCCCCCTGCCAGCCTGTTTCCCAAGCGGAAAACGTATGAACTCTTTCAATTCGACGGCATCCGAATTCCCCTCTTGCGATAGTTAAGACTACAATCGAGTTGGAAAAAATGCTCTAACTGGTTTATCTCGGAGTATCGCATGGTTCTTGGAATTCGATATTTAAAGGTCGCGCCGACGACGCATGTATTGCAATACAGGGGCGGCAAGTTGGCTCGCGATGGTGCTGGCCTTTCCTTTTTCTACTTTGCACCCTTTTCGGAAATTGCCCTTATTCCGTTGGCAAGTACCGACAGTCCCTTCGTGTTCAACGAAGTCACTTCCGACTTCCAAGAAATCGCCGTTCAAGGTCAACTGACTTATAGGACTTCGGACGCGAAAAAATTGGCCAGCGTACTCGACTTTAGTGTTCAAGGTCAAAATCGTTATCGGAGCGATGATCCGAATAAGCTGTCAGAACGCTTGACCAATGCGGCTCAGATTTTGGCTCGGTCCTACATTCAAAAACGATCACTTAAGGACCTGCTAGGCGACGCGGACGGACTGGTCATGCACGTTCAAGCGAGCTTGGGACAAGCACCCGTTGTCTCGCAGCTTGGGATCGAGATCTTGGAGTTTCATATTGTCGGACTAAAGGCCACTCCCGAAATGTCAAAAGCTTTGCAGGCGCAAGCGAGAGAAGACTTACTTCGAGAAGCCGATGAAGCGATCTTTGCAAGACGCAATGCAGCGGTCGATATGGAGCGAACGATTCGAGAGAACGAGTTGAACACCGAAATTTTGGTGGAGAACAAGAAGCGGGAAGTGCGCGAAACGCAGTTGTCCGCCGATATTTCGATCGAAGAAAAGCGAGCTTCATTGGTCGATAGCAAAGTGGCCAACGATCGAAAAGAGGCGGAGGCGAAAGCCTTTACGCTCCAATCGACGCTCGAACCGCTCAAGCAAATCGATTGGCGGATTCTCATGGCAGTTCAGGGGGGTGGGGATGCGGGACAAAACATCGCCGTGGCATTCCGACAATTGGCTGAGAACGCATCGAAGATTGGCGAACTCAACATCTCTCCAGAGTTGCTTGCGTCGTTGAATCATCGCAAGGAGTCGTAAGCGTGGGGATGCGCATCAATCCGTCGATCGTCATCGTGACACGGACCACGCGACTCGAGGGACTTCGACGACGTTGGGGCACGGCGGGACAAGCGGAGTTTCGATTGAAGTCCGCGCAGGCCATCGGAAATTCGTTTTCCACTCAAGACTTGGCGTCGAACGCTCGCAAAGGCAAGCGGCCGCAAAAAACAGTAGGCAAGGCAAGACCTCAAGCTACCTTCGAAGAGTATGCTACTGAAGATCGAGTTTATCAGCATGAGGTTTCGGAACTTGAGAGGGAGCTGCAATTTGGCTTTCCAGTCAAGGTCATCGATCGGAGCTATGTACCAAACTACAACTTTCTGGGGTGTGTGGCAGTTGTCGTTGTCGGCCAAGACGGCTTAGTGGCAAATGTCGCAAAGTACGTGAACGATACGCCGATTGTTGCCGTAAACCCCGATCCATCCCGGATCGACGGTTTGCTCCTACCATTTCGAACGGCTCAAGCAGTCAAGGCTGTTCGACAAGTTCTTGACGGTCGATACGCGTCGATCAAGGTGACGATGATCGATGCCAAACTGAACGACGGTCAGAGTATGCTCGCGTTCAACGATTTGTTTGTTGGATCGTCCTCGCATGTTTCGGCACGTTACGTTTTGGAAGCCGGAGGCAAGACCGAAGCGCATTCGTCGAGTGGCTTGCTCGTGTCGACAGGCGTCGGTTCGACGGGTTGGCTATCGTCCGTCTACAACATGACCTGCGGAGTCGCCCATTTTTTGGGTGCAAATATTCCTATGCCCAAGCCGATTCCATGGGATGCAAACGAACTTGTGTGGGCGGTTCGAGAACCCTTCAAGAGTCGAACCAGCAAGATCGGCTTGGTAGCCGGGCGGATTCATGCTGATGAGAAGATTGTGGTTGAATCGCTTATGCCGGAAAATGGGGTCGTGTTTTCCGATGGCATCGAAGCTGATTTCCTGCCTTTTACAAGCGGCTCGATCTTGAGCATCGAGGTTAGCCAACGGCATGCAACGCTAGTGATGCCGGCTGGTAATGCGGGTTCGTCATTGTGAATGCTGTCGCTATGAAGCGAAGGGTGTATACTGCAATAGCGTTACGAATTGAATCCGAGTTCAAGAGCAATCGATAAACTATGCCCAGTCTTTTTGTTGGCCGCCATCGGCTGTTTCACCGATTTCTGTTCATCGAACTCTGCGTAGCGTTGTTGCTCACCTGGCATCCAGCTGACGCACATGCGCAACAAACAAATCGCGATCCGATTCGTTTGACCCACGGCCCTATGCTCGGCCAGCCGACTGCAAATTCAATGGTCGTTTGGGGACGCACTTCTGAACCTGGTGAATTCACGGTGCATTACAGCACCGATCCCAATCGACTCGAACAAGTGAGCCTGCCCGGTTCGACCATAATCGAACGCGACAATACGGGGACGGTCACGCTGCGCGATTTACAACCTGAAACACGATACCACTACCAAATTTGGGTTGACAAGCGACCGCACGGTTTGCCAGGCTCGTTTCTAACCTTGCCCAGCAAAGAGTCGTCGAGAAGCGACGAACACAATCCAAAAGGGCTGTTCAACTTTCGTTTTCAAATCGGATCGTGCGCAAATCAAAATCCGCTCAATGGAGCCGGACATCGAGCCACAACGTACGAACATCTAAATGAGGAATGGTCCAATAAAGTTCACTTTCACATCATGAACGGGGATTGGCTGTACGAAGAACTACGTGCCTACCCCCCTGAAGCCTGGCGATTGGTTCAAGGCCTGAGCAAAGTCCCGTTGGTCGTTGATGTAATGCCCACGATTGTTGGCGTTTGGGAGAACTACAAGTTATACCTGAGCCGAGGCGTGGAGTTGGCCAAATGGCATCGCAACGTACCCAGCTACTTCACCTTCGATGACCATGAATTGGTCAACGACATTTGGGGGTCGGGAGAAGCTGGCAAACGGCATCGCCGTACCGTCTTCCGGGATATCGGGACGAAAGCTTGGTTCGACTATCTGGGCTGGGCCAATCCGATGGAACACAAACATCCGATTCACTTTGGCAAGGCCTCCATGAAGGCGGGAAGCGACCTTCTGGTCGACAAGGACACGGACTTCACAAAGCTCCCTCTCAGTGAAATGCTAAATCTGCACGTGCACTGGGGGACACCAGAAGCCGGTGTGAATGAGATGATTTATGACAATGATGAAGGCAACAAGAATTCCTACGTCTACGATATCGTCGAAGTGATTGATCCGCATACCTTGCGTCTGCACATGCCGGCCAAGGTCGACGACCGAAAGATCAGCTATTCCATCGGTCGACGAAGCTACGGAAAATTCCGGGTCGCCAATTGTGATTTTTTCTTGATGGACACGCGCGGCGATCGGGACATGCACGATGTATCCAAACGTGATAAGCCGGGCGTGTCGATGATCGGCAAACCTCAACGCGAATGGTTGCTCAAATCGATGAAAGAAAGCGATGCCGATTTCTTCTTTGTGATTTCGACAGTACCCTTCATGATTCCCCACTCGGGTGCCGGTGGTTTTGAAGCGGATGATGAGAACAAAGAAGAAGCTTGGACCGGTTTTATCAGCGAAAGGGAAATGCTGATCGATCAGTGGACCCAAATGGGGAAGAAAGTTTTTGTGATGACGGGTGACCTGCACAACAGTTTTGCAGTTAAAATTACGGAGAACATTTGGGAATTTTGTTGTGGCCCGCACAATAGCGTCAATCATGTGCCTGCACTCGATGAAAGCAACCGACCAGCGACGGGAAAGTTTAAGTTTGGACCGCGAGAATGCGATATTCGTTGGAGCAGTTACCTTTTGCCTGATGTACCACGACTCGAGCGACTGTATCCGCACTATTGTGTGGTACAAATAAACAACGTCTTTAATATGCCCAAAAAGCTTGGTGAGAAGCGCTTAGTAGCCTATCCACACCCGCAAATTGTTTTTCAATACTACGACGGGCGCACTGGCGAGTTGGCCTATGCCGAAGCCATTTCGCTGGATCGTTAGTTTTCCTTTATCCACCTGAAAATGCCCAAACCTGCTACTGTCGGGATTATTCCATGACCAAAATACATCGACGTCATCTCCTGCGGGCTGCCGGAGTCTCTATTGCTCTTCCCTTTCTTCCGTCGCTGAAGATTGCAAAGGGTGCAGAGCATATGTTTCAACAAGCCGATGCACCAAAGAAGCGGATGGTTTGTATCGGCAATATGCTGGGATTCCATCCTGAGGCGTTTTGGCCGGAAAGCACCGCCAACGAAGCGGTCACAGGATTAGACGAGCTTCGTGACTTTAAACTGAATCGAACGACCGCCCCGTTAGACGAGATTCGCGATCGAATGACCTTGATTGGAGGTTTGGACCACGGCACCAGTGGCGGTCACTTCTCCATCCACTCGTTTCTGTCGGGCGTTCGTCAGATCGATGCAAAGTCGAGGCCTGATGCCAACGTCACGATAGATCAGTTTGCAGCAGATCACGTCGTGGGGGTGACTCGGTTTCCGACACTGACGATCGGTAGCGAAAGTGGAATCCATGGGGGGTGCCAATTGTCCTGGACGCGGACCGGCACGCGCGTGCCCCCGGTCCCTGGCCCTGAGCAACTATTCAAGTTGCTTTTTGCGGGCGTCAGCAGGCAGGACAAGCTAGCAGTCGCCGATCGATTCAAGTTGCAAGGGTCCATCCTGGACATGGTCAAG
>JANMNR010000395.1:0-4040 GCA_031368325.1 Pirellula sp.
CAAAGGAGTCACGGTCTCAAAGCAAGAAATGGTTTACGTGAACAAGCGACTTCAACGCTCAACGACACTACCCGACTATGATATACTCATCGTTCCTCAAACACTGGATGGCAGGTAGTTTTGAACCTGCCGCTCGCCTTAGTCAGCAATTTTCTTTTGTATTCAAACGTACTCTACTGCGCTTGGTAATAGATTCCTTTGTTCGCTTTCGCGATCTCCTTGAGTGTCTCGACTTCTTCCATCAAACCAACACAATCGATTTTCGCAGATTGTAGATTCGAGCGATTTGCTTGCGTGATTGCAACCGCTGACGTTGGATCAAACTCGCCGTCCGAGAGCAATACAATTCGTTCTGGTCTCTGTTGAATTGCTGTCAACATGGCTGGCAATGGATTGGTTCCGCTACCTCCGGGCGCATTGGCTAGCCAATCATAAATGGCTTGCTTGTTTCGCTTGTTCGCAAGAACTAAACCTTGACCGATTGGAGCATTGTAAAATCCCTGATCAAAAAGGATTACGGTAAACTTTTGTTCAGGCTCGAGCAGTTCAACGGCTCGTTTTAGCGTTGAAAGGACACGGGGCAATCGATCCGGCGTTTGCATGCTGCCACTAACGTCGATTACGTATACCGTTGACTTTGCGGGAGGACCGGACCCAACAAATGGATTTGCTCCTCCCAATCCGCCAATGCTCTCCCTACTTAGGCCGGACTGAATCGACCTATCTACGGATCGTTTTTGCTCGACAATCAAGAGTCTAGGTTCTTCCTCGTTTTCCCTTTCGTCCGCCCCGTTTTCACCGTTGGACTCGGCTGTAGAAACTTGGCTTTCAGGGGTAGCGGGAATTGTGTTCGATTCAATCTGTTCGGCTTGTACTCTAGGCACCATGTCATCGCCAGCTCCGGTTCCACTTTCCGACATGGCAGATGAGGGGCCGGAAGCTTCTGCGGCACGGGTGGAATCAGCACTACCTGTGCCCAGACTGGCCACTAGGGTCCCCGATTCGCCATTGTCCATACGCCCAACTTTGCCTCCAAAATTTATTACCGAAGTAAGCCATGGCACCAAGACCATCGCCAATAGAAACCCGAGCAATACCGCAACGGCAAGGAGCCAATAGGTTTTAGTGCTCTCCTCTGACTGAGAAATACGTTGGTTAATCGGAGGCGGCGTAATGGGGGGAGGCTTTTCCATCATTGGACTTTTCCGTCTGCCCCTCGCCCAATGAACAAATCCTCAACGTCATTTATGGGTAGCAATTGATAGTCATAGCCAAGTCGAAGTAGGATCTGTTTGAAGGTACCGAATTGCTCATACGAATCAGGCCAAACGGCACAAGAGAAAAAGGTGCTACTCGGTGGACTTGAAACGATCTTTTTCTCAAAATCGGTGACGTCAATTGAATTGGACATGGTCCAGCCGGCATCGGCGCGAGGTTTGACTCGGGTCACACCAAGAAGGGTACTTTCGATGACATGGGCTTCGTGGTAACCGCTGCCGCTTGGGCTGGAAACCAAATATAGTTTGCCATACCTCATGAGAAATAATAGGTTGCCCTTGGATGTCGTGCGAACCTTGGGTAGCTCTGTTTTTTGTTCGCGGGAATCTAGTGCGTCGTCAACAGCCTTCTCTTTGACTGCTAGCGAGGCTTTCGCCTCAACCAGCCGTTGATCGAGTTCCTTCAATTCCTTCTGGCGCTTGCGAACCTGAACCTCCATTTCGCTCAAGTGCTGAGTCAGTTCGATTTGCCGCTTTAGAGTTTGGTCTCGCTGATTCTCAGCACGGGCTAATTGCGCCTGCTGTTCGAGGATTTCGGCTTGGTCTTCTCCGACCATCGATTTTTCGAGAGAAGCAATTGTTGCTGAGAGCTCACCGTGTTCGCTTTGTAGCTGTCCAAGGCGAGACTCTAGGTGCGATGCATCAGCGTCGGAAATCGTTGGCTCGTCATCGTTATCCGAGGCTTCCCCTCCCCGGAACTGCAACAGGACGGAAATTAATATAGACAAAAACATGATTCCGCCGAACGCATTGCAGATCGTGTCGAGGAAGAGATCAAGACTAGATGACGGCGTTGCGGATCTTCGTCTACCCATAATCTAGTTTCCGACTTCACTACGAAGTTTGATTGAACGCTTTGCAGGTACGACGTCGAAACCGAAACTTGCACCCTCTGTTTCGAGTTTAGACTGAACCGTATTAAAAATGCTTGCGGCCCCCGGACGGACGAGCAAAAGAAAATGAAGCTTGTCCAAGTCTTGTTTCTTTAACCAAGCGTCGAACATTGCTACTCGATCACTGCCTGAATAAACTTGCCGCTGGTCACGAGCTAGGTCCAATACAGAAAAACGTTTTTCCTGAATGTCTGCAATAACAAGAGACCTTCCTGCCAGTCCAGCGTTGCGAAAGACTAGTGGTTCTTCCGTTGTAAGATTGCCTAGCTTGGTGTCTAGATATTGAAGTCGGTCGAGTAGTTTCTTGAGTTCTTCGCTCTTGGACTCGGTCGCGACGGCTTGCTGCTTCAGTTGATTTAGCTCACCTTCCGTGGACACTACTACTTTGCGAATCTGCTGGCTGACAGCCTCCGATCGATTTGCCTGCTCCTGAACTTGCCGAATTCGTTTTTCGATGTCTGAACGTATTTCCTCTGCATTGAACCGCTGAACACCTGCAACTTTTTTGCTGCGGTCCGCTAGGAACTCGGATCGTTGTCGCATTTCCGTAAGTTCACTTTCAAGTGACTTTACGGAGGCACTCATTGTATCGGCAACTCTTTTTTCGCTTGATTGCCCCTCAACCTTTTTTGAAACCAGTTCGATCATCATGATGATCGTGATCAAAACGAAGATTCCAACCACAGACGTAATGATGTCCTGAAACGCGAAAAAGGAAACGGCTGGACCATTGGGGCGGCGTCCCATTTCACACCTCTCGCGATTGTTCATAAGGCAGGATTTTGATCCGGCTAACAATCTGCTTCATGCAGTATTCGTTGCAATCGTCCAGAAATCGCTCTTCTGCCGTCTTCTGCGCGGTCATCCACAGTTGCAGAACGAGAGCGATAACGAGGGCTAACAAGGTTGTCTCGAATGCTGTGCTCAGCCCCGATGTGACTTCTTTCAGCGAGCCAACGATGCCACTGATATCGCTTTGCGAGTCGAGCAAACTGCTAAAGCTGGCGATCGAAACGGAAAGACCAAGCACTGTACCTATAAACCCCAGCACTGGGATCGCCCATAAGAATCCGTTGATCAATCCGAATGTAGTTTCGTGAGCATATTCATCTCGTTCCCCCACAGACCGAAGAATTTCGTCGACATCAGAAACACGGCCGAGATTTTTGAGATTCGAAATCGCCGTTAGAATACGGCTGTAAACGAGAAAACGCTCTGGGTCTTCGGCGTTAGCATATATTTGCGACACAACTTGATCCGCTGTCAGAGAACTTAAAACGAATTCGTGATCGGAGGGTATTGAGGAGAAACCGAGTGCTCGACGTTGCAAACGCAACTTGCTACTTTTTACAACCAAAATCACAGTACACCAAAAGCCAAAAAAAATTGCTGCATGTTGGGTTGGGCCCCGATCCAAGAGCATCATCGAAAAAAAATTGGATGGCACTGCGGAGACAATCGCGTACAAGATAACAGTCAAGACAAGTGCTATAAGCCCCGACAGCCATGCATTGCAGGAAGTACCAGTACTCGACGAGACGCCCATCCGATACTCGATATCCATTGCGTAGTATCGGAGCGGGGACTTTTTTGTTTCGCTTGGGTTCATGTTTACATCTGACACAGGGCTACAAAGACCGACCTAACGTGATAAGAACAAGATAAGAAATGGCACCAAGAACCAAAACGATGATCAACCAAACTAGGACGACGATCGCCGTAAACTTCCAAAATCGCACCAATGATTGTAAAGCTCGTGCGATGTCAGTTGTCTCGGAGCGGTAGATCAATACCGACAACCTATTTCCAAATTGAAGTAGAAAAATGCTCCCCGTAAACCAAGCAATGGAGGTCGCAACATGGACAAGGG
>JANMNR010000410.1:0-3953 GCA_031368325.1 Pirellula sp.
ATTGGCTCCTCTGGAGCCGACACCATCCCAGAATGGAAGGAAAAAAACGCTGCTTGTAGGTTCTTTGGAAGAACTCTCATTGGAAAGCCCAGCATTGATCGGCCCGTTTGGCAACACAGCGGATGAGGAATTTAGTTTCCCTTGCAAACTATGCGGTAGTCTGCTTGGGGCGAGCCATTCCAAAATCGGCACCCAAACGCGATGCCCTGATTGTTATTCGACCTTCAGTATCCCGAGCCCTCCCAAAAGGAACAAGCTCGCCGATGTCAAACTGGATGCAGAAGTGGCCAAGGTCACGTTTGCTCCAATCGACTCGCTGAGTGTGCACGGAACAAACAACTCGAGCGAAAAAACAAAAGAGATCCTCGATCGAGCCGAACAGACCATGGAGGCCGAACGCGAAGAGTTTCAAGACCTAACTGGAACATTTGATACCAAGCGATGGATGGGCTTTCTGTTCGGTTTCCTTCGCGACCCACTCGTAATTGCCGCGGCCATCGGCCTTGGCTTCGTTACGGGCTTCTGGCTCTTTTCGATGGCAGCTATGGGGACGATGGTGAAGCTTGGAGAGGGGCAGGCTTTCATTGCAAGGCTGGTGATCCTGGTTGTCTTCTTCTTGCCGGTGGCTGGGGCAATCTGCATGTGCGGGATCGCAATCCTGACCATGGGAGCCAACCGCACAAGCCGTGTCAAGGAATGGCCATTCGCGAGACTGTCCGAGTCGATCGGCGAGTGCACGATGGTGTTTGCCGCCGTAATGGCTGCGAGCATTCCCGGAGGTATGCTCGGTGTCGTATTTAGATCGCTCAACGCTCACCCCATGATTACGCTGGCGTCCATCTTGTTGGGGATTTGGGCGCTGACGCCGATCTTGCTTCTCTGCATGATTGACAACAGTTCGATCTTTGAACCCTATTCGAAAGCCGTGATTAACTCGATCAAGAGTCATAGCGAAGCTTGGGGAGCCATGTATATGCAAACCGCAATGGCCTTTGCGGCCTATTTTCTTTACGTAGTGCTGACCAGCATTCAGAGGCCAATTGGTGATCTGATGGCAGGGCTTTTGCTGCCGCTTGCATGTTTTTTTGTCTTCCATCAATACGGCGTTATCGCCGGACGCATTAGTCAAGTCACTGAAATGGGCTTCGAAGGGGATTTTTCACAAGACTAGTGATTTAGCCCGGATTCGTGGGTAACGCTTCTGGAACGCTAGTTGCCCGGTTTGATTTCCATGGCAGAACGAGCTCAAACTCGGTTCCTGCCCCAACCTCCGATTTGACTTCGATGGTTCCGCTATGCTCCCTGGCAATCTTGAGACTAACTGGCAATCCCAATCCAGTCCCTCGATTTCCTTTGTTCGATTCAAACATAGAAAAAATGCGATTCAAATCGTTAGTCGCAATTCCGATGCCATTGTCGCGCACCTGAATCCTCGCATACTCCGTGGATTCGCAGAGGGAAATCTCGACGCAACCATCTGACTTGTCAACGCACGCATCAATTGCGTTGCCCACCAAGTTCATCAACGCTCGATGAATGGCCTCGCCATCCAGCATCATGCTCCGAAACGACTCCGGGCGATTCCATCGCACTACGACGGACTTCCCCGTCGCCCGCGCTTGGGAAAGCTCCAACACCTCGTCAATGATATCGCGTAGATCTACGGCGATTCGGTTCGGTCGTCGGTCCTTGCTCATAGTGAGCATGTCCATGACGAACGATTCGATCCGCTCCTGGTTGCGTTCGCAAATACGCCAGCCTTTTTGGACAACATCCATGTCGCCAGCCTGGATTCCCTCATCGATCAAATATCCGCCCCCCCGAAGCCCTTGAACAATGTTTTTGATGTGATGCGACAAGGTCGCAATCGTTTGCCCCATGGCCGCTAAGCGTTCGGCCTGAACCATGCTTTGATAGTAATTCGTATCTTCGATTGCCAACGCCGCTTGGTGGCCGATTGCCACGAGCATCTTTAGGTGCTCCTCGTTGAATACTCGTTCCGAATGCATCGCGTATTGCCCTACGGAAACGGAGGTGTCGATGTAAATGACGCCAACGCTTCCATATCGCCCCTTCATGGGCACACAAATCGCTTCGCGAATGCCACCCGCAGAAATACTTACGCTCGCGTTCCATCGCTCGTCTTCGCACGCATCACTCGTTAATACCCCCTCCTCCTTTTCCTTGACATAGTCAAGAATGGTTTTGCTGATCGACATCCGATGACTTGAGACGTTAGCACCTCGATTGCGTCTACAGCTCGGCAACAGCTCTCCGGACTCCAGGTCTGTCAACATGATACAACCGCGATCGCAATTCACCCATTGAAAGATGAGCTCTAGAATCTGATGCAGCAATTGGTCGATATCTAGAGTCCGACTCACTTCAATCGCGGTCCGATACATGATCTCCCAATGACTCTTTGCATCAGAAGATGCTTTTTCGGATTGGAGCTTGGCAGTCCAATCGTCAGTCTGCTCAAGCAGTTGCTGCTCGATGTCAAGTCGGCCGACAATTTGAGAGGACTCAGAGCTGGAGCTTTGAACAATATCGACGTCGTTATCCGCTGGTCCGAAAGGACGAAAGCTCAACCTAAACAACATTAGGCGCTTTCCGATTTGCACTCGATCTCCAATTCGAAGTGTATGTTCTGTGACCCGTTTGCCGTTTACAAAAGTCCCATTGCTACTCCCCAGATCTCGCAAAACATATTCACCTTCGACGAAGTCAATTTCCGCATGAGTCCGTGAGGCTTCCGAGTCCTCTAAGTGGACCTCGCAATGGCTATCCCGACCCAAGCGTTGCTTGGCTTCACGGATCAAATAATGGGTGCCTACGTTCGCACCGCGCACAACCAAAAGAGAAGCCAACTCTCGTCTTCCTCGTTATTCGAACGGTTTCACATTTTCTTAACGTCGAGATTATTATACGCGTTTCTCACGCGACGAGTGCTCTACCCCGGAAGCAGGCTTTTCACTTTTTAATTCCACATGCCCGTTCAGCTCGCAAAAGAACATTGCTCGCCCGCTCTCGTGCGTTGGCAGCTCCCTTTGCCAAGATCTCCTGGACTTTCGCTGGGTTGTTTTCTAACTCAACCCTTCGCTTTCTTGCTGGCTCCAGAAACGCATCGGAAACATCGGCCAATCGCTTTTTGACTTCCCCGTACCCAAATCCGCCTCGCAAATAAATGGCTCGAAGCTCCTCAATTTGTTCTTGGCTTGCAAACAAACGATACAACTGAAAAAGATGATCGGACTCTGGGTCTTTGGCGTCCTCCATCGGGCGAGAGTCCGTGCTGATTCGCATGACCTTTTTGCGCAACTCCTTCGCGTCCTCGAACAGCCCTAGTGTGTTGTTGTAACTCTTGCTCATCTTCTCGCCGTCGGTACCTGGCACTTTGGCCGCTCCAGGCACAATCTTGGCTTCCGGCATGGTAAAAACCTCGCCGTAATGCGAATTGAAACTGCGAGCGAGATCGCGACACACCTCAATATGTTGTACTTGGTCTTCGCCCACAGGTACCCAATTGGAATCGTAAGCCAAAATATCAGCCGACATCAAAACGGGATACGTAAAAAGTCCGACGTCAGCCTTCAGCCCCTTTGACGTTTTATCCTTGTAAGCATGGCAGCGTTCGAGCAGACCAAGCGGCGCGCCGGTCATCAGCAACCAGCACAATTGCGAAACCTCAGGTACGTCCGATTGTACAAACAACGTCGCGCGTTCCGGATCCAAACCAAGCGCCAGCAGATCTAAAGCGGCATCGTTAACAAACCCCCGAAGGGTATTCGGATCCCGTACTGTCGTCAAAGCATGCAGGTCGGCAATGAAATAGTAACCGTCGTGCGCATCCTGAAAGTCGATGTACTGCTTGATTGCACCGAAATAATTGCCCCAGTGGAAACGACCGGTGGGCTGGATCCCGCTCAAAACTCGCATTTTCAATTCAATCA
>JANMNR010000425.1:0-3225 GCA_031368325.1 Pirellula sp.
GCTCACCGGCGTCGGTCCAACTACCGTTGCCGTTGAAGTCGATCCAGCCTTGCAGATAGGCTGGTGAGCCGGCGGTATTCGTCGCACTAACACGAATGATGTTAGAACCGTCTCCGCGAACGATCGGAGTCAGGAGCACAACTCCATCTTCATCGTCAATGACCGTCCCACCTGAATTCAGTAATCCTGCGATATCATCGCCATCCGCGTTTGCGGACGGGCGACCGTCTTGGTCCGAATCAAACGCATCACCCAATCTGAGGCCAGGCGTCGTTCCGTGCGAAGCACCATTCTGTGCGCGAGTCGTTGCGTAGGGAGCTGGTGCATCACCCCAATCGGACGATTCGTTGTTTCCAAAGTCTAGGCCACGCAACAATGGGGAGGCGCCGAAGTTGATCAAATGCTCGCCGGACGATGGGAATGTTTGAATAAACCCTGCCTCAACAACTTCTCGAATTGCGAAAACCCCTGATTCTGGAGGTGTTATGGAATAAGAGCCGTCCGCTCTTGAAATACTTGAGGGCTCACCGATGTCCGGTCGGTCATCACCATCCAAATCGAGATAGATATAGACGCCGGCCAAACCAGGTTCATTTGGATCCCGAATTCCGTCGCCATTGATATCTAGCCACTTGAATCCAGTCGCAGCCGAGGAAGGCTGATTATGACCGAAGTTGACTGTGATATTTTGATTCCCCGTCACCGTGATTCGCGAGAAACCGGCCGCGGGAGTTATTGTCACAAAGCCGGGCATCACTACGGGCCGAATATTGAAAGTTCCTGTGGGAACACCCAGCGTATACGTTCCATCGGCGGCGGTGATAGTCGAGGTATCGCCGGCATCGAAAATGCTGTTTCCATTGATATCAGCATAAATCGTCCAACCCGCCAAACCTTCATCGCCGGCATCTCGGTTACCGTTTCTATTCCGGTCGTTGAAATTAACGCCTGTGACTGTCGCTCCAACCTTGCCTGATCCAAGATTGAAAGCCATGGTACCTGCGTGACTCGCCGTGCCGGTAAAAAACTCAAAAGGACTGTAGCGATCTCGACCGAAGTCGATATCGAAGTCATCTGGTGTACCGAAGACCCCGTCCGATCCAGAACCGTAAAGCACTCGTGTGTACGGGACGGCACCACCCGAGTCCATAACCGTTACGAAGCTATTTGTGTTATCCTGGTGAAACGCTCCGAAAATGTGACCTGCCTCGTGCGAGACGATGGTCGCCAGACCGGTGGACAGCACGTCGACTAAGGAAGTCGACGGCGAGCGAGGGATAAAACGGGCGTCATTAGCTGCTTGAAATGCCGCCGGTTGGCCATTGAAAAAAATCGCATCTGGCAAAACGATGGCGGTCTCTTCCCGCACAAAATTTCCAACGTCCACACTCTGGGCAATCCCGACTGTATTGATAAGCAAATCAGTTACTGATCCGCCTACAATAACGCGAGAAACGTTTGGAAGCCCCCAAGGATCGGCGTGGTCTCGACTATTGCGAATATCGACATCAAACGAACCAGGGCGTCCATCTTGGGAAAAGTAGCCATTTCCGGAAGCAGGAAGCGAGCCGCTGAAGTCTTCCTTTACTTTGGCAACAATCTTGTCAATAAGCTCATTCTCTTGCGCCTGAGTGAAGCCGTACGGCTCCAATGTGTCAATCAGCGATGGAATGCGTCTCGACATGGAGGGGCCGCCGAAAACCGCAGGATTCAATATCGTTCCATCGAAGTCCAAGTACAGTATTTGCTTGGTGCCAATCGGTTGCGATTCGAGTGGATTTCGCTGCGCCCTCAGTTGCAATGTGTAGGTGCTATTTCCATCCGCAACGCGGAAGTAATATCTGCCCGAAGCGGTAATCGTCAACGCAAGGCTAGCGACTGCCGTTGTGTTAACCAAGGGCGACCTCGGAGGAGCAAAGGCCGAAACATTGAAGCGTGAGGCAATAACTTCCTTTCCAGCTGAATCCAAAAGCGACAGATCCCATCCACCAGCTCGCCCTGCGGTCAATGCCGCATCGACAATGTCCCCTGCCCGAAGGTCGACAGCATAAAAATCTTCGTCAAATGTGTTGGCCAGAACATTGTTTAACGCCTGACCGCTGACGATTACCACGCCATTTTGCGATGGCAACGTGCCTAATGGCAAGACCTGGGCCTGTCCGAGAATGTTGTTAGGCTCTACCTCAGTTGTGCTAAACGGATTACCGCCTTCTCCGCCACCACCCCCATTGCCCGGCGGAAGCCCCGCATTACCGTATTGCTGTATCGATCTCTGAGTATATTGCGCCGCGGTTAGGTTCGCTGGCAAGTAAGCTGTTGCTCTGCCGATGGGCGGATAGTAAAGCCCATCGATGTCAGTAACCATCAATCGTCGGTCCTCGAGAGCTTCGAGAATCATTCGCCGCTTGCCGGCAACTTTCCTCAATGCAGTTTTGCTCTTTTGAGATTGTTCGCCGTACTGACGTTCCTTAGCCATGACTTACCCAGCAGTAGAAGAAAAGTGACCGTAACAAATCGTTCGAAGCCTACAAAATTGAACCGTTTGAGGAAATAGTTTACTCAACCGCTGCTCAATGATCTTCGCCCGGTTCAAAAGGACTTCGAACTCGTGTGATCCATCCTAATTGCGGCCCGGTCGCTGTCAACAAAACGGTGCGAAGGTACGATGTAGCCGGTTCGCCAAAAGTTCCAGTTTCGCTCCTCTTTGCGTCAAAATCATCACAATCGAACCAAAAGGTCGCGTATATCCAGGGGTGTTTGACATTCTCGCCAGCATGGGAGACGGTCAAATCGTCAGAATCCACACAATTACCGAAATTTAGTCATTTCCTGCGCAAACCAAAATCCAATCGAATTATTCAAGAAATTCAGACACTCCTCGCCGATCACCACTGCTTCAAACGCACCCGCTCAAAGAATCCCACAGGTTTACCCAGTGGAAGTTTAGGTTTTTTGCTTCGAAACCGTCTCTTAACGATCCTCGCATGGCCGCCGCTACGTGGGCTAAACATCGTCGCCAGCGGGTGCAGCAATGATTAACCGCTCGAGGCCCAAAGCCTCGAGCGCGTCGGACAGGGAAATGGTCCGTTAGCTTCGGGGCAGTGGACTTGATGGATACATTGTGGGCAGGCTCGCCGCTGCGCGGGTTAAACATCATGGCCGGCGCGTGCGGCAATGTTTAACCGCTCGATGGCCCAAAGCCTCGAGCGCGACGGACAGGGAAAT
>JANMNR010000439.1:0-11884 GCA_031368325.1 Pirellula sp.
CGTACTCTGTTTCCATTTCCCCTCCCTTTTAACGATTCCGGACATTCGCGTCTATTATCCGCTTCCGCTTATTCGCGGATTGATGCACTTGGTTCTAGTGACTGGATTTGTCCTTGGATTCGCAAGCGTCATGTTGCGCCAGAACAAAACGCTTGGACTCGTTGGGATGGGGATTGTTGCGGTAGCAGCCCTGCTCGGCGGGTCGCGAGTTCAAATCGACGGGGAGTTGCGAGACGATTTTTATCTGGGGCTCGACTACGCGTTGCTCATTCTCATCGTGTACTCGGCCATCTACATCCCGTTGGAAAAGTTGTTTGGCCGACTAGAGCAAAGTGTGTTTCGATATGGATGGCGACTGGATGCCACGTATTTTTTCATCAGCACGATCCTGGTTCAGCTGACTACTTACCTAACGCTGAAGCCCGCAGTCGTGTTGTTTGCATGGGCTCAGTTTCCCGGTGTTCAAGAAGCGATTCGTTCTCAGCCGCTTTGGCTGCAGTTCCTTGAGATTATGGTGTTGGCGGATTTTGTCCAATATTGGGTCCACCGCATGTTCCACCAAATTCCTTGGCTGTGGAAATTTCATGCAGTCCATCACTCAGCTGAGGTCATGGATTGGATGGCAGGCAACCGATTGCATCTTGTGGACCTCGCACTTACCCGATCGCTAATTTACATTCCGGCGTTCATTCTTGGTTTTGACGAGCTGCCGATGGTTGCTTACATCGTTTTCGTATCGTTGCATTCGGTCTTTATCCATTCCAACCTCGGTTTTCGGTTTGGTTGGCTACGATATGTATTCGCAACTCCTCAGTTCCATCATTGGCATCACGGCGCCGAACCCGAAGCGATCGACAAGAACTTTGCAGTGCATGTTCCATTTCTCGATTTGCTTTTCGGCACTTTCTTCATACCAGGGGAACGATGGCCCCTGCATTATGGAGTCCATGGCGAAGTGGTTCCCAAGAACTTTCTGTCGCAGTTCGTTTATCCGTTTTCGAGATCGAAACGAGAGGCAAGCGAATCAGAGCCGCCTATTTCAAAACCGTAGAGCGAGCGAAACTGATATATCGCTCGCTGATTAATCGAGAGCAGAGACTGCCCGACCCACAGACGCCTAAAAATCGTCAAATCTGTTTAGCTCTGCGCAATATTTAACTTTTGGGTAAGCTTCTCCGAGCTTCTCTCAAGCGATACGTGCAATCCTCGGTAATGATTCGCCATCAAGAACTGCGAGACATCATTCAAGCTAGGTTGCGAACCATGGAAATTTCTCATCTCTACGAGCTTGGCACCCTCGAAAGTAGTTATTGGTGGCATGTTGCGAAGCGTCAGCTGATAACCGATATGCTCAAAACACATGTCCCGCCGCCGAGCTTGTTGGTTGAGGGTGGAATAGGGGCCGCTGGGAATCTTCAACGTTGGCAGTCGATTGGGTACACGGTCCAGGGATTGGATTGCCTCGACGAATCTATTGCTTTTGCCAAGGAGCAAGGAATCGAAAACGTCGCTGTTCACGATCTGCACCAACCATGGCCGGTCCAGCAAAATACAGCGGGTGCGGTCGTATTGTTGGATGTCCTGGAACATTTGGCCGACCCGGTGATTGCGCTTGAACATGCCGCGCGAAGTCTGTCTCCGAGTGGGAAGATTTTCTTTACGGTTCCGGCCTACCCATGGCTGTTCTCAGATTGGGACCGACGGCTTGGCCACTTCCGACGCTACACGCGATCGATGATGCAAGATCAGGTCAAGCAGGCTGGCCTGAAGCTAGAAACACTTCGGCATTGGAACGCATTTACACTGCCTGCAGCTATCGTGCTACGAATCATCCGCAGACTCCGTCCCTCCAGCCGCGGCACAGAATTCCCCCGCGTCAGCCGATGGATGAACCACGCGCTCTTAGGTGCCGCTGCAATCGAACGCAAGGTTGGACCGATGTTTGGGATGCCATGCGGTTTGTCGTTGGTAGGAGTGATAACCAAATGATGAGTCGCGATCGAAGCCGTTCGACTATAAGCGTCGTATTGCCCGTACTCAACGAAGAGCAGATTTTGCATCCGCTGATCGAACATATTTCGAATGCGCTCGACCGATCGGGTGTTTGCTGGAACATCGTTCTGGTCAACGATGGGTCCACAGATTCCAGTGGACAGATCATGGACGATCTGGCGCAAAGGGATGCTCGTATCCAGGTTCTGCATTTGGCTCGCAACTTTGGTCATCAAGCGGCTGTGCATGCTGGCGTCTGCTTCGCGAACGGCGATGCAGTCATCGTCATGGATAGCGACGGACAAGATGCTCCAGACGCCATATCGAAGATGATTGATCACTGGTTTGATGGCGATGACGTGGTTTACGCCGTTCGCTACGGGCGCAAGGAAAGCCTGCCGAAGCGTTTTCTTTTCAATGCCTTCTACCGACTTTTGTCATCCGTCGCATCGATTCGTATTCCCAAGGACGCAGGCAACTTTGGGTTGATAGACCGTGCCGTCGTCGACCAAATCCGATTGTTGAGTGAAAACGATCGTTATTTTCCAGGCCTTCGCAGCTGGGTCGGCTATCGCCAGCGGGCCCTTCTCGTGGAGCGACTTGCTCGCCATGACGACCAGCCCAGAGTGCGGCTCAAAGGACTGATCTCGCTTGCCAAGACGGCATTGTTTAGCTTTTCCCGAGTGCCGCTACATGTTTTCTATGTGCTCGCGGCTATCTCCGCGACAGTTTCCCTCGGCTGCATTGCCTTTGCCATATTCCACAAAATCGTTACCGGACTTGCAGTTCCCGGCTGGGCGAGCACGACTAGCGCCATCGCGTTCTTCGGTTCGATTCAATCGCTCGGTATCGCAATCCTGGGCGAGTACATTGCTAGGATCTACGATCAAGTAAGAAACAGGCCGATGTATATCGTCGCGAGAAGCGTGAACACGCAAGGGCAACGAAATGAAAAGCCATCGAGCCATAATGAAGTCGAGTCGGAGTTACTAAGGCAAATCGATAGTCTGAAACGTGAGCTTAGTGCGCGCCACAATGGGTGGGAAGATTCTGTTGAAATCGATTCCTTGTGTCGCGAAACCGACACCAGGGTAGAAAAATGAGTTTCGCAGCCCGCCTGGGCGATGCATTCCATCGTCCATTGCTTCGCGCTTGTTTGCAGCATTCTGGCTGGCGAATCCTCTTTTTGGTTTGCTTTAGCCTGTTGATTGCGTGTCCGTTACTGCTTACGACCTTGGCTCCGTATGACGATGAGGGATACGTCATGATGACGCTGAGGTCGTTCTCGGAAAAACATCCACTCTACGAAGATACGTATACGCAGTACGGACCAGCCTACTACCTGCTGACTGCACCATTGCATAGCGTACTTGGGTATCCGTTGACCCACCATGCAGTCCGACTGAAGACTGCGTTGCTTTGGGTTATTCCCGTGCTCTTGACAATGGGAATCACGCTCAAGCTTAGCGGGAATCGACTATTATCGTTAACGACCAGTTGTATGGTGGCGGTCCATCTCGGTCGTTTGGCACTTGAGCCAGGACACCCGCAAGAGGTTTCATTGCTAATGAGCTTGCTGGGGCTCTGGTTGTTGTGCGACTGTTCACCTAGGCGATGGTGGATGGCAGGTTGTTGTGCGGCGTTTTGTGGAATGTGCAAACTGAACGTGGGATTTGTCATGACCACGTCACTCTTGTTGGCTGCATGCATCGATCTGCCGGAGAACAAATGGGTTCGTCGACCGATCATGCTTTCGGTTTGGACGCTGGCCTCACTTGCCGTAGCGGCGACCATGTTAAAAGCCAACCTGGGCAGCACTGGCATTGTGTATCCAATCGCGATGCTCATTTCATGGCTGGCCATTGCTATTGTCGCATCCAGAAAGCGAGGTGCTGAAGTTCTCAGTTCAAAGCTCCGAAAATTCGGTCCACTGCTTGGTACTTTGGCTTCAGGCTTGGTCGTCACATTGTTCATCGCCCTATGGGCGAGAGCAAACGGCACGTCATGGTCGATGCTCGTCTGGGGAATAGTCGGTCAACATCATGCGCACGCAAAAAATTTTTTTCGTCCTATACCGTTAAGTGTCTTCACCGTACTAGCTGCATTGTTAATTGTGGCTTGTTATCGGAATCAGCGTTGGCTTGGCTTCGCCGGTTTGATCTGCATGGCTATCGCCATTGCAAAAGCCGCCGGAAACGCGATGCAGCCATTGAACTTCAATTGTCAGGAAGGTGCGGAGTGGCTGGCTGTGATCGGACCGTGCTTTGCTCCTGGGCTTCTAATCTTTCGACGCAGGCTGATACGAGGGCGAGTGATGTTGGCCGGGATGACCGTCCTCGGGCCGTGGATAGCGTATCCGATTGCAGGGACACAATTGATGCTCGGGGCACTTCCGGGATGGCTGACCATTGGCGTTGTGATAAGCGACGCCATGCAGGCCATAAGCGTCGCCATGAGAAATCAGTCCAAGGCAGATCCCTCCAAAGTTGTGGACTGGATCGCATATGCTCGAATACTGTTCGTCGGAGCGTTAATCGCAGGCTCGGCTTCGTCCATCGGTTCGACAACCAGATGGTTTTCCGGAGCTTCGCTGGGGCTTCGAGGGAGTGAGTGGATTCACGTCGCCCCTAGCGAGGCCGAAGCGGAACAAAAACTCGTCCGCGACATTGTCGAATCCGGCGCGAGTCATCTGGTTTTCGATGGGCATACCCTGAATCGCTTTTACTTCTGGACCGATCTGAAACCGCTAACGAATGCAAACGCAACTCTTTGGCCATTTATGTTGTCGCCAAATGAACTTGCTAGGCTTCGTAGGTCTGTGGAGCGAAGTCAATCGCTTTGCGTCGTTGTTCCGCCGGACGTGCCGGCACCCATGCCAGAAGAAACTGGCGAAATCGCCGACACCCGAAAGGCGCTTTACGAAAATAGGCATTTTGATTCCCAACATCCAAACGGCTGGTCGATTGGATTTCGAAACGAGCGAGAATAGGAAAGTAATCTGATGCCCAATTCACGCGATCAAAGTCTTCACAAAGCCGATAGTACGCTACGCATGCTTGTTAGGCTGATACTAATACCCATCGGAATTGTACTGCCGCTGAGTGTTGCGATTTGTTTTGTGCAATGTCTGCAGGAAGAGAAAACGCGACTGTACTTTATCGGTCTCGACGGCTGTTGTTTTTATATAGCAACCGGCCTAGCTGGATTCGTAGCTATTGGAATTGGCATCGTCCATTTCAAACCGCGGAAACGATATCTCTTGATTTCGGTAGCGGTGGTCGCCGCAGTTTTTTTCGGGGCTTCGAAACTGCTTCGAATAGACGGATACAACGGCGATAGAACCCCACGCATCACTTGGCGTTGGAAACCGAAAGCCGAAAACAACATCAAGGCTTATCTGACGTCGAGAAAACTCACGGAAATGGAGTTGTCTGTCGAGAAAGTATTTCGCCCAACGCCCACGGATTTCCCTGAAATACATGGTGTCCATCGGACAGCAAGGATTGACAGCTTGGATCTTGAGACCAACTGGAGCAAAGTGCCACCTACGCTCCTTTGGCGTCATCCTGTTGGACTCGGCTGGTCTGGGTTTGCTGTCGTTGGGCACGCAGCCGTAACGCTAGAGCAACGCGACGAGTTTGAATGCGTTGTTTGCTACGATGTGCGGACTGGAGTTGAACTTTGGTGTCACCAGGAAGCAGCCCGTTTCAATCATGAGCACGGAGATGGACCGCGGTCAACTCCCACGATTCGCGAGGGTCGCGTTTATTCGATGGGTGCCACAGGAATTCTAACGTGCGTTGATTTTTCAACAGGCGAATTACACTGGAGGCAATCGGTTTTCGCAGGCCCAACATCGCAAAACCTGATTTTTGGCATGTCCGGTTCCCCACTGGTCGTTGATGGGCTTGTCGTGGTAACCCCAGGCGCAGGAGTAGGTGCTGCGGCGATCGCTTACGATGTCGATACCGGCCTGATGGTTTGGAGTTCTGGCGATGATCCTGCCTCGTACGCATCGCCAGTAGCGGCCACCCTTTTGGGCACGAAGCAAATACTGAATTTCAACGGAGCCGGGCTCCGCTCATTAGGTCTCGATGGGCAACCTCTGTGGTTTCAACCATGGGTTACTCAAGGGGACTCTCGAGTCAATGTTGCGCAGCCCATGGTAGTCAGTGATAACCTACACGCTGAGGATGGAGTAAAGGTTCTTATCTCCTCCGGCTATGACAAAGGGACAGCGATGCTCAAAATCTTCTATGCGGATGATCGTTGGTCGTCCGAAGTGCTGTGGGAATCAAAGCTACTCAAATCCAAGTTGTCGAGTTTTGTGATTCACGAAAATTTCGCATACGGTTTTGACAACGGGATTCTTGCATGCATCGACCTAACAAACGGCAAGCGATCCTGGAAAGCGGGTCGATACGGCCATGGCAAGATGCTGTTGGTAAAAGGTAGGCTGTTGATTCAGGCCGAGTCTGGCGAAGTCGTCTTGGTGGCCGCTACTCCGACGGCCCATTTGGAGCTTGCCAGATTTGTGGCACTCACAAGCAAGACATGGAACGAAATGGCGGTAGCAGGCGATGTCCTAGTGGTTCGCAACGACTGCGAAGCCGCGGCCATTCGGCTTCCGGTCATTGAGCGAACAACGCTAAATTGAAGATGCGATCTCAGAGTTGCGGTCGACGGACTTGATTACGCCGCACGGCGCTGAGCTACATGCGGAGAGTAACGGTTTAGCGGGATCGTGGTATTCTCGTCTTCAAGCGAGGAGCTAGCTAGCTCCAGCCGATTTTTAACCGACTGAACAAATGTTCGGTCGCGGATCCCCATGACCCAGCCTAGTCTCTCAGCCACTGTTTTGGGGTTCATCAGGCCACCTGCTAAATGTCCCAGTCGCTTGGCGAGAGAATCAATAACCACTCCGCTTTCTTCGATGGACGCGTACGCACAAGCGAGCTGCCCGCAAGCTCGCCCAATTTCATAGCCAGCTTCCTGTCCTGTAACAACGCGTTTTGGCGCTTGCACAGTCACTTCCTGCGCGACTTCGATTCGTAACGCCATCGCGGACATCATCAGCGCAAAGTCGACCTCTGCAATCTCCCGTTGGCATGGTTCCAGCCATCCTGCGATGTTTTTAAGTGTTCCTTTGCGAAAGACGCCACCGCATAACAAGGGCCCAGCCACATTATGGGAGGAACTCGTTACCCTTCGGTGAGGCAGTGAATCCCCAGCGAGTCCCAGGTAAACCTCTTTGGAGGATGCATCAACCACTGGCTGGCACACAGCTGCAACGTCGCTGTGCGTCAATAGGTCGAGGGCTTCTTCGCACCACTGCTGCTCTACGACACAGCCAGGCAGTAGGACTTGAATGGCAGGCGAGCATGCCGATGCAACGGCCAAGTTGATTTGCTCCGTGAAACTCGCCCCAGAAGCTGATTCGATCAAAATCGCCTCGTCGTGATCCAGTGCGTACGGGTCGCGGTATTGGCCGTCGTGCGCGATTAGGATTTCGAAATCGATCTCTCGGTTCTCAAGAATTGAGAGGAGCGTGAGTTCGAGGGCAGAATCATCGTGAAGGTGAGGAACAATGATTGAGAGACGCGGCACTTCAATGGACTCCATCAAATCGCGATTTGGCGAACTGAATCAACTGGCACACGGTGATCGATCGGCCAAATTGGAACCTAAATTCAGCCAATTGAACGTTTGCCAGTTAGTCAAGCTCGGTAGACTCTGACGCCTGCGCAAAATCGCCTTGCTGCTTCATTGAAGCGGTGGGGCTTTGGGTTTTTCCACTCTTGGCGGCAGCTTTGTCCAACTTTCCGTGTTGGATGCGGTGCGCGATCGGTGAACCAATTGACCGACGGCTTTTTCGACCCATCGGTCGCAGGATTTGCATTTCGTCGGCGGTGTGTCAATTTCCTCGCGGCAAAAAGTGCACTTGAAGGAAACTCCAGGTTTGCCAGCGGCCTGCCATAGTCCATTTACTTGAGAGGCGAGGACCCATTGGGAATCATCTTTTCGCACTTCGGTTTCGCCATTTATCTCGCCATCGCGTATCAACTGCAGGAGTTGACTCGAAGGTACGGGACCTTGCGTTTGACCGTTTGGGTTTCGGAAGTACCAATTTGACATGTTGTCACCCGCAGAAACTGACCTTGTGGACTTTCTGTCTGCACAGGCTTATTGTGAGCGGTTTTTAGACGAAAATGCAAACAGTTTTTTCGAGAAGTCGGAAGGTCTGCGTGCTTTAATCAAATTCACTCAAACTCCCAAAAACCTGACATGCCATCCGCTTTAGCACTTTTTGCACACCCTGATGATATCGAGTTCGTTGCGGCGGGTACACTTCTGCGGCTCAAGGACCTGGGATGGGACCTGCATTACTGCAATCTTGCTAACGGATGTTGCGGCTCTACAACAACAAACCGATTCGAAACTGCCGCGATTCGGCGTCGTGAATCGGAACGTTCGGCGGAACTCCTTGGAGCGAAGTACTATCCACCCATTTGCGATGATTTGAACATCTTCTACAACGCAGACTCGCTGGCTCAAGTCGCAGCGATCGTTCGTCAAGCAAAGCCGTCCGTCGTCCTCACGCATGCAGCGCTTGACTACATGGAGGATCACATGGAAACGTGTCGACTAGCTGTTGCAGCGACTTTCGCAAAGGGAATCCGCAATTTCTCAAGCATGCCAGATCGACCTAGTTTCGAAGGGGATGTTGCCGTTTATCACGCACAGCCGCATGGCAATCGCTCTCCCATGAATGACATCGTCCGGCCAACGCTAGCGATAACAATTGACTCTGTGATCGAACGCAAGATCGCGATGCTTGAATGCCACCAATCCCAACAGCAATGGCTACAAACCACGCAGGGCATGAATTCGTACCTTCAAACCATGCTGGAGCTGGGCGAGGAAGTTGCTCAATTGGCAGCACTCTCAAGAACTGAGTGCCGATACGCTGAGGGTTGGCACCGACATCTGCATTTGGGATTTGGTGCGGCGGACTTTGATCCGTTAGCACAACTGTAGCTCCCGGTTTGTAAGGTGGGCGACGGTTTGTACGTTGAGAGAGTTGTCAGGGCATCGTCATCAATCCAAAGCAACTAACAGGTCTCGCGAGGGAAGAAATGGTTATCCGCAAAGCACTAAAAAAATTGCGTCCTGTCTGTGATCGAATCGCAGTCGGGTTGGGGTACGAACAATCAGACCTCAAGATCCGGTCTGACGCGAATCGATTTTGGGATGATTCTTCCGCAAGACACTTTGGTGTCAACTCACATTGGAGGGGGCATGGCATCTTCAAGAACGATGATGCGAGGTGGTTGTCCATTGGCGAACGGCATCTAGCCAAATTTGAGCTAATGTCGTTGCTTGCATTCGTCCCGCCTCCACAACCTAGCCGGATCCTGGAATGGGGGTGTGGAGGGGGAGCCAATGCCGTCGCTTTTGGAAAGACTGCGAGTCAATTCGTGTGCGTCGATATTTCAAAGAAGAGCGTCGACGAATGTCTGCACCAGATGAGGTTAAGCGGTCTGCATAATGGGGTGGGAATTCTGGCGGATATTCATCGGCCAGAAGTCGTAGCAGCATCGCTTGAGCCCGTAGATGTGGTTGTTTGTACTTACGTATTTGAGCTTCTCCCAACCCGTAAATATGCACTGCGTCTCGTTCAATTGTTTCTTGATTTGCTCAAGCCCGGCGGCCTGGCTTTCGTTCAGCTTCGCTACGCTACAACATCGAGGTCAACGCAAGGCAGAAAATGGGGGTATCGTTTCGGCTTTGAAAAAATGGTCACGTTTTTCTTGGATGAATTTTGGGAGGCCGCATCGCAAACCGGATTTCGACCTGTTTGCATCGAGCTTATGCCTGTTGACGACACCGTTTTAGACCAGCGATATGCCTACTTTCTACTCGAGAAGCCAGTCCCGCCAACTGCTCGATAGATCGTTTGAGGGTGACGCCCTAAAATTCGATTTCTTTTGCACAATCGAAGCCGTTGGGTTTTTTTCTAGTTTAGATTGCCCCATGGTCGATCTTCTGAAGGTTGCATCTCTCGACCCCTGAAAAGATTTTTCGCCATGGACATCGATCGAAACCGATACTTTATGTTTGGCGTAATACTGTTCCTGCTGGGGCTACAGTTTCGCCTTGTGGACTCTTTTGTCTTGAACGAGAACAGCACCCGTGCGTTGCATCGTTTTGCGCAGAGAGCAAACATCGCTGACAACAACGTCGCGCAAAACGTGTACATGCAAGTTGGTACCCCGAAAAAGAACTTTCGACCACCAAATTGGTTAGGCTTTGTTTTGTTGACCGTTGGTGGAGTGATCTCGCTTCATGCTATGGTTTTGCCACGTCGACAGTGATCTGAATTTAAGCCCGTGCTTTTATCGTTGCTTGAGAGGGTCATTGAACCATGCGAATTCTGAGTTCTCCTGCCTTTTGGGTAGTACTGGTTGTATCCTGCGTCGCCATGCTTGCAAATTTGGGCGGATCCCCCATGCATGGCAACCCCATCATGGCGGATGACCGCCCTAGTCTGGCTCAAATGGCGAAAGCCGAATCTCTGTCTCGAGAAGGGACACCGCTAACCGAAGTAAAGGGTAGATTCCGAAAGGTTGGCGAGAGATTCGTGTTTGTCGAGGACGGAACAACGAAATCCATAAAATGCCTCGAAAATCTCAGCTTACAACGCGTGGCTACCAACCAACAAGACGACGATCGCAAGGTGGTTTGGAACGTGTCAGGTAAAATCACGGAGTTCAACAACGAAAACTTTTTAATCTTGGACAAAGCGGTTCGAAGCCGGTAATTGAACTCAAGTATCGAATCAGTTTCTGACCAGACGACGTAGACCTGTCGCGGGACGCGTAAACGGTTTCGCAATCGATCTCATAACATTGCTTAGATCTTCGTCATGCAAATCCCAGTCGATGGAAAGACTTGCAAAGGAATCGTCTAGCGAAGTTATTTTTTCCCCGGTTGACTTGGCGGATTCCGTCTGTGAGGCAAGCGAGGGCAACTCTAGGGCTCTTGGTGACGACTCCGCTTGAACATTGAATCCGGAATTGCTCGTTCGATTGATCCAGTTGATCACGACTAGTACGTCCAGGGGAGTAAGCCATAGATCACCGTCTACGTCCGGTAATGAGGCTCGATGAACGTCGGAACCGTTTGCAAGGGCATAGGATCCTCGCAAGTTTAGTTCATTGATCAAATTCAGAACGTCGAGCTGATTCGTGTTGCCATCGTTATTCGCGTCCGTTGGGTTCGCAATATTGCGAGCCGTTTTGTTCGAAATGGATTCAATCTGGTCAGCATCAATTGGATCGGCAGTCAACGCATCAAGATCATGCATTGCGATGCGTATGGGAGTGATCGGTTGTTCAGAGAGATTGACCACAACCCGTTCATTGTAGCCCATCGCAGTCAGCATGTCTCCTTTCAAATGCACCTCTGTCATGGCGCCAACTATCGTGAACTCGCCGAGGGAATCAATGGATGCTGGCCACAATGCGATCGAGATCAATTGCAAGTTGGATTCCAGGAGCCAGGGCAGGCTGCTAGGATCCATTGGGATCCACTCGCCCTCTTCTTCTAAATCGGCCTTCAATGACTCTGCGGAATTCGAACTCGTTGGAATGACCAGCAGATACTTGCCGTCCGATTGCTTGAGAATATGGTTTTCAAAAATGCTCCACATCCAATCTCTGACCGAGTCGTCGGAGCCAGCCAAAGTCTTAGATACGATCGTCTTCGGATGAGAGAGATCAGAAACGTCCAGCACGTCGAGAACAACACTCTTCCCAGCTATCGAGCCATGGTTTGAATCGATGTCGTTTGCAATTCGCAGGTAGAATTGGTCATCCAGGTGCGCCCATGC
>JANMNR010000445.1:0-4143 GCA_031368325.1 Pirellula sp.
TTCGAAGGCTTGATATCGCGGAAAAGGCTATTCAGAAGGCTATCTTGCTGTCACCTAATCAATCAGAAGGATACTCGCTTTTGTCGCAAATCCAAATGACCAAACCAAATGAAGCACAGCTGGCTGTCGAGTCCGCGAAACGTGCTTTGAAACTTTCGCCGCTGGCGAGCAATCACTACATTCTCGCCACGGCCATGTATCATGCTAAGGATATGGCTGGTGCACGGAGGGAACTAAATGAAGCCGTCAAAATGGAACCGGGAAACTCCGAGTTTCGTGACGCTTTGGCTCGATTACCAAATGAGGTACGTCCCAATTGAATCGATACTTGATGTTTAGTTTAATTTGCGTGTTCTTGGGGTGCGCACCAACAACGAGCAAAGAATCGCCGACCAACCCGCCATCCGGCTCAGCCCCGACTTCGGAATCGCCTCCTGTACCTCTCGAATCGAACTCGGCCTCATCTCATCCAGCGCATCATGGAACGCATCACGGAACGCATCATGGAGCGCATCATGGAGCGCATCATGGAGGAGAAAAAAGTCATGTGCGAGTTGTACTCACGGACTACTCGTCTGAATCGGGATTGAACTTTAAGCACAGCTACGATGGCCATGGCAACAAGTACATTCTTGAGGCCTTGGCCTCTGGCATGGCGACAATCGATTACGACAGGGATGGTCTAATGGATGTCTATTTCCTAAACGGTGCATCGATCGGCATGCCAATGGCACCGCTGCTGCCCAATGCGTTGTATCGCAATCTAGGCAATTTCAAATTCGCAAGCGTAACCGAGTGGAGCGGCGCAGACGACCGAAACTTTAGCACCGGAGTTGCCGTTGCTGACTACGACAATGATGGCTTTTCTGATATCTTTGTTAACAATTATGGGGCGGATAGTCTGTTTCGCAACAATGGAGACGGCACGTTCTCCGATGTTACCGAGACGGCCAAAGTCAGTCGGTTGGAGCTTGGCGCTGGAGCATGTTTTCTCGATGCAGACGGGGATGGTTTACTTGATTTGTACGCTTCGAATTATGTTCGAGCGCCGGTTGAGAAAAATGTCAAACGCACAACCGAGGGCAATTCAATTTATCCCGGCCCTTTGGATTTCGAACCCGAAAATGACTTCTTTTTTCACAACGAAGGAGACGGTACGTTTGCCGATTGGACACGGGAGAGCGGCATTTCGGAAATACGTACCACATCAATGGGGGTGATTGCGTCCGACGTTGACAACGACGGCGACAGCGACGTCATCGTAGTCAACGACCTCGATCGCAACTTGCTTTTACTCAACGGCGGAAAAGGCAACTTCACCGAAGTGGGGATTCAAAGGGGGGTAGCATTTTCATTCGATGGTCGACGAAACGGCAACATGGGAGTCGACGCGGCTGATATTGATAACAACGGTTCCATCGAACTATACACGACTACGTTTAGCAATGAGTTTCCGGTGCTTTATCGAAACGATGGAGCGGGCAACTTTAGCGATGTTACTGTGGCAACTGGTGCTGGGGGGCGCATGAAACCCCATGCGAATTGGGGTACTTCTTTTTTCGATGCTGAAAACGATGGCGACAAAGACTTGTTCGTCGCCAATGGTCATGTCGATACGAATGTCCACCTTTGGATCAAAAACACTGCATGGAAGGTGGCGAACTCCTTTTTACTGAATATCGATGGAAGATTCAAAGATGTTTCGTCAACGGTCGGTAGTGGTTTATTGCCCGTGGAAAGCAGTCGCGGCAATGTCGCCGAAGATCTTGATAACGACGGGGATATCGATCTCGTGGTCTTGAATTCATCGACCACACCAACGGTAATCAAGAACGACACGGCATCGTCGAACAATTGGTTACAAATTCAGTTGGTGGGAAGAACCGCTTGTCGGGACGCGACTGGATCTCGAGTTCAAGTGTTTCTGGACGGCAAAACACTAACGGACGAAGTGCATAGCGGTCGAGGGTATCAGAGTAGCTATGGACAGCGCCTTTCTTTTGGGCTGGGAATGGCAACCTCAGCGCCGAAGATCGAAATTCGTTGGTCGGATGGGAAAACCGAGGAACTGACGAAAGTGCCGGCAAATCAATTGTTAACCATCGTACAGAAGGTAGACCGTTGAACCTTTGGTAGATTTCAGCTTGCCAAACGCTCAAAAGGAAACCAGTCACCGTCAACAGCCTTTCCGAGGAATAGCCCTATGCCTGAGACCATTTTTTCGAAGATCGTCCGAAAAGAGATCCCTGCCAAAATTGTGTACGAAGACGATGTGAGCATGGCGTTCCATGATCTCAACGCCCAAGCACCGGTTCATGTTTTGTTTATACCAAAACGACAGATCGATTCGCTGGAGCATGCGACCGAGGAGGATGCAAATCTGTTAGGTCACTTGCAAATCGTGGCTCAGAAAGTGGCAAGAATTCTCGATCTTCACAAGTCGGGCTATCGCGTGGTGATGAACTGCGGTCGCGACGGCGGCCAATCGGTAGGGCACATTCATTATCACGTTTTGGGTGGACGACCGTTAGCGTGGCCGCCCGGTTGATTCGTGTTGTCGTTCACCCCCGAAAAGAAAGTTGCACAGGGAGGCACGGTTCAGACGGCCCCAATCCACGAATCCAAACGAGCCTGCCGCCCACAGTATTCAGCGAGAACTTTGAATGGAAAACCGTGTTAACCGAAATCAAATTGGGGGATTCGAAGAACTAGTTCAGAGGGCCAACTCGAAATTGCACCAGATCAAAGAAAAGTCTAAAGCGTGGCAAGGATACTTGCCACTTCGTAAAAAACCTTGTAGTAAGACCATTCGACCTCAGCCACAATAATCGGATAATCGGGCTCGTTCTTTACCGTCTTTTGCCCCTAATTTTTCCTAGGACCATCGTTTCTAGAACCATCGTTCCTAGGCCCATCGTTCCTAGGACCATCGTTCCTAGGACCATCGTTCCTTGGACCATCGTTCCTTGGACCATCGTTCCCACGATTTTGAAACATTGGGCCCTGGCCAAAGGGCCTGTTCTTTGGCCAACTTGGCTTTCGGTCCTCGTTCGATTGCGAAGGCATCTGTGGCCCAGGGATCATAGGACCAGGCATCACGGGGTTAAACATTTGGGGCATCTGCTGCATTTGCTGAAACGGCTGCGCTGGACGTCTTAAGCTGCTTTCGGTGTCCCTGCGAGCTATTGCTTCAATGGATTTGAGGGTTCGGTTCATGTTGCGGAGCAATTCTAGAACCTCAGGATGAACGGGTGGTGTGGACTCTTCGTGATGGTGATTGTGCGAGTCTGTGCCCCTGTAATTCTTTTTTTCCCAGTGGACTTTTTCCTGTCCTGTTTCCTTTCGTTTTCGTCACGAACATCCGTTTTGGGGCTAGCTGTCGTAAAGCTTGTCAGTTTTGTAGGTTTGCGAGGTTCCGACTGGATTCGCCCCTCCGTGTTTCCGGGGGTCAGGACGGGTGCAAGTCCCGCTGCTTCACGGCAAGTCGAGCAGATCAACAGGCCTGCATCCGAACAGCAAGAGGCAGAGAGTCGATGTTGGGGAGCAGATTCTTGAGATTGAACGTTGGTTGCAAAAAGGACGGCGAAAAAAAATGCCGCTTGGAAAGAGCGGCGATTCAAGGGATAGATTTGTTTCAAAATCATGGGAAACTCCAGAAGAAATGGGTGGAACGGTCGTGGAATTAAACATGGTAGTCTATTTAGCCGTCGCTATTCAGCGTCGAAAAAAATGCCCTGTCGACTTGACATCGATCGCCAATCTCGGTTACACTCGTCCTCCCACCTGAATGGCAGTTAGGTCGCTGCGACAACTCGAAAGAGTGGTTGTTAGCTTCTTAGCTGCACCTGGTGGAATTGATCTTTGACAATCTGGTGGATGAGTTTTTAAATTGACGTTTATTAGCAAACGTCGATTACCTGATGAGTTTTATGATTTGAAAATTTAGGTGACCAAATGACCAAGGTCACCGACCGGTTTCAAAAACCAAACAAAGTTAGTCATGGCCGATGTGGAGATTGTGAGGCGAAAGCGGAGCAGTCTTGATGTTGGTCTAAGCATACAAAGTGAAGGGTTTGATCCTGGCTCAGAATGAACGTTGGCGGCGTGGATTAGGCATGCGAGTCGCGCGAGAATGTAGCAATA